>NZ_JACGVZ010000003.1:0-267519 GCF_014077465.1 Colwellia sp. BRX10-4
TTTTACCTTGCTTGATTTATTTATTATTTATGATACTTGTTTGATTGATTATTTTTATATTTATGATACTTACTTCCTTGACGATCTCTTTTATTGCGTTACTACTCCTATAACTTGATAATTCCATTTTTTGTGTTACTACTCAATTAATATGACAAATCATTATTTTTTGTTACGGTTGCTTGATAAAGTACATATTTTTGTTACTAATCAATTAACTTGCTTTATTTTATTTAAATGTTATGGATTACTTATTTGTTTGTTTTTTGTACTGGTTTTTAGGTGGGAAAGTTGAAAGCGTGGCTTTGTTTATTTTAATTTTTAATTGTGTTATTAATGCTTTTTAATCCCGTTTTCAGTAGCTTTTTTTGTTGTACTTTGTTTGAGTATTATCAATAGAGGCTGTAACAAACATCGATAAAAAAAGGGGCGAAGCCCCGTAATAATAACTATCTAATTTAGCAGTGAATACCAGCGCTCTGCTTCTTTTTGCTTCATTCTTTCATTGTATTTTTCATTTTCTTCATTTAGCTTTTCATATTTTATGTTCATTTCACGAATCCACTTGTAGTATTCTTCATGCATTTTATTGACTCCATGTATTTTGTTCCCATTTTACTTACCTTTTTAAAGCTTAACGACTTATAATCATTAAGCAGCTATATCGTTCAAAAACATGTGCATTTCTATGTACTCTTTTGACTTGTTTTTATATTTCTTATGTATTTCTGCAATTTCATCTCTTTCATTTGACCTTTGTGTCTCTATTTGGTTGTGCAATCTTGCTTTTATGTCTTCATCAGATGACGAAGTCAGCTGACTTGGATAACTATCTTTAACTGTCCCCAACAATTCGCTTTTTATTTCTTCTTTAATTTCTAGTATTGTTATTTTTTCACTTCTGTAATTTACTAAGTACGTCACTTTTTGACCTAAATTTGATATCTCTTTTATTGATCTATCTAGTACGCTTTCTTCACTAAATATCTGTCTTTCATGTATCATTATGTTTGATATGTTTTTTTCATTTGCTTTTAAGTTCATTAATTCTGCTTGTGATTTATTTAGCAAGACGCTTTTATTTTTAAACACTTCTGCTGCATTTATTACATTTGATTTTATAGCTACATTTGTTTTTAATTTTTCACCATATGCGTTAACTCTACTTTCTTTTACCCATTCTAAGTTTTTGCTTACAGCAATAAATCTAACAAATGCATTAGACGTATTTTCATTGTCTTTTAAGCCTTCTTTTTTTGCGATTTTTATAGCTTTAATAAGATCTTTATTTTCTTCATTATCTTCAATTTTGTCAGCATCTAGTTTTCTGCAATAATCCCACTTGCCTAATGCTCCGTTGATTCCTCTGAATGAAAATCTTCTTACAGAATTTACTTTGTACCACGCCGAAATTGCTTCAATGTGATTTTTTACTTCAACTTTCTCAATTATGCCGCTTTCTGAAATTTCATCTTCTAGAGCATCACCGCTATCAAAAAAGTTTTTAGTTATATATTTAAACAAATAAGATACAGGAGAAGCAATTTTCTCTTCTTTGTTGTCTTTTTCTGCTTTCTTTATTAGTTTAATAGTTAATGCTTTATTAGTTATTTCTTCTACTTCTCCACTTAATAAGCTTTCTATCATTTCATTTATTTGACCTTCAGTTTTTTCATTGCTGTAGTTAAATAGCTTGAATTTTTCTTTTAATATTATTCTTAATGAATCATCAGATGAAAACAAAAGAGAGTGACAGTGTGGCGTTCCTGAAAAATGTGGCTCTGTACACTTTATTTCAAGAAAATCCTGATTGCTCATTACGATCCCTTCTTTTTCTAATCTCTTTTTTAGCTTTATGTCATTATTTCTTAAAAATTCTATTGCATCTTTAGAAGTGTTTTTTTTGTCCCAGCGGCTTCCTTTTGCGATCTTTGGCGCAGTATGAAAATTAGGAGGGCATGTGTCAGTAGTGAACACACAAATATAATTTTTTTGCTCCGCAATTATTTGCGTTGCATATGAACGCATTATTATTTTAGACATTTGAATTCTGCTAATATAATTAGCGTCAGGTAATGAAGTAGCTAGCCCGTTTACTTCAATAAACGTATTCTTTCTATATTCAGCTTGTTTTGTTTCAGAGTGATTGTAAAAAGCTTTCTGCTTGTCTGTTGCATAAGTTACGGCTTTACCGTTTTTGTTCTTTTTAGCGTCATATGCTTCTTGAGCTGCAAGCTTAATTATGATTATCTTGAAAGTTTTATTAACAAGTCTTCTAATTCCTCTCCGACACTGCAATCTTTTTATCTTACTTGTAGCACTTAACTTGTCATCAATATTCTTTATGAATTCATGTTTTTCAGCTAGCTCTTTTATTAGTAAATTATTGTAGTGCTCATCAATTCTTAGATCCCACTTTCTATCTCTTTCTTTTCTTTTTTCTTTTGTGTTGCAGAAATTTGGTATTCCTGTTTCTTTGTGTATTTGTTTCATTAAAAATATTTTTCTGAACGTATTTATTCTTTCAGTTGTAAGTAGAGGGAATTTTTCTAATGATTCTTTAATTTGATTTATAGATGCAGATACAGCCTTAAACGCTTTAATGCTTATAGCATCAAACGAATTTCTATTGCATCCACATTTTTTTATGTCTGCTATTACACTGTATGTATTTTGAACTGTACTCACTTAAAAACCACCTAAAAACGTTAATATGCAACTAACAATTTAAGTGTTTTAAGTTTTAATTCCATTTAGGTTTTTTAATGCGTAAATTCACTTTTACTGCATATTTATTCGTTTTCTGTTTTTTTTTACTTGTTTAAACACTCTTCATAAACTGTTAGCTGTTGATGTATCTATTATAAGCATATTTAATCTCACTCGTCAAACTTATTACTACTGATTTAAGTAAAAACTTCAACGTAAACAGTCACTTGACTTATTTTGTTATCCCGCTATAAACGGTGCTTATACCCTACATAACCATTATTTATAACATAAAAACCTAATAAAACAAGCGTTAGGGTTAATAATTAATGAAAACAAGCTATAAATACAGTAGTCGCACTTAAGTTATTGATAAATAAGTAACCATTATTAAAGGATGAAATAAACTATGTACACTTGTACAGTGTATTTCTCTTGACTGTTTTATTTAATATACTGCATGATATGTGTATAGGGAAAGCATAGCGGAAACGGATTTCCAACTAATTAGAGAAAACATTATGTCAGAGAAAGTTCAAATATTAAGTATTACTAAGAGCAAAGGCGTATCTAAAAAAACAGGTAATGCTTATGAGATTTACAAAGCTAATATTGCTGTAAAAGCAGTTGGGTTTGGAGCTGAAGGTCAAGCTAAGGGAGTTAATGCTAAAGAAGTTGATTTATCAGCAGACGCATTCATTAAAGGTTTTTCTTTTGATTATCCGAATGAGTTTGTTGTTGATGCTGGTGGCTTAATGTCAAACGGCCTTCAAATTACGAGCATCAGTAAAGCTTAGTTAAAGTGATTCATTATAATCTACGCACTTAGCGGTGCGTATTCTTTAAATTACTAAGGTTTATCAATTCCCTTCCATGTCAAAAAAGTGCGCATTGCAGAAGTTAGCCACTCGTTAATCCTAACGTCCGCTTGAAGCTCTAAGGAGACAGTGGAGTTCAAATTTAAGATGTTAAAGTTGAGACTAAAGTTACTGTTAACAGAATAAAAAATCAAAGTTCGCTTTGCCAATGTCCGACTCCCACTAGCAACGGATAAAACTCCGTTATTATGCATATTTTGAATTTTACCATCTTGTTTTAAGCTAATTTCATGAATATAGAAATAGATAACTTACATTATAAAATCAATATCTTGAATTTGTAGTAAGACCAATTAATGACATGTCAAACCAACGGATTACAAGTCAGTTGCTAGGTGTTGAATATACTGGTATGTAGTGGTGTTACGGTGTTGGAATACAACAATTAGCATCACTGAGTTTTAATCAATTACACTACTGAAACACTTGTTTTAAGTGGTTTAAGCATGAATGTTGTAGTGGTTTATATCAGGTTGAAGATGAAATTTAATCATCTAATAATATTTTTATACTAAAACTAGTTTTATTTACAGTTTGTTAATATTGTTCAATCGAAACAACCGGTTGATAAGTTATTTTGTGTCAGATTATTTTACAGTGTTACTTAATTAAACACTGCATAAATTATCATCATATTGAAATTGTTTGATATTTTAAGTTTGGTATGATTTTTGTATTAATGTGCGGAGATTCATAGATTACTTTAACAACGATTACCTACCCAGATTTTTGGAAAGGGATATAAGGAACACAAATGAAATTTAAATTTTTAAATAAGGTATTTATGGTTTTAGCCATAACTACTAGCTGTTTGTCGAATGCTGGTCTTATTACAGACCATGATGGGTACGTCACTGATAGCGTTACGGGCTGGCAGTGGTTAGACGCTAGGTTTACCGATAACATGTCATATAATGATGTATTAGCAAGCACAACTAGTGGCAGCCTTATCGGTTGGGAAATTGCTTCAACTTCAGAGGTATTAGGACTTTTACTTCATCAAAATAACAACGTTCTAATCCCTACAACAGGAACAGGGCGCACATGGGACACTTCGATATTTTCATTCAAAGCACTAGTGATGATGTTAGGAGATGGTTCTTATTATGGAGATAATGCTAATCATGGGTATTTAAACGGCATGACGACTGAAATTTCAAGTTACTCAAATAGAGCTGGAGCACCTCGTACAGTACAAATCGGGTGGTGGAGCGATAAAGTCGCTCAGGGATTCTTAAGAGACGATTCATGGGGACCTGGGAGTCACAGCACCACCAACATCCGCACAAATACTTGGCTCGTCAAGAAGGCGGAGGTTCCAGAACCTTCAACACTTGCTATTTTTGCATTAGGCATGATTGGTTTAGCATCACGTCGATTTAAGAAACAATCTTAAGTTTATTGATTCAGAATCAAAATTAATTATTGACGACGGTATGCCTGATAAAACCCATGTAACCCAACGTTGTCGATAATCATCAAGAAGCATCTTCCAATTTGGTTGATGCTTTTTTTGCTCATAAAGCTGCGTTATTCGACGAATGTGATTTTGTACTGTTCGTTTTGACACGGTTATTTTTTCTTGTCCAAACTGATATCCTAAAAAGTCAAATCCATTACTAATCCTACCTATGTCTGTTTTGTCAGGATGTTGTTTTAACTTTAGTTTTTCAAAATGTTGATTAACTGTTATTATCGCTTTGCGTAATTTCCACCTTGATGGTGATAGTACGATAATATCATCCATATAACGTCGATAGAATACGGATTTATCTTCCATTTCTTTATCTAACTCATAAAGATAAAAACTCGATATCAAAGGGCTTAACGGACACCCTGATGAAATACCTTGTTTTATATCCTTAAATAAACCTCCAGATTCAACACTTCGTTTTAGATACTGCGCTAGTAGGTTCATTACCATTTTATTTTTGATGTAAACCGATAACTTGTCTAACAATATTTCGTGATTGATGGACTCATAATACGATTTAACATCCGTTCTAAATACAAAGGTATTATTCGGTATTTCAGCTTGTATTGAAGTTACTGTTTGTTTACTACCACCATGCCCTTTTAAGTGTGTACACAGCTTAGATGACGGTAAATAATGTGATAACACCAATGATAACAATTTCAATACCACACTATCGATTGATGTCCATAAGTGAATAACTTCACCTGAAGCTTTTGTTACCTTTTGTAGTGGTTGAAAAGTGAAACGGTTAATTGATAAATCACGTATTAATTTGGGTTTAATACTTTTCCAATGAAATCGACAATGCCACACATCACTGTTCACAGGAAAGTGTTTGCGTTGTTTACATAACCACCTAAACGATTCATCGATTAAGTATTCAGATACTAATTCGGTTATCACTAATGTTCATACCACTGTAAACTTATTCGACTCATACATATGTATTAACCATGATTTACATTACAAAATACTACCATAGGATTCTTAATCCTTTGTTATGCCGTATGTGTAAAAGCCTTCAGACACTTTAACTTAATATTCAGCACTACTGGTGTCAGCTTTCATAGTTTTTGACAAGAAATCATTCCCGAAAAATATCTCCTTTATCGAATAGTTACGAAATAGTTGTAGTTAAATAAGCAAAGACTAATGTCAGCTTTCTAACTTTAAGCAGGCTATTTTGAGGTCATTATTTCATAATGGAAAGGGTCTTCAATGTGGCATTAGTGAATATAAGGAAAATGCTTCAATCTCATTTTCTGTCGCAGGTTTCATAATTTTCTGCGATCCACATCTATTCAGGAGTACTAATAAATAAAAACAAACAATTAGATATATTTATAAAAGTAAAAATTCATGCCCTATAAATAAAAAAAAGGGGCTTCCCCTTTGGGGAGTTTGTTTTTTATTTTAGGGTATAACTACTATTACCAAAACCGAGGGCTTTGCTTAGTCTCAATTTTAGCAACTTAATATTATTCTTATAACTATTAATAACATTAATTAGCTTTAAATTAGCTCTCTTAAGTTTTAATATTTCAAAATCTTTATCACTGCTTAACTTATTCATATCATTCATTGCTAATTGAGTCTTTCTGCTTCGTCTCTCTCGTTGTACTGTCTTTCGCTCAAAACCTAAAGGTTTGCTAGTAAGTTTAAAATACTGATCTTGAAATTCTGTTAAACCACTTCTAAAAGCCTTTCTTTTTAGCTTTGTGTTCTTCTCGTTATCTTCAGCTAAAAAAGCGGGGTGAAAGCTTCTCATGTTTAAGTCTTTACTGTTATATAGATAGAAGTGCAAGTGGGGATTTGATTCGTCCATATGACAAATAACTGATTTTATGTTACTGTTAAATTTAGCTTTTAAGTATTCTACTGTTACTTTTTTCCATATTTCAAAGTGCTTAATATCGAATTCTTTTGAGGTTTGCTTTATTGGATATGAAGCTATTCCAGCGGTTAATATTCTTGCATCTTTTCGTATCTTCTTATTATTTACTTTTACATTTTCAGATAGATAATTCAGCTCAGATAGCATTTCCGAAGCTGTTATTCCGAAAATTATCTCAGGCTTCATAGGGTTATTAACATGCTTAGAATGACTAGCTTCACGTTCAGCCTCCTTTAATATACCAAATACATTACCCCTCGTTTCTCCATTTTTGCGCTGTACGGTCTTTTGTGAATACTCTTCAATTCTTAAAAATTGTGCATTATTCATTGCATCCCCCGTTAGATTTTGGAGCGAATGCGGATTTCTTTTTGCTTGCAAAAAGCCGAACGAGCGAAGCGAAGAGTGTTGGAACAACACGGAGTCGGTTATTTAGCATTGTGTAAAAATTAACAAAACTCATTATTCATCATACTTCTTTCATGCTTATCTGATTCGTCATTATCATTAAGCTCAGGATACTTGCTTTCAAAATAAGAGTTAATATTACTCAATACCTCTGTAGCTATATCTTTAAACTCTTCTTCAGTCATATTTATTGATAGTTCTAGTTCTTCAAGATCACTTTTTGTTATTAAATTGTCTGCTGTTATTAGTTTATATATAGCAGAAAACTTTCTAAACATGCTCTTATCAAGCATTGAATTTTCAATTGATTTGAAGTTATTTTTTTGTAGCATTTTTTCTAGTGACATCATTTTATTTACTCATTAATATAAGTAAATTTTAACACTAATTAAAATTATAATTTTACTTAACATATTTTCTATGTGTGATTGTTCACATTTTTATAAAAGTTCATCTCTATTCATTCTCGTAGTTAGCTTATTATAGTATCTATCTATCATTTCAATACTAGTACCGCATTGAGCCGCAATTAGTGCGGGTGATTTTTTGGCTTTTAACATGTTAGTAATATAGCTATGTCTAAAGCTATAAAGTGATATAGCTTCTTCTTTGTGATCTATTTTGCAGTATTCACAGAAGTCAGAAAACATTCTTTCAAATTGTTGATTAATTACATTTGAATGATTTGATTTAAATAAATATGAATCTTTTAATGTGTTTTTAAATTGAAAAAGTGGGTGGTTATCATGTATTGATTTATCACCTTTTCGATGTATTTTGTTTATTATTTCGTTGATTGCAATTAGTGCTTTGCTATTAACTACTATCTCTCTAAATGATCTCTTGGATTTGCTGTGTATCTTTCCTGCGGTTATTTTTAGGTGTACATAGTCTCTATCAATAAGCCCTTTTTTATTAAGTTTTGGTATGCTGATGCTACTTATCATTTGATGATTTGTGCTTACATTCTCCCTAATGATATTTTCTTTCTCTTCAACCACAAAGTCACTAAATTTTATGTGTGAGGTTTCTTCACCTGACCTTGCACCTGTTTCGAGTAGAAATGTCATATAATGTTTGAATATAAATCTTTTATCTCTTGATGACTCTCTTTTTGCTTCATTTATGAAGTTATCAATATTCTCACTAAATATGCTTAAATGTTCATGATTAAACATTTGTTTTGTATCAGCTTGTTTTAGTTTTACGGTAGGCACTTTAATCGCTTCAGCTTCCGTTATTATTTTTTCATCAATAGCTCTGTTTATTATTTTGTTAAAGCAACTTTTTCTAATTGTTAGTTGTGTTTTGCTGTTTGCAAACTCACTTAAATAGTCTTTTACTATGATTCTATCTAGCTTCTTTATTCTTGTGCTTCCTATTTTTTCTATTATTTCATTTATTACTCTGATGTAATCAGTATTAATTTTTTTATCTTCAATCATTAGTAATTCTATTACTTTTAGTCCTATTTTTTTAACGGTTGGTTGCTTTCTTTTGCTTACTTCTTCTATGAAGCTACTATCATGATAATTAGTATATAAAGCCCAAGCTTTTCTTGTAGCTTGTTCTATGTCGCTTGTTCTTGTAGATATGCGTATACTACGTTCACTTTCTGAACCTTCTTTTTTTCTTAGATATACATAAAAGTTTTTACTTTTTTTATCTTTATATATGTATAATTTGTCAGTTAGTTTAATGAATGTTTCAGACATAATCTTTCAGAGTTTCTTTCAGAGTGCTTGCAGTGTATCTACGCAACCCTTTGTTGTAAAGGGCGTGTGTTGCTGTGCGGGGATTCAAAATCCGGTTTCGAAAGAAGTGACGGTTCAAGTCCGTCCTGCGGTACCATAATATGAAAGCCCTGATTCGAAAGAGTCGGGGCTTTTTGTTTTCCGAAAGATAATATTCAACTAAATTAGTTATGAGCCGCTATAATATGCGTGTTTATTAGATAGTACTAAAAAGGTTTCAATATGGCAGCAACAGCGCATGCACTTCACATCTTGGTTAAACATAAAGAGATAGCAGAAGATATTATTAAGCAGCTAGCTAAAGGAGCTAAGTTTCAAACATTAGCTAAAAAACATTCGTCATGTCCATCGGGTAAAAAAGGGGGCGATTTAGGCGAGTTTAAACGAGGTCAAATGGTACCCCAGTTTGATAAAGTCGCATTTAAGGGCGAAATATTAGAGCCTCACCTTGTTAAAACTAAATTTGGTTGGCATGTCATTAAAGTGCTTTACCGGACATAATTTACAACTGTTGTTCATTTTTAATAAACATTCTTTTCAAAATCAATTATTTAGAAAAAGTAAGTGTCAATTCTGTATTGCATACCAATATTAGAAGCCCTGCTCTCACTTGAACTGAGCTTTTTTTCTTTAAATTTAGTGTGGTAGTGTTAATGAGCATGTGAATTCCATACTCAAACCATAGTGTATGGTGTAGTTCTTTAGTCACCAAGTGTAGAAATTGGAAATGATCACTTTGCTGAAGCTAGCAGTTACAAAAATAATACTTCCGTTCATCGTTAATTACGGGTATTTCTGAAGATAATGAAATGACCAACAACGAGCAAGAACATACAGAGATGGTAAGTTCCTATATCTTCTTTTAGCACATGGCAATAAAAAGCCAGTATATTCCGGCTAATTTAATCAATTTGCATTATCATCGCTATGATCATCGTATATTTTCTTCATCCAGTTACCTAAATGGATGTTATCGTCAGGAGTTAATTTTAGACCAGCTCCTTGTGGGTATACAGGCATATCACCATTTACCCTATGGAGTTTGTTTAATTTAGATGCAACATTGCTTGAACCATGTGCATACAAAAGTAATAAACTCTTGATAGGAGACCCCTTAAGTTTTCCACCTTCCTTAACTTGGAAAATTTCGTGAAGATATTTATTTTCCATATCGGGAAGCGCAGACTTCAAAATATTTTTATGGTCTGTGTATTTAGAATCTAAAATATTAACTAGCGGTTCTGCCCAGTCGGCATGATCAAACCTAACAATAAAGTCAGGTAGATAATGATGCTTACCATACCTAGTGTCACGTTTATTACTCACGTTGATTAAATCTCCAACCTGAGCAATACTATTAGAGGTCAACTAACTTGGCCGGTATTTGAGTTTAGTTTTATAGCTTGTTTTTTACGGTAGCTTTCGCCTTTAATTTGATAGATATCACTGTGATGAACAAGTCTGTCTATAGCGGCAACTGTCATCATGTTGTCTCCGAATATACTATCCCATTCACTGAATGCTTGATTCGATGTGATCAATAAACTGCCACGTTCATAACGATGTGCTATCAGTTCAAACAACACCTGACTTTCACTATCAGTCTTTTTCACATAACCGATATCATCCAATATCAACAGCTCATATTTATCGAGTTTTCTTAGGGCATCCGTTAAGCCCAAGGTTTCTTTTGCACGCTGGAGTTATTGAACAATAGTCGTGCTAGTGCTGAATTTCACACGTACTGCTTTTTCAAGTAATGAGTAACCAATAGCACACGCTAAGTGAGTTTTCCCTAAACCACTAGCACCAAACAATAAGATGTTATGGCCTTGTCTAAGCCAGTCAATCTGATTAACTTTTTGTTTCATTTGCAGTGACGTAATACCTTCTATTTCGTCAAATTTATATTGATGTAGTTGTTTACCTACGGGTAATTTACTCTCTTTAAGTAACCGTTTTAATCGACTTTCATGACGATGATTAGCTTCAAGTTCGCATAGCTTGGCAAGGAATAGCGCAGGCTCCCACTCCTGTGAAACAGCCTTTTGGGCAAGGACCTCCCATTCTTTGGCTATCGCACTTAAGCGCAGCTCTTTCAGTAATATTGGTAAGCTTAGAATATTAGCCATGTAACCCTCCAAGCAATATATCGTAATCACTTATTTGATGTTGATGACTGACAATGTTTGGTATGACGAGCGTGCTAGGGGCAAACAATTTACGGCACATATCAATAGATATAAACTTACCTTGCTCGTGGTTTTTCAAGACATAACGACCAAGGGCATGCTCGCAATTATAGTTATGAGCGAGTAACAATAATTCAACCATATAACGACAGTCTTTATCGCTAACATGCTCTGCTGTTAACTGCTGCCACAACAAACTGAAGTCACCTTCTGGGATCAAATCTTCTCGTAACTGCGAGTATTTGAACGCATTGGGCTTTTTCGCAAGTGAGTGGATCACATGTTTATAATCTACTGCTCGTGATCTTAAGTGTCCTTGAGCATAGACCCTAGACAGGGATAACGTTTTTTCATGACCAAGAAATAAATCCAGCCGAGTATCATAAATGTGTACAAGTAATCGATGACTAATTAATCTAGAAGGTACGGTATACGTCACACGTTTAACACTGATGGTGCCGCTAGAGGTAACTTTAACGTATTGTTCGCAGAAGTCGTTGGTACGACGTTTAGGCAAATCATTTAAGTGCTTGCGCTCTTCATCAAATCGAGTTTTGCATTGGCGATTAATTTTGGCGACAATTACATCAAGAAACGATTGGTACTCGGTAATTGTCGCGAAATCACGACTGCCACGTAGTCGTAATTGCTGATCTACTTTTCGTTTTAAATGGCTATGTGCCACTTCAATCGCACCATTTTCATGAGCTACACCTTTATTGTTACGCGTCGCAACAACGCTATAGTGAGCACATAGCTTTTGATAGCGTTCAGTTAACGTTTCCTGTTCATGATGATTATTGAATGCAGCACTTAAGCTATCGGTTCGATGTGTCTGTGGTACACCACCACTGCGCCAAAATGCATTTTGTAAACCTGTAGAGAGTGATTCGAAACTTTCACCACCAAAGACAAGTTGAGCATACGTCCAGCCACTAAAACTAACTTGTAATGAAAAAGCTTATGAGAAAATGCTTGGCCTGCAATAGATATTTCAAGTTTGTTCATCCAAGTGTAATCAGATATCCCCATAAACCCTGGCATGTACTTTTGACGAAAGATAACTTCTTGCTCTGGCCCTTCAGTTGCCAACCACTTTTTGACTCGACGTTGTAACGTACGTAAATGATTGTGACCAAATTTACCTGGCATGAGTGTATCGAGCTGATCTAATAACGTTATGGGTTGAAGTTCAGGATCTGCTTTGAGCAATGGCACTAGATGCTCTTCAAACGGACCATTAAATGGATCTTTGCGTATTCGATAAACTCTAGGGAGATGTGTGGTTGAATGCTGGCCGGATTCGATACGCCGAGCTGTACGCTCTGACATACCAGATTGGGCAGCGGCTACTGCTTGGTTATGGGTTTTCCAGACATATCTTTCTCTATTGAATTTGATATATCTAAAGTGTACCAAAACCGGTCAACCTAATTGTCGCGACCCGGCCAAGCTAATTGTCGCCTAATATACCTTGTGTTAGTTGTAGTAGTAAAAACACTAAAGTATCTAAAAAAAAGGAAACCTATACGCTTAACTGTGGCGATTGTGAACAAGGAACTGTACTCATTTAATAATGTTTCAGCATCTGTTTCAGTCGTTAGCTTGAGCAGCAGAGTAGGTAATTGATTTCACCGTGTTACTAGCTTAGGAAAGTGATTTTGGTAACGATGCCATGAAAATCAATCAATGCTTGGGATAAGGTGCACTCAGTAAATAAGTGGGAATGTGAAAGTATTAAGAAAATAACCGTTCTTCAACGAAGCGATAATACTGTAGTTAAAGCTCGGGGTATGGACACGTTGCTTTGGTAAAGTTTAGTACTAAGGGAGTATTGGCACTATTAAGTACTATTGCCAAAAACTAAACCTGTTGGTTCAATCGTAATTTATGCCACAAAAGAGACCTTTCCTAACAACCTTAATCAGCACAAAAGCGGTCTTCTCTGATACGATAGCGGACGTTAGCCTTGGCTTATCTAACAACAAGTGAATCCCGCATACCAGACTAAATATATAGGCTAAAATCACTCAAAGTTAGGTTTATTGTTGAGAAATAATCAGACATAAATTTCACAATCCTGTGACGACATAGGCACACAGCACCATAGCATTTATGATCTCATTAGAAACTAAAAAAATCACTATTCTTATCCCCGATTACTTCATAGCTTTAATGACCCTTAATGATAGAATTTAATTTTTAACGATACCGTGTTTAACCGCGTAACTAATTAATTTTGCCAAGGAATTGATCCCTAACTTAGTTTTCATGTTTCTTCTATGGGCTTCTACGGTTCGAAAGCTGATATTGAGAATCTTAGCTATTTCTTTACTGGTTTCTCCTTGAGCCATATAGGATAAAACCACTTGCTCTCGCGTGGTCAACTTTTCGCTTTCACTCTCACTAGCATCAACAGGAGTATTAATTAAGACTTTTGCTATAGAACTACTAAAATGCGTTTGACCACTAGCAACAGCTTTGATAGCGTAATATATCTCTGCAGACGTTGTGTCTTTTAATATATATCCCGATGCACCTGCTTGAATTGCACTTTTTACAAATTCAGGATTGTTATGCATACTTAAAATTAATATTTTAGTATCGGGTAATTGCTCAGTGATAATTTCAGTAGCATCGATGCCATTCATGTTAGGCATGCTAATATCCATTAGAATCACATCAGGTTTCAATTCAAGCGCTTTATCAAGTGCATTGCTACCATCATTTGTTGAACCAATAATTTTTATATCATCATAAAAAGAGAGACACGCTTTTAGTCCGCCTTGAACCATAGGATGATCGTCAACTATCTGTATCAATATTGGCTGTTCATTTAAATCACTCAAAGTCTTGCCTCACTGTTGTTATTTTTACTCTGTTTCACTCGGGTTTGATGAAAATAATTTTCAAAGCTACTTTTGGGGATTTTTGTGGTAATTACTGTTCCTTTTGATGAGGAAACAATTGTAAATTCGCCTAAATGATATTCAACACGCTCAGCTAAGTTTCTCAAACCAATACCACTTTCACTGACTTCACTTACCGAACTTATATCAAACCCTCTACCATCGTCGGCTATAATTAACTTCAACCAATTTTTATCAATACTTAGGCTAATTTCTACATGTTCTGCTTTTGCGTGTTTTACAATGTTTGTTAAAGATTCTTGTACAATACGATATAACGTCGTATTAATAAAATCTGGGAGTAAATTTCTTGCACTCGGTTTAAATACTTTAATACTAATCCCTTCACGGTTAGAAAAGTCGGCGGATAAAACATCAATCGCAGCAGATAAGCCGAGTTCGTCTAATATTTGTGGATGCATATGGTGTGATATTCGGCGAATTTCTTCAATAGCAATTATTAAATTTTCCTTTGCATGCTCAAGTGGTTTAGGTATTTGCTGAGACGCTTTTAATAGGTGCATGGTAGTTGCTTCTAATGAAAATTTTATTGACACTAGAATCTGAATTATTCCATCATGAAGTTCTCTAGCGATACGCCTGTTTTCATCTTCTTGAACATTCACAATACGCTGTTCCAGCTCTATGATTTTCTTATCAGTTTGTTTTTTCTGTCGTAAGTTTACTATCAAACCAAACATGAAAATAATAAAAATAGAGGAAATAGCCAGTATCAAAATGATTTTTTTAGTTTTATTGATATGTTCGTCTATTTCAGATTGCAAGTTACTTAATTGTAAATTGACATTATCTAGGTAAACTCCCGTACCTATCATCCATTTCCATTTATCTAAATAAACGGAGTATCCAATTTTTTCAGATACTTCATTATTTGATGGCTTAGTCCAAGGATAGTGATAAAAATCACCGCCAGCTTTGGCATTATTGATAAGAATTTGGATGATTTTATTACCTTTGTCGTCTACTAAATCCCACCAATTTTTTCCTATCCTAAATGGCTGTTTCGGATGTGAAATAGCATTACCTTTATCGTCATAAACAAAAAAATAACCATCTTCCCCGTTGTATTGCATTTTATCTAAAATGTTGGTTACTAGGGCCTTTGCTACATGATTATTTGCCTCCGATGGCTGATACAAATGGTCAACAGCTGAAACTGCTAGAGCCGTGTAATTTTTAAGCTCCTGTTTTTTTTGTTCAACCAGAAAATGCTCAAGGGTCTCTAAACTTTGGCTGGATAATTCTCGGTATTCATTCGTTACTAAATAGTGGGTAATAAGTGCCGTTATCAATACTTGAATAACAGCAATATAAAGGAGTTTAAGGGGGAGTGTCATATGCTTATTAATTTTTTTCATTATTAACCTATCATTTCAAACTTTAGCTTTAATGAACATAGCCATTTCTACCTAGGTATACCTACCTAGTTAAGTTAGGTATTCGTACGAATTATTTTTGAAAGTTAACTCTGTCATTCTTACCTCGATTAAAAATATAACAAAGACGTTTAATTACTATTAATAAGGTGGGGATAAGAGATGAAAACAATCATTCTAAAGATAGCACTAATTGCTGCAATAGGCTTTTCTACGTTTGCAAATGCCGAAGATGATAAAAAATATCGTTGGCGATTAGCAGAAACATGGGGGCCTAATTTTCCCATATTTGGTGATGCTACTAAGAATATGGCAGCGATGGTTAAAAAAATGTCTAACGGACGTTTCATTATACAAATTGACTCTTCAAATAAGCATAAATCTGCATTGGGAATATTTGATTTCGTTAAACAAGGTCAATATCAAATGGGCCATTCTGCTTCTTATTACTGGAAGGGTAAAGACTTCAACACGATGTTTTTCACTACAATGCCTTTTGGCATGACTGCCCCAGAACAATACGCATGGTTCTATTACGGTGGAGGGATGGAGTTAATGAAAGAGGTTTATGATAAATATGGGATCATGTCCTTTCCAGGCGGTAACACAGGTAATCAAATGGGCGGCTGGTTCCGAAAGGAAATAAAAACAATCGAAGACCTTAAAGGTTTAAAAATGAGGATCCCCGGTTTTGCAGGTGAAGTTTTAGCAAGATTAGGTGCAAAACCTACTAATATTCCCTCTGGGGAACTATATACAGCACTCGAACGTAATACCATCGATGCATTAGAGTGGGTTGGCCCTTCACTTGATTTACGTATGGGGTTCCACAAAATAGCACCCTACTACTACACTGGCTGGCATGAACCTGCAACTGAATTACAGTTTATGGTAAATCAAAAGGCATTTAATTCGCTACCATCAGATTTACAAAATATTCTGACTGTTGCAATGAAAGCCGCTGCTTATGATATGTACGCGCAATCTATGCATGAAAGTGGTGTCAATTTAGCAAAGATACAGGATGATTTCCCTAACGTTAAAATCCGCTCTTTCCCTAAGGCTGTCATGGGTGAAATTCAATTAGCTAACGCTGATTTATTAAAAGAATTTGCAGATAAAGACCCACTAACGAAAAAAATCCTTTACTCGATTTATGATTATCAAGATCAAATACGTGCTTGGACTAACTTTTCAGACCGTGCCTATTTAGACAACTTTGATGAAATTTTAGATTAAATTTCCTAGTGACGTTAAGGTCTCCGATCTTAAAAAGTTACTTTCTTAAGTAAGACCTTATACCTGATTTACACTCTTGTATAAGGTCACTCTATCAAACCTTATTATAGTTGTAATATATGAAATTTATCCTTAAATCATTAGAAAAGATCATTAATACCATAGGAGGTCTTTGTAGTTTCATTATGATCCTTATGGTGCTCAATGTTTTTTATAATGTTGTCTCTCGTTATTTTTTTAATAATGTGAGTATTGGTATGCAAGAACTTGAATGGCACCTTTTTGCAGCAATGTTTATGTTTGGTATTGGTTATACCTTAAAAGAAGATGGTCACGTTAGAGTCGATATAATTTACGACAACTTGTCAGAACATTCACAAGCAATAATCAATTTACTTGGTTCAGTTTTCTTTGCTTTGCCAATTACCATTCTTATTTTATATTTTGGTTGGGACTACACCCATGAAGCGTATCAAATGGGTGAAGGAAGTCCAGATCCTGGCGGTTTGCCTCATCGTTGGATAGTACGCTCAATTATTCCCGGTTCATCCATATTCTTACTGTTGTGTATTTTATACGTGATGCTCAATAATATTTCGTTATTGAGTAACACTTCTACAAGCAAGCAAGGAGAGTAATCATGACAGGTTTAATTCTTTTTAGTATTGCATTAGTGTTCTTATTCTTTGGTTATTCAGTGGCTTTTACCTTTGCAGGTGTTTCTGTAATTGTTGGCGTATTAGTACTTGGGGTTGATTTATTTTCATTTATGCCATATCGCATTATGAGCATTATGGAAAATACGATTTTAATGGCAATCCCCATGTTTGTATTTATGGGTATAGTGCTTCAAAAAACGGGTTTAGCTGAACGCCTACTTGAATCGTCTGCGAAGCTTTTTGGTAGTATGCCGGGTGGTATTGCTATTTCAACAATTGTTGTTGGATCTTTATTAGCAGCATCAACCGGTGTTGTTGGCGCAAGTGTTGTTGCAATGGGGGTTATTTCTTTACCTGTAATGTTAAAAAACAATTATCACCAACCCACCGCAACGGGAGTAATTTGTGCTGCTGGTACTTTAGGGCAAATTATTCCTCCCTCCATTGTATTGATAATACTCGGTGATGTTATGGGAGTGCCTGTAGGCGATTTATTTAAAGCTGCAATTGTTCCTGGTGCTTTGCTCATTCTTTCATACGTTGCTTACATTTTAATTTTGGGTAAATTTAAACCAGAATACTGCCCACCTATGGTAGTCACTGAAAGTAAAAAAGACTTATTGATTCAATCAGCAAAAGACATTGTTCCGCCATTGATTCTTATTTTATCTGTACTTGGTTCTATATTCTCAGGTATTGCTACCCCTACTGAGTCTGCTTCAATTGGTGCTGTTGGGGCAATGGTATTAGCTAAGTTTTATGGTGGTTTCTCGTTTAAAGGTATGAATGAAATATCTCTTGAAACAGTAAAAGTTACATCGATGATTTTTGCAGTATTAATTGGCGCAACAGCATTTTCTATGGTGTTTAGCTATTCGGGGAGTGAGTCTTTAATTGAAGAATTCTTCTTAGATTTACCCGGCGATAAATGGACATTTTTGGTTATTGCCATGGTCGCTATTTTGGTACTTGGTTTCTTTATTGATTTTATAGAAATTGCTTTCTTAGTTGTACCAATTTTAACACCGGTGGCTATTGCATTTAATATCGATTTAGTTTGGTTTGCGGTGCTTATCTCAATGAACCTTCAGACTTCATTTTTAACACCACCTTTCGGTTTTAGCTTATTTTATTTAAAAGGTGTCGCCCCTAAAAGTGTCAGAACCACCACTATTTATAAAGGTGTTATCCCCTTTATTTTGATTCAAATTACCGTTCTGCTATTGGTACTTGTTTTTCCAGAACAGTTAATCTTTTTTTAACACGACTATTGTGTTGAAAATTTAAGGAAGACTTGGTCATTACTATATATTTATTAATTAATTATTAAATTAATGATCAATAAGTTAACGGATTAAAAACAATAAAAGCTGACCGTAAAAATAAATACTATTTGGTCATAATTTAATCGAGGGAAATATAATGTTGAATAAAAAAAGTAATATATTAATGATCTGTACATTGGCAATATCTGGTGCAGCTAATGCAAATTATGAATACAAAATATCAGATAATGAAAGCATTACATTTGGTGGTTACATCAAAGCTGATGCCCGTTATGTTGATGGTAATATCGCTGCGACAAACTACTGGTATGGAAGTGGCTCTGTATTAACCGAAAGTAATTCGAATATAAATATTTCAGTGAATGAAACTCGTTTTAATACAAAGTATGTTCATGGTGATGTTATTGGATTTATTGAAATGGATTTCTATGGCGATGCGGTAAAAGGTGGGGGAAATGAAATAATATCTAACTCATCAAACCCTCGTTTACGACATGCTTTTGTTAAGTACAAAAATATTTTAGTTGGGCAAACATGGACCACTTTTCAAAATACGAGCGCTTTGGCAGAAGCCGCTGATTTTGGTGGGCCACTAGTCGCCTCTGCATTTATAAGACAAGGACAAGTACGTTATACACTTGGTGGATTACAGGTTTCCATAGAAAATCCTGAAAGCTTCGGTGGTCAAAGCGGTAATGATAAAGTACCCGATTTAATTGCTAAATACACATTTAAAGGTGACTGGGGGAATATTTCAGTTTCAGGTCTCGCAAGACAATTACAAACAATAGGTGGAAACACTGAATCAGCCTTTGGGTATGGTGTAGCAGGACGAATAAAGACAGTGGGTAAAGATGATTTTCGTTTTCAATTTCATTCAGGTAATGTTGGACGATATGTAGGAGTGGCCGCCGCAACTGATTTAGTGGGCGAAGAAGCTGAGAAGTCAACATCTTTCATGGTTGCCTATCGACATTTTTGGACTGATGATACGCGCAGTTCCGTTTTTTACGGAAATACCACCACAGATTTATCTGATCGAGATAGAAGCCATTGGGGTGTGAATATTTTCAAGAATTATACCAAAGAATTATCCTTTGGCTTAGAGCTAGGTAATTTTGAAATAGCAGAACAAGAGGCTGATTCTGATTACGTACAATTATCTACTAAATATGTATTTTAACTTTTATTACGTTTACTTATAGTCACTCATATCTAAAATGATTCTCCCTATTTTATCAATGACCTAACTGATAGTTGGTTAGGTCATTTTTTTAGTATGAGATTATTAAGTGCTGTAAATATGAGTTCAAAAAATATATGTCTGAATTTATTTTATATTTTCGTGTTTTCTACTTTTAATATTGAAAGCTCAAGTTATACCAAACCAGAGTAAAAATTAAAGCTTAGCTACTAGAGTTAATAAATGAACTTAAGAAACTTACAGATAAAGCGCCGATTACAACTGAATTTAGTACTTGTTTTTATATCCTTTACACTTTTTATTATTCTGACTTTAAACACATTTAAAACATCTCTTTTGGAACAAAAATACGAAAAAACACAAAATGTTGTTGAAGTTGCATACAAAGTAATTGAGTACAACTTCTCTCGTATAGCGTCTGAGGGCATTTCAACGGAACAAGCACAAAAAGATGCCATGGGTGTAATAGGGGCACTCCGTTACGATGAAACTAATTACTACTGGATAAATGATTATACGGCTAAGATGGTTATGCACCCAATTAAACCAGCATTGATTGGCAAAGACCTTTCTGGTTTTCAAGATCCCAACGGAACTCAATTATTCCAAAATTTTGTGAACATAGTGAATAAACATGGTCATGGGTTTGTACCTTTCCTGTGGGCAAAACCTGGGTTTGATGATCCTGTAGATAAAATTGGCTATGTAAAAGGTTTTAAAGAATGGGACTGGATTGTTGGCACAGGTATTTATTTAGATGATTTGGATGCAGAGTTTTCATCAATGGCAGCTCTCAACGTCACCATTGGTGCAATTTCCTTTGCCATATTCACCATACTTACCGTGCTGATTCAACGTTCAATTGTTCTTCCATTAAATGAAACAGTAGAAATGATAACCAATATAAGTGAAGGTGAAGGCGATTTATCTAAACGTATTCAAATCCAAGGTGATGATGAATTAACGCTATTAACCAGCGGTTTTAACACTTTTTCAGAAAAAATTAAAAACCTTGTTAATGATGTTCAACAAACCTCTGACAAAGTGAAAAATAATGCTGAGTCGTTAGACAAACTTAATCAAAATGCTAAACAGCTAGCAGAAGAACAAAACGAACAAACAGTTCAGTTAGAGCTTTCAATAACCGAAATGCAGCAAACGATCAACGAAATTGCACAGAATGCAGAAAGTGCTGCATATGAAACGTGTGAAGGAAATATTATCGTCAAGAAAGGTCAAAAAATAGTATTAGAAACAGTAAGTGAAATAAAGTTACTGTCCGAAAACGTACAAGACGCCTCTCAAGTTATTCAATCCCTCGCTCAGGAATCAGAGAACATAGGTGGGGTGCTAGATGTGATTCGAAGTATTGCAGAACAAACCAATTTGCTTGCACTAAATGCAGCTATTGAAGCGGCTCGTGCAGGAGAGCAAGGTCGAGGTTTTGCTGTTGTAGCTGATGAAGTAAGAACATTAGCCAGTCGAACAGGAAAGGCGACTGAAGAAATTCAAATAATGATCCAAAAACTACAACAAGGGAGCCATTCAGCTGTATCGGTAATTGAAAAAAGTGCTGAAAAAGCCATTGCAACTACTAGGAATGTCAATCAAGCTAATGAATCATTACACGACATTTCCGAAGTAATTCAACGTATCAACGATATGAACTTACAAGTTGCAACCGCAGCTGAAGAACAATCACTATCAGCGAATGAAATCAATGAAAGTGTAAAACGCATCGCAACGTTATCGCATCAATCATTAATAGATACAGATTCTACTGCAGAACGTTCTGCTGAACTCAATCGAATGGGTGAAACTTTATCAGCACAACTGAGTTCATTTAAAATTAAATAATCATGATGAACTTCAATCTAGTTTAATGGTTAATAATCTTAGCATTGAAGGTTTGTGCACATACTTCTTAATTCTCACCTGTTGGCACAGGATGGACATTGAATATAGATACGCTAAACTCAATACTAGTGAGCACTACATAATAGAAATACCGCCATTTTCTAATATAAAATAGGAATAACCTGCATGAAGGTACAACGGAGAATTTGGTTCGGTTATAGCATTACTTTGATATTTTTTTTAATTGTCACGTTGGTTGGAAATTATACATATAAACAACTACAGATAGCTAACCAGTGGGTTACGCATACTCATAAAGTCTTGGGAGCGCTCGAAGCAATTACGTCAGTAATGAAAGACGCTGAAACAGGTCAGCGAGGATATTTACTAACCTCAAAAGAAAACTATCTAGAACCCTATAATTCAGCATTGTTGAACATCCCATTAAAATTGAAAATCATCGAAAACCTCATTGATGACAACCCTCAACAGCAGAAAGAGATCAATCAAATAAAAGTCTTAGTAGATAGGAAAATGGCAGAGTTAGATGAAACAATTCAGCTACACCGTTCTGGCAGAGCTGAGGAAGCGCTAAAACTTGTTCTTACTGATCAGGGTAAAAACATTATGGACGATATACGTGTTTCTTTTGAAGAAGTGCTAGCGGTCGAAAACAATCTTTTAGCGTATAGGAGTGCAGTGTCAAACCAAGCAGTTGATTATTCAACGTGGATTATTTATGGCGGCAGTTTCTTTATACTACTTATAGCTGGGTTAGTCGCTTATTTAACGTCCAAAACCATTGGCCAAGAATATATTAAATTACAAACAACACAGAAATCTCTATTTACCACAAATCAGGAGTTGGTACTAAAAACAACGAAGCTAAAACAATCTTATGAAGAGATATCTGCATTTGAATTAAAAATTAAAAAGGAAAAAGAAAAAATATATATGGCAACAATTCATAGTGCTCAACATGTCACTAATAATTTACTAAATCAGCTGATGATTGTTAAACACGGAATTGAAGAAACCCCTCAATTTGATGCAGATATTTCATCAATGTTCGATGAGATGCTAACTGAAGCTAAATCATTAATGTTCGAGTTATCTTCTGTTGATAAAATTGAGGATGAAAAGATAAGACAATCTGTAAAACCAATATAAAACCTGACAATTCAAGGAAGAATGCCCTGAAGGAATTAAGTCAAAGTCACTCCGTATTTTGTTTAACTTTAACTGCCGATTGCTTATTATCCTGGATGATAAATCAATTATGGTAAAATTAATTTTCTAAAATAGCACCATTAGTTGTCAGCTTTCTTGTCAAAGTTAACATCAAGTGTTCGATGAGCAACGGCAGTAATAAGCTTACTCCAGTCCCTCAAAAATATAGTGATTATTGGTAAAATGTCCCCTGAATTTTTAGTTGTTTTACAAATGCTAAAGTCGGCTACTGGCTAGCTGAAGAAGTCTCTAATGATCACTAGCTTAATGTTAACAATGATACGAAAGAAGACTTTAGCCTTAGATTATCTAGCGACATTTGAACCGATGAAAGTCAGCCATGCGTTAGATAATAGAATTGTTCTAAACTCCATCAGAAATCTATAAAGTCAAAAATTCTAATTTGATTAGAAAAAGCAAAGCGGACATTAGATTAATATGACTTCAGGTATTAAATTCTGTGGTGCTTCGGCGCACAAAACGCCTTATAATTTTGGATGACTTAGTTAAGGTTTTATGGTGTCAGCCACACAAAAAACCTATCATAGCTAATCACCCACGGCTAATGTCTAAAAAGCCCACAAAGTGGAAACCGCGCGAAGTTAACTCGGTCTTATAAGGATTGCTTAATTGTCTTTGGGTCTTCGAGGGTGAAGTATGAGGGATAATTTCTTATCGATACGCTTTAACCGATTTAATGTACTTTTCATCATCATTTTTTCTATGACATCACTTTATTTTAGTGAACATTGGTCAATAGTTAGTAAACAAACCATCACCATCCATTATCTGCATTGCCGATCATTCAGCCTTACTCATCTGTCATAGCTAACATAGCGGTTTAGGTGGTGCTCGCGGTAAATATAAATGAAGCAATATTTCAGTAACTACTATGCCAGCGCCACAACATGGCCAAGAAAAGGAAGGTAATGGCTGATGCACTTTTGCCTCGTCATTTTTATTTTTATCGCTTTCAACTATAGCTACGTTAACATTCAGTAATTGACGTGCTTTATCCAAGTTCTTTTTACGACCCATAGACCATAATGTCGAATACGGTGAAAACCACTCGGTAATACATGTAATAAGAAATGTCGGATTAACTCACCTTGTGTTAGGGTAATAGTGCGGTTCCTATTTTGCTCTTTCACACAATAGTTCTTCCACTTGAAAATCACCGTTTTTTTATCCATAGCAACCAATCGAGAATTCTCAATAACGACACGATGGGTATAGCGAGATAAATAAGCTAATACCGCTTATTCCCCCGCAAAGGGTCGCTTAGCATAAACTACCCATTCCACTTTACGTTACTTATTTAGTAACACCAAAAAGGCTTTTTCCTCCTTAATAAGCAAACAATCACCAAAAAATAATCACTTATTTTGCTCATAGGTTTTACGTAACATCTCACAATATAACCACCGAAAGAGGCGTGATAACACGCGCACAGGCAAGAAAAACTCTGATTTCACGATACTCAACCTTCACCATTCAGTGATAAACCACTACCATGTATGTAGGACAAAGGTAACGCCTAGGCGAGCACCTAAGTGTCTTTTGTCAACGCCAATCGTTAACAGCGTTAAGCAGCTTTTGGTTAAATTAGATAATAAAATTTATTGTCAGATACAGATTTGACACTGGATTTTGGTGATATCCTTGGATTGGTAGGACCTAGTGGCTGAAGGTAAACCACATTACTTAACACTATCGCGGGCTTTAATAAACTCAACACGGGTGAATTAAATATAAAGAGTGATCATTCAACTCTTGCTAATTCAATTGTTCAAGACGATGTTATCACCATCACACAATTTAATCATATAGTTCCTGAACATCGTAATATTGGGATGATTTTTCAAGATTATGCTTTTTTCCCTTACCTAACCTTTGAAAAAGCGTCTTTTTTGGTATTGGTAAACTGCCGAAAAAGAACAAAAATCTCGAATTACTGATTTGCTGCACTTACTTAAGTTAACAGGGTTAGAAACAAGGCATCCACATCAATTATCTGGTGGGCGACAGCAAAGAGTTGCTATTGCTCGAGCATTAGCACCTCGGCCGACCTTATTATTGCTTGATGAGCCTTTTAAAATATTGATGCCAGTTTACGTAATGAATTAAAGTTAGAAATGCGTCAAATTTTAAAGCAGTGAAATATGAGCGTAATATATGTTAGTCATAATAAAGACGAAGTCTTTACTTTTGCTGATAAAATAGCGGTGATGCATCAGGGAAGTATTATCCAAACAGGCAGTCCTGGGAATGTTTGCCAATCACCCAACAGTTGGCAAACTGCTGATTTTATTCAATTAGGTAGCTGGATACCGGTAAAAGCGATAAAAGGTCAATTTCAATCAGCGATAGGGGAATTCCCTCTGACTGAAGACTTTGCTTTAAAAGTAAACACTGATACATATCAAGAGAGTTCTCAAACACTACAATTGCTACTCAAGCCTCAATCTATTGAGTATTTTGAGGATGGGTCTGAGGAAAATAATATAAAAGTCGATAATATTTCTTTCACTAACAGGGGGTTAATTATTCCTTTAGTCGTATTGAAAGCGATCCCTCTTTGTTATTTGAACAGCTAAGCTTTTATAGCTATACTTTATTAGCATCCGATAAAAAGATAACGATAAAAATTAAGCTTCATCACTATCAATTTTTTGGGTGTTATAATGATATTTTAAGCTAACCCTAAACTGGCTTGTTCTCAAAAAAACGTCTAATCTTAAGATTATTTTGCAATCATTAAGTCTATAAATTATTTCAACTCACACTAAAGCTTTCTCTAAAGCGATTAAAAGAAGATGTAAATAATTGGAATTAACCCGCCTAGCATAATCAACCAGCCACGTCTTAAGCTCCATGCACTATACTTTCCTTTCACCATAAAAAGTGCGGATAAAGCCAAAAAAATCAGTAAACCTGCATAAATATCAGAAAATACAATCCAACCTTTTTTGGCCTCATTCAAATGTAGCGTGTTAAATTGTTTAAAAATAACACGCTCCTGAATATGCTCATAAACAGCAGTTTTTTTAGCAAAATTAGCTGTTATTGCCCCGCCATCGTTGAAAAACAACTTGTATTGGGCTATCGATTCCCAGTAAGTTGCTTTTATCGGAGCACTATTAGGAAACAATGCCAATAACTCAGTATTCAATTGTTTATCTGGTAAGTCACTATTGGTAAAAAATGCTTTTTCAGTACGCTCAACGATATAATTAGGGTTCCAATCACCAGCATGGTTTAAAGCAATACCCGATATAGCGAATACAATAGTAAGCCCAATACATAAATAACCAATATCTCTATGTAATGTTCTATTTAATTTATACCAGTTAATTGAACGTTCCTTAGTCAAGAACTTTTACCCCTATTGGTGCCAGTTGATAAATAGACATGGCGACAGTAATATCTTCTGTTGCTATTGTTTCTCCGCGACGCTTAGCTAACGTTGCTTTATAGCTTTTAGTTTGTTCTAAGCTTAATTCAATTGCCTGTAATGTACCGGTAGCAACTGCTTGACGACCTTTTGCCAGTAATGGGAATACCATATCTCCATCACGAACTTTAATACGCAATTTTTCAAATTTTGCGTCTGAGGCTATATCTGCCCAACAACCACGACGAGTACAAACACCCACTATAGTGCCTGAAATTGTAATTTCTTTATCGATATACTTTTCTGGATTTTCTAGCAATGTAGAAATACTCACCATAGCTTTTTCATTTACCGCTTCACCAAAAAAAAGTTCTTTTGCAAAGACTGAGGTTGAGAGAATTAGTGTGATAAACAGTATTGATACTTTATTTATAATTGTCATGTTAGTTCCAAGTTTAAGTTTAAGTCGAGCAAAAATGCTCATGTTACATTTTATAAATTATTATCTCCAATAATCCCTAAGGCTGGTGGTGCAGTGATAGCTTTTAGGAATTCAATCAATGATGAAATTTCTTCACGTGTTAGTGAAAGTGGTTTCAGCAATATAGAGGTTTCTGGTGATAGAGGGTCATCTATTTTCTTTTGAAAGGGGATCCCCCCCGCATTGTAAATATTTAATATACTTTCCATGTCAGAAAATAAGCCGTTGTGCATCCAAGGTGCCGTATTCATTATTCCTCTCAACCCGGGTGTTTTAAACTTACCAACATCGTCAGGTAATTGGGTATAGTTATAACGTCCGAGATCTTGATGTTTTCTTTTATAATAGGTTAAACCAAGGTTATGAAATTTTTGATCTGAAAATGTTGCCCCATGATGGCAATTCATACATCTGGCTTTGGTACGAAATAAGTGCATACCTAAAATAGCTTTATCCGACATAGCCGCGCGATATATTTTTTTCATTCTTTCTTGCTTTTGTTTAGGAGCGAGTAAAAATCGATCAAAATCACTTCGTCGAGAAACTATGGTTCTTTGGTATGTCGCAAGTGACTGCCCTATGAGCTTAGCTGTAACCTCACTTTGACCAAATGACGCCATAAACGCTTTTGAATAGGAGGGGTCTTTATTCAGCCTTTGTTCAAGTTCAGGTAAAGTGAAATTCATTTCTATTGGGTCTTGAATTGGCATTAACGCTTGCTGTTCTAATGTTTCGGCGCGTCCGTCCCAGAAAAAATGTTCATTATAAGCAACATTTTCAAGCGTGGGCGAGTTCCTTTTACCGCGCTGGCGATTATGTCCAAAGGACGCTTTTCTACCGTCGGCCCAACCCAAATCAGGATCATGGCAACTGGCGCAAGCTATTTGTTTTGACCGTGATAAATTGCCATCATTAAATAGACGTTTTCCTAATTGAAATTTTTCTAGACTATAAGGATTATTTTTTGAAAATTTAATTGGTAATAATAAGCCAATTTCTTTTGCCTCAACGCCTTCATCAATATTAGCTTTTGGCCAAAACTTAGGGGCTTGGCTGTAAATGTCCCTAAGTTTATCCATATCAGCGGCTAAAGTAGAAAAGATCGCGACAAAACAAAAAAAATATATTATTCCAACAAACAAAAAATTAATAGTCATCAATTTTTTATAATATATTACTGAAGTGTTAACGTTTCACCTGTTGAGTCTGATTGAACCAATTTCTGCGCTTCTTGATACTGTTTCTCTGTTGATACAGACCAACAAGCTGATTGTTTTTTTTCCATCGATTTAATCAACACAACTTCATAAAAATCAGCTCTTCGCATAAACTCTGCTGCATTGATGTCTTTATCTGCATGATAACAAAACTGCCCAAAACTGATTGTTGCTGCCATTAATATACTCACATTATTCTCCTAATAATCATAACTTATACCTAGCCAAAATCTTCGACCAAGCTCCAAACCGGTTGTATAAGGACTCACCTGATAAGTCCGTTTATTCAGTAAGTTTTCACCATCAAAACTTAAGGTTATTTTACTCTCATCAGGTAGCTGCCAGTCATACCGAACACTGCCACTTAAAAGCCAGAAACCAGGGCGTTCTGACAAACGATAAACCGAATACTCGCGTTTAATGGGGGCACATCCATCACAAATACTGGTCGCTTCTTTTATTGAGTTTGTTTGACTCGTTGGGTAAATGGCATCTTGCTTGCCGTTATAACGGGCATAAGCAGATAATCCCCAAGCACCCCAATTGCCTCCCCAACTGAGGTTAGCCACAATAGGTCGATTCGCATCTTGCGACTCTAAAGTAATATCGTGACGAGTAATGAGTTCATAATAAGTTGTTAATTCATTTTTTTCATTTTTTTTATCTGTGCGTAAGAACACTAATTCACTATCATCGTAGTTATAATTTAACGTCTTGGTAGAAAGGTTATCGCCGGCGTCTTCAATAGTAGTATCACCATCAAAATTTTTCCGGCTGGTGGTATTACTTGCATGAGAAATATTAAATTCAATATGCTGGTTCGAAAACTGTGCCATCCATGATACTGACCAACGGCTATAATCATTATTGCCGTCATTACCGGCATATAAAATAGCTTCTCCTGAATCATTGTAGCCTTTGATACGATTAATACTATTTTTGTTCGCTCTATTGATCCATTTAACCTCGGCGGTTCCACCCAATAAAGGTTGTCGATAGGCCACGGTTAATTCGTCGCTAAAAGGTGTTTTAGTGTCTTTGTATTCATATAAATAACCTTTTTTTAACAAAGCAGCTTTCCATTGTTGTGGTCGATTATTTAATATTGAACGGACTTCATTATTAACAGGTTGCATCGCCTGATTGAGTTTATAGCTTGCTAAATCACTTTGGTAATAACGATTAGTACCGAAAATCAATTGATAGCCATCGATAAATTCATAGTTAACTCTAAATCGAGGGGCGATGTTATGATTCTTAAAAAAATCGTTATAGTCGTATCTGACACCAATAGCAACTTGCACATCCTTAAAAGTAATCGCATCTTCTGCGTAAGTAGAAAAGTAACTAATATCTGCTTTAGCACGAGATTTTACTGATACTTGGCGTGTTTGAAATAACTGTCCTGTGGTTAATAAATTATCTTGATAAAGTAAAAAATCAGCCGCATTAGATAAATCTAAAGGGTTTCCTCGTTCAGCTTCTATGACTTCAAGAGGTCGTTTAAATGTTGTTTCAATACAATCATTAGCATAGCCATTGCAAGCAATCTCTGGCGAGATAACTGAACCATTATAGACAACAGAGTCTTCTAACCTGTCAAACACGGTTTGTTGATACTCTACTTGAAAACCAAAAGATAAGTCATGGAAACCAAATCCTTTCCAAAGGCTAGGCAATTCGAAGTCTTGTTTAAAACTATAGGTATCTTGTGTTTTTTTAATATCACCATATCCGCCCTCTAAACTTGAAGTAGAACCGTTATATTCGCCCCAGCGCTTACCTGGAATATTGGCCCATACATACCAAGCAGATCTTGTATCCTTGGTATTTTGGCTCTGACGCCAATCAAGCTGGGTATCCATATATCCCCAATTCCTGTCAGCTTGCCATTGTGCCATAAAGGATTGACCACCACCGTCAATGTCATAGTCACTGTTTAAGGCATTAACATCAAAATATAGGCCTTGATAAGGTGCATGTAAATAACGAAAAATCAGTTGATCTTCAGGGGTAATATCGTGATGGTATTTGAGTAATCCATTATAATTAGTTTGTTTCTGCTCTCTTAAAGTACCGAGTTGATTTAGCGATTCTTTAGACTTTAGCACTTGGAGTTGCGCAACAATGCCACTGTTTTGTGAAACAGGCATTGAGAGGTAAGCATTAAAATCTTTTTTATTGAAGGTTGCTGTTTCTAAGATGTCTTCGCCACTATAGTCAGGCGCATAAAATTTGTGATATTCAACATACTGATCAGCTGTTTGGCGATAACTGATACCATAGCGAGTTTTATTACCTGCGTTTTGTGTTTTTGCTAACACTAAACCGCCAGAAAACTGTCCATACTTGGCGGGTATATTACTGTCATAAACTTCAACTTGTTCTAATATTTTTAGGTTTACAAAGGCTTCTTGGCTATGGCCTGAAACATCATTCGCTAAATTGCGATCGACTTGTGCATTTCCGGTACTTAATCGAGAATTATTACTTACACCATCAATTTGATAACCAGACTGATAACCTTGGGCACCTGAGATGGACACTTCACTTGGCTTAATGTTAGTCACTTGGCTAGCTGAATAAGCTGATTCACTATATTGTACGCCGGGTAACAGAGCGATCACGTCATTTAAATTACCATTACCAAATAGATACTCTTTCAACATTTTTTTATCTAAGGTATACACACCTTCGGCAGACGTTGATATGGGGGTAAAGTTGCTGCCAACAACCTCTATATGTTCTATGTAAAGTTCACATTCATCACTTTGTTTAGTACATGATTTTTTATTCGCTATATAAACACCGTTCTCAAACGTTTCCAGAGGAGAACTATTAGCTTTGATTACTCTGTTTTCTTTATTTACCTCTTGAGCCAAAGAGGTCGGCATAGCCAGCATAAAGCTGACCATGCCTAGCATAATATAAACCTTCATATTACGACTTGCTAGGGTCTAACGGATAGCTATCTGTATCGTCATTAACACCATCATTATCACTATCTTCGTCTAGTACTAAGCCTGAGTTATTGATAGCATCTTCACTGGCTATTTCAAGGAAAAAGTTAACTTTTCCATCGCCATCGGTGTCAACAGACGCGACTTGTGTCTGTTGGAAATCATCTTTAACACTTAAACTTCTGGCAACTTCAGTAATAATTGACTCTTTTTCAACAACACCTAGTACTGAGTTGTTGGCTAATTCGAGTGCTTCACTGTATTTACCGATACGCATTAATTGCTCTGCATATGAGGGTAAATAGGTTAATTTTTGCTGATTAGCCGCATCAGCAAGTTTAACTAACCTATTTTCTACAAGGGTATTCCAGGCATTGTATGCAGTCGCTTTAATTTGGCTATAATTGTCTAATGTACCGGCATTATCCTCAATAACCTCCAGATAATCACTATAGTCTGTAAGTGAACCGTTAGTGTTAAAAAACTCATTCGTTATCTGACCAACCTCTTCGTTTACAGCCATACCTTCAAATAAGTTTAATTGCACAATTGCTCTGTCGTAATATGCTTGAGCGGTTGTAAATTCACCACCTTGGGCAATGCTCATACCAACAGTCTTTAACCGTGTAATTAATTCTTCATGATCTGCGCTATCAATTTTAGCGATGTTGGTTTCAATATTGTTGACTAATACTGAAAAATTATCACCTAAATCAAATTTATTCGCATAAGCTAAAAACCTTGAGTTAGCTTTAATCGCATCAGAAATTTCAACATCGTTTCCGTCAATACCATCCGAAAAATGCGTTTTAGCAAGACCAATACAAATATCTAGTGCACCTATCGCTTGGTCATTATAGGCTGCTTCTCCGGTTAATCTGTATAGCTCAGAAAACTCTTGCAAAATTTTCTCACAGCTTCCCGTTACAAAGCTTTCTAACCGTAAATTTTCTTCAACATAATCGGCTGAACTCACTAACGTTAGCGCTTCAGTTAAAAATTTAGCTGCTGCTGGATATTCACCTTGTTTACGTAAATATACGGCACCACCAGGACTTGCACGATTAAATGCAACTAAATTAGTGTAGTGATTACGTAAATTTTCTGGGTTTTTAGCCGCAATGACTAAATTAAAAGCGGCGTCTTTATCTTCCATGGTGCGAACACGCGCCATTAATAAAGCATCTGCCGCATCTTCTTCTACAAAAAGTAACCAAAAACTGCTTGGATCGAAACCAGCAAGATACGGTTCTAGGCTTGCATCAGGATAAAGAACAACAAACTGCTCTATTACACTATATAAGCCAAACGGGTATTCGATACGTGTAACAGCAGAATATTCATCAGCTGTACGCGGATAATTTTCATCGATACCTATTACGCCATGTAATGCTAAAACATCATGTAGCGCTTCTCTGGCGTTACCAAAATCATTTAGCTCCATGTAAGATTCTATAACATCGAATAAAGCGACTTGCCGCGTACTATAATACGCCATGCCTTCATTACCATTGCGGTCGTTACTAACGAAGCGATTACTGATTAGCTTTGAATAACTATATAAACGCGTCACCATTGAGTGTGCAAGATCATAATCAGTTTGTAGATTTGATATTTGCCAATCTTCAATAACATCATCAACGAGGTTTCGGTATGAAAAAAATGTACGTAATGCACCGGTGGTATTATTACCTTCTAACGCGGCAGAAAATAATAAATCTAGAATACTTAACGCCTGATCGGCTTTTGCTGCTTGACCGGTATTGATATAACTTAATGCTAAGCTATTAAAAAAAGCAGCATCGTCGTTATCAAACGATGAAATCCCCTTTGAAGCGACATACTGGGTATAAGCACTATTTGCTTGTGTTCGGTATTCATCACCTTTATCTAAAATATTTAAGCTATTGTATTGGTGTGAAACCGCTAACAGAGTACGTGCACGCATCTCATCACGAACAATTTGTGCTTCGCTGACTAAACGTTCAACTTGATTAGTCAAACCAGCTTTTGCATAACCAACGGCAAGATTATTAAACACTAGCCCTTGATTAATGTCGTTACTTAAGGACGTTATTTTTTGTTCTGCTTGTTTAAGATGCGATTGTTCACTCGCGTAATAATAATAAGCTCTGTCTGCATTACTTGCTAAACTTGCTTTAATAGTGAGCTCCTTGATTAACTTACCGCCATTATTGTCGGTAATAACCAAGGTAAAGCTGTCATTTACATCCACTAAAGATATAGGCGTGTAAGTGACTTCACCTGACGTTTCGCCTATCGTTAGTTCACCATTCTGTGTTGTTGTGGTTATTTGGTAATTAACCGAATCGCCATCGACATCAGTTGCTAAAACCAAACCTTTTTTAACTTCACCACCAGACACTAATATTTCGGTCGCGTCTAACATCGGTATGTCATTAACCGCATCAACAGTTACATTAATGGTTGCTTTTGCAGTTTCTTCGCCGTCACTAGCACTAATCTCAAAACTATCAACGCCGTTAAAGTTCGTATTAGGTTGATAAGATATTTCACCCGTTGACGCATTAATATCGATAGCCGCATTAACCGATGCGTTAGCCAACGCATAGGTAATGGTATCTTTTGTATTTTTGTCTGTTGCTTGTACATTTAGAGTAGTGAGTTGATCTTCACTGGTTACTGTTTGATACGATGTTTGTTCAAAAGTTGGTGCATCGTTACCACCAGAACCACCACATGCACTTAAACCAACAACTGATAAAATGAGTAGTACGTTATTATTTTTCATTATTATTTATCCCTTAAAAAATCACAGCAATACTAATGGGAATGATTATCATTTGCAATAGGTTTTGGTCAAATTATAATAATTATCAAAATAGCGATGAACTACGAGATTAATGACTCAAAATCCTGTAAAAAGATTCCACTTTTCAAGAAAAATGGTTCAACACAAAGTCTCTCGGAATTAACTTGCATCTGTTAAGTAATCAATACAAACAAGCTAGCAATACTTGATAAACTAACTTAACTCGCTTTGGGGGCGAAAGCGCCTTAGGCTTAATACTCTAAATTCATTTGAAACTAAAATCAGTCAAATGTCCGCTTTGGAGATTTTAGATCTAACTCTATGTAAAAGTTTTAGGTATAAATTCTGTTGTGAATAGATGGATTTTTTAAGTGGAAAATGAAGCGTTAGAATCTCTGATTTGCCGTTTTTAACCAAAAGCTAATGTCAGGCAATTGGCTCAGCTTGTGTGAAAACTCATTATTGTAAGTTTTCACTATTGAGGGTTTATATCAGCTCTTTGTAAGGCTTCGCGTAGCGAAGCCGATATTTATGAATATCCATGCTTTATATTTTTTATTCGTTCAAATTTGCTGATATTGGCTCCTATTTGGAACATATTTGGGTCTTTTAAGGAAAGAGTTACCTCTTACGGCAACATCACTTCCTTCATCAATATTTATGATCCAAATATACTGAGCATTCTTTTTAAATTATACGCCAATACATGCAGGTTCAATTCTGTACTGACATTTTTAAACCCTCTTGTTAAAAGGTGCGTGGCTCCTGCCCACAACTTAATCGTACCAAAGGGATGTTCAACTGTTTGTTTTCGTTGAAGCATTGCATCAGGCGTTGCTTTGAGCAAGGCTTCCATTTTTTCCATATCAGCTTCATGGATCTAACGCCTCATTCTTCTTGGCTCTTTTTTTGAACGGGTACATTGGCTTCGAATAGTACAATTTTTACAAGCCATACCATTGAAGTAAATTTTGATATCTAATCCTCTTTCTATCGAATTTAATCGATGTTGAAGCTCACTCCCCGCAGGGCAAATATAAACATCATTATCTTGATTGTATTGAAACAGTGATTTGTTAAAAATTCCCTTCTTTTCTGAGCCTGATGTATCGGTTTTAGGTACAAGGGTCGATACACCTAAATCTTGAGTATCTTTAATATCTTGTCGGCTGTAATAACCTTTATCTGCCAATATCGTCGTAACACTTTTCCCTAACGCTTTAAGTGTCTGTTTGGTCATATTGCACAACTGGCCTCTATCAGTTGTATTGGTGACTTCGTGAGCAACAATTAAATGATGTTTCGTATCGACAGCGCTTTGTATGTTATAGCAAATCGCTCGTGTCATGCCCTGTGTCTTCATCAAGCGAGAATCAGGATCGACTGTTGATACTTGTTTATCAGGATGATTATTGACGGCTAATTCCATCTCTTTTAGTTCAACGAGGTGTTGTTTTAAGAAATCTAATTTAGATTCAATATTAGCAATGTCTTTAAGTGAATTCTCTTGTGAATCTGACTGTTCAAGCTTCAAAAAATAATTATTAATATGCTTTTCTACTCGCTCAATATGAGACTTCATTTTGCTCGGAGTGTAGTTTTTATCTTTGTTGTTTGATGCCTTAAACTTACTACCATCAATAGCAACAGTCGCTTCACTAAACATATTGAGTTTATGGCATATTTGAACGAAGGTTTTACAGGTGTTTTTAATCCCACGATGGTTATCTTTTCTAAAGTCAGCGATTGTTTTAAAGTCTGGTGATAAACGCTCCGTGAGCCACATAAGTTCAACATTACGTTGTGTTTCTCGCTCTAGACAGCGTGATGACTAAATTCTGTTTAAATAACCATAGATATAAATTTTGAGTAATATAGCGGGATGATAACCAGGTCGGCCAGTTGCTTTAGATTGAACACCTTTGAAACCAAGGTTTTCTAAATCTAAACCATCGACAAATACATCAATGACTCTAACAGGATTTTCTTTAGAGACAAAATCGTCAAGCATTTCTGGAAAGAGGGTTGCTTGGGAGCGAGATAAACCTTTAATATGACGTGACATACAGCCAACATACAATCAATTAACCTGATGAATATTATAGCAAATATTGAGTGATATATTATCTTGTTTTGAGATTGATTGATCATAAGTATCCGGTGCTTATTCGAAAAAGTGATCAAAACGTTTTCACACAGGCTGGGCTACCACTTGACCTAAAGAACAACCAGTAGCTAACGTCAGGAATACGCACTTCAATGTTATTAACTTAAGGATTTAACACATACGTTTATAATTCATTGGGTACTTATTTGTTTTGTTTCTACGGTCTTGTCGAAAAAACTTCCGATCAGGTCGGATAACACTTAAATTCTTTGATATTTTACTTATCATCAGTTCATATAACTCAAGCTCAGCTACTCTCATAATGAACCTGACAACATTATCCTTTAGCAGATTTATCGCAAAGGTGAAATTGATTTTATATTCATAAAGTCTATTGTTTTTAGGTTTTTTATTTTTCTTTTTGCATCATGGATCGCAGAAGCAGCAAGGTTTTTAGTTAATAGCTTTGCGTGTAGGTCTTGTAAAACACCTTCAACAGAAACACTAGAGTAATTTTCAATATTGAGACGACTTGTCAATACTTTGTAATCTTCTTCAACACCCCAGCGTTTGAAATATAAATCAGCGAAAATAGCAGTAGGATAAGCTTGTAGATCTGTTAATGATGAAATCAAAACCTCTGGCTCACCTGGTAGGTCAACTCGCACTAATCTTAAACGTAGTGATCCGGTCGATATTTTATCTTTTCTACATCGACGAAGAGACTTCTCGATACAAGGAAAATCAACGATATCACTATATTTCCCACTTGCTAAGAAAGCTTTAACAACATTAGAGCTTTTAACAATGCGCATGCAAAAATCAACATTCTTTAGCCTATGGTACTTATAAAACCAAACGGCAGGATAACCTCTGTCGTAAACGACTAAGTCACCTGTTTGGGTTTTATTTAAATGCTTTAGCGCCATTTCACGCTCTCCTGTTGAATGGCTTTCTATCTGTAAATCTAGGGTAATATTATTCTTAACATCATAAAGTTGTGAAAGACGAACATGAGGCATAGCAGCATGTGGGCGAGCTTTACCAAAATGCTCAAGTAGTTTGTTAGAGATAGGTAATTGTGTGACTGAGCCATCAACCGCTAGCAGTCTATGGCCTTGCCATTTATCAATGGTTGCAGTGTCATAGAACGTTTGAACTAGATAATCGTTTAACTCAATAAATGCCTGATGGGAGAGTTTCATTCTGGCTTTACCAAAAGCCGCGGTGCTCACTGACTTTGTTGACAAGTAGCTATCATCGATAACATTGAAAAACCGAACGAGTTCAGCTTGAATTGAACCATTAAGCGTATTCAACATAAAACTCATTAAACGAGGAAAAGTAAGCGTGCGATTTCGAGTGAAATCTGTAGGTTTTTTACGGTGATTTTCTAAAAACTCAGTTGAATGAATTTCATTGGTTGGTTTTTGTACTATTTGAATTAAATACTGAACAGCTCATTGGGGATTTATCTCTATTTTTAATTCATAGGCAGGTTAGCAATTAGCTAACTTATTGTAAATGAATAAATTAACCTTAAGTTAATGACATTGCAAAGCGAGTAGCGGACCTCTTCTTTCGAATGCTTATTACAGATGATCCGACATTATATAAATGACTAATCTAATAATAATCAAACATACGCTAGTATACTCGAAACGATTCAACTTTAGATGGCTTAGCGATATTCTCACATCATGTGAATCACAAGTAATTAAGCAAATATATTTACACAAAAATTACAAAGTCTACACGTTACTTTGCGTTCAAAATTATATTCTCGATACTCTCTTTATATATTATTTTTAAGGAACACCTGTTCATGAATTTTTTACGAAACGAAACAGTAAAAGTGGTACTACTAAGCGTCTCGACGATTCTATTAATTAACTGTGGAGGAGGATCAGACTCTCCAAACCAAGAAGTCGTTATTGCACCAGCCCCTCCGACGCATCCAGCCAGTGCGCTGGATATAAACTTCAGCAAAATGCCGCCCTCTGAAAGTTATGATGCCTACGCTGAATTTGAATTTAACGCCGATGATGCGGCTAGTTATCTTTGTAGTATGAACGGAGATGCCTTTATTGCTTGCGACAGCCCGATGATTTACATGCCATTGGCGGTTGGTGAACATACATTTGCAGTTAAAGCGGCCGATACAACTGGAGCACAGGGTGATGAAAATGTTTACACATGGAATACAGTCAGCGTGACGGAGTCAATTGGTAATCAGCCACATCATCCTGAATTATTAACCGAAAGTGATTATCCAGCAGTCTCAGAAGGTTGGCTCGGAATATTCAGAGTAAAATGTGACTTCTCTCATTCAAGCTACAACGACCCTATCGTTTATCCTAGTGCAGAAGGTGCAGCTCATTTACATCGATTTTATGGAAATACTCTCGTCGACCATAACACCACGGATGAAAGCTTGTTTACAAGCGGTGAAGGGACTTGTCAAGGAAACGTACTCAACAGGTCTGGCTATTGGGCACCCGCATTATTAGCGCCTTCATATGACAATTTGGGAGAGCGACTCCTAGATACCAACGGCGACCCAGCGTGGGTGGCGGTATCAGGGATAACAGGCGATCCGGATGAGTCTCATGAACTTTTTTACTATTCTGCTGCAACAACTGATCTAGCTGCTATTGAGCCAATCCCACTTGGCATGCGAATAATAGTAGGCAGTGGAATGGGTCAACCAGGACAAGAGCAGGACACATCGATAGTTCGCTGGCATTGTAACAGTTGGCGTGCTGCAAATGATGATGACGAAGTACAGTATACAACTGGTATTCCTAGCTGTGACGAAGGCGATATAGTGCGTGCGGATCTGCTTTTCCCCAACTGCTGGGATGGCGTAAACTTAGATTCAGATAATCACCAAAGCCATTTGGCATACCCTATCAAAGGCGGTGGTCAAATAGTTTGTCCCGGTAGTCACCCCATATCACTCGTAAGACTAAGTTATCATTTTGGTTATGCGGTAACCGGGGGTGTTTCCCACCCTTATACTCAGAAATCAGATAATTGGAAACTCGCTTCTGATATGTATGAAGCCACTGATACTAATTCTGGCGGAATGTCTTTACACGCTGATTGGATGAATGGTTGGCAACCCGAGTTGATGCAAATGCTGCTTGATAATTGCATTAAGCAAGGCCTCGATTGTCATGATGGTAATCTAGCAAATGGTTTCCGGTTATCAGACACCAGACCAGGTACTCAAGAAGAGCCTGAAATCATCAATGGTGGTCGTGGTTAGCAAATTAATAATGACTAACCAAGACCTACCTCGTTGGGTCTTGGTTAGTTGGATTAGATACAGCTAATCATTCAAACCATACGAAACTCAAATTACGATAATTTAAAAGCTATTATGGTCAGAATAACGTTAAATAACTGATTTTTGTAGATTTCTTGCGTCAGCAATTAGGTCGATTTAAGTCTTTTGTAGACAATTAGCTTATGAACGCTTATGGCACTGAACGGTCATTAATTTGTAGCTCACACAGCCAAATATCCCATGATCAAAGTGGAAAAAACAGCATCGCTTTGCTGGACTGCTAAAAGCGTCCGCTTTCGGAACTGAACGCTTAATATCTTCAGCTCAAAAGGTTAAATATCCAGTGACCAACATTGGATAACTGCGCTTCTTCGCAGGCAGCCGAAAAATGTCCGTAATCGTATCTTTGCTGACTATTTCGAGGTCGATTTTTCATTAATAATAAGGGTCAGCAATGAGGTAAAAGTGACGGTTAGTACTATCTCGTTTAGGAGGTAAAATCGAAGTAAAAATCTGTTATTTGTATAAATACGACAAGCAATTAAATACAATTAAATCATGATGTTAAAATGGTGTATAGAGTTGACTTATAGTGTCGGGTTCTGTTCGAATGCTACTTTATTAAATATCAATGACTTAGCTTGAATTGTGAGTTAGCAATGAAGCTAACTCTTACTTTACAAACAACCTCGTTTTTTAAACTCAACCTCCCAACCTTTGAATTTTTCAATCTGTTTTTCTAAGGACTTTTTATTCATGTATGGAACCTTTTTTTCTTTCTTTTCAAATATAACACCTAATAATTCTTCCTCAAACATACTGGGAACAACGTGGCTGTAATGCTGTTCTATCATGGCAGTTCTTGTACCACAATTTTTGGCTAATATGTCGATACGCAGATCACGACGGAGTAGTTGCCAAGTAATGTAAGTGTGGCGAAGTGAATAAAGTGTTCTTGCTCCATCAGCTGAATCTTTTAAATCACAAGCGTCAAGCACCTTCCTAAAGGTCACACCAAGTTCATTGGTTTCCCTGCCATCGGCTAATCTAAATAATTTCTCGTTAGGTTTTCTATTAGGGAACTTTTCACGTAACTCTTCTATGGTTCCCCAAATTTCGTCACGACAAATTACGGTTCTGGTACCTGTATATTTACTCGTTTTACCTTTTCTAACTTTGACTTTAAAGCGCACGTTATTGTCTTGACGAGCCATCTCAATATCACCCCATGTAATTCCTTCCATTTCAGTACCGGGACGAATGCCTGTATATACTGCAAATTCCATGTAGTGAAGTAATAGCTCTCTTATTAACTTTGTTTTTTCTTTACGGCTGTTCTCAATCATATTAAAAAGTGTATCAAAAACCTTATTGTATTCATCCTCAGTAAAAGCTGCTCGTCGTTTTCCCTTTTCACCTTGTGACGTTAATACTGGAACTTGGGCTGCAATCATCCATTTGTGTTCAATGGCTTCTTTAAACACCATATTCATTCCAGCATTGTGAGTCAGAATGGTAGATTTAGCAGGGATTCTGCCGAGCTGTTCTATACGCCATTTATTAAATTGACGGATTTTGTCTTGGTCAATTGAGGTGATATACATTCGGTCGAAGTAGGGGATATGATATTTATTCAAGGCTTGAATGTAATCACGGTAACTAACTTTGCCAACGCCATTGTTCAGGTCGTTTTTTAACTTTTCGATAGTCCTATTGGCAACATCTTTAAAGCGTTTACTATCTACCAGTATGTTGTTTTCTGCTTTATATCTATATTCTACGTAGATAATACGGGCTATATCTATAGCCTTATTTAAATCTGTTTCTTTAGTGGCTTTCGAATACCACTTGCCATAAAGCACAAAGCGGCAATACCAACGCTTACTGTTATTTTGAAGATAGACGTATAGTCCATCTAGAATATTATGTCTTTGTATTTGAGTTGCCATAAAGCCCAGTATGACATGAGAATTACTGCTTGCAAAGAAATTTGCAAAGTGTTTGTTTTTTATTTTTAGTTGTTGTAATTATTGGCTTAATTAAAGGCACTCTCTGTTAAAAATCCGGTTTCGAAAGAAGTGACGGTTCAAGTCCGTCCTGCGGTACCATAATATGAAAGCCCTGATTCGAAAGAGTCGGGGCTTTTTGTTTTCCGAAAGATAATATTCAACTAAATTAGTTATGAGCCGCTATAATATGCGTGTTTATTAGATAGTACTAAAAAGGTTTCAATATGGCAGCAACAGCGCATGCACTTCACATCTTGGTTAAACATAAAGAGATAGCAGAAGATATTATTAAGCAGCTAGCTAAAGGAGCTAAGTTTCAAACATTAGCTAAAAAACATTCGTCATGTCCATCGGGTAAAAAAGGGGGCGATTTAGGCGAGTTTAAACGAGGTCAGATGGTACCTCAGTTTGATAAAGTGGCTTTTAGCGGCGCAATATTAGAGCCCCATCTTGTTAAAACTAAATTTGGTTGGCATGTTATTAAAGTGCTTTACCGGACTTAATTCACGACGGGTGATTCTTAATACCGCTTCTTTTTAAAATCGCTGCCAAAGAAATTTTTGTTCAAGCCTGACAGCTGTTATCACATTTAAAGCCCTGCTTTTTATTAGACGAAGTTTTTTATGAAAATTTTATTTGCAACATCAGCTAGATCTAACAATGGTAGCTGTTTTGATTAAAACAGCAGGTTTACTCTAGCTATGCTACTGGTAATAAAATGGTTTATCAATGATGACTAAAATTTAATAGCTAAACCAACCGAAATACTCCCATCAAGCCACAGACCATCTTCTAGCAAAGCGTGGCAGATGCTTTCTTGACAAAATAACTGATTATCCTCTTCTATATAACTTGCATAACCTCGAAGCTCTGTAACAAGAGCGACATTTTTTGATAGTTCGTAGCGCGTGCCAAAAGCCATAGTAAGGGAGGGGTAGATTTCGTCTTTACTGTCAGTTTCAAAATAAGTGGCACCGATACCTAGCGAGATGGTCGTCACATAATTTTGCTGTTTAAGCTGAGTAACGCCACTGAAATGCAAGTAGGTAATATCGAAGGAGTGCTCTTGTAGATCTGAACTACTGACAAAGTCATGGCTAACGGTGTTAAGTAATATTTGTCCTTGGCCATTAGGTGAGTCTTGCCAAGCGATTGCTAAGCCATAATTCTTATCATCAGTGACAACCAGGTCTGTGCCGTTTTGGCTGTTAATTAGATCAGCACTGAACATTTGCCCGATAAAGGGAGTTATTTCTATATCTCGAGCATGGCTTGTAAAAGGTAATAGCAATAAAACTGAATTAATAAGTATGATGCAAATGATATTTGCTGTCGTTAATGACTTTCGCATTTTATTACCTTTTTAATACGGATAAAAAAATAAGTGAGTAAAGCTATTATTAGCTGGGTTACTAGACTATTTCAAGCTTTACAATATTTTTGTAAGCATAGTTGCTTGGTTATTCAATGTGATCAATAATTTTTCAAATAACTCAATACCTATGGTTTCACCAGTGCTACCGGTTTCTTTATCAATACTTTCTACTTCAAAACGAGGTAATATTTTAGTGATTATTGGTGCGTCTTTATGACTTATTAAATTAAGTATTGCCGAATTTACTGTTATTTTAGCGACCTTTAATAAACGTGGTGTCGTTGTAACTTGTTGCTGATTTTCGACACTAGGGTCTTTGAGGGTGAATTGAGCTATATTTTTTTGCACGGTTGATAGTAGTTGTTTGAAGCTGCCACCATCTTCGCTGTAATAAATTGAAGCACTCAAGCCATCAATGGTTATACTCTCGATAAGAATAATATCTTCTTTTAAGCTATCACGATCAACCACTAAATGAATGGCGGCAATACTTAGTGTCGACTTTTCATCGGTCGAAATATTCGATAATAGTGATGGAGCCATCACAAAATTACTAATGGTTCCTGTTCCCTGATACCCATGGACAGTTACGTTTTCAACCGTTACTTTTTGTTGGCTTAGTTGCGAACCAATATCTTGAAGTTGATTTTTAATATGAAAATTTAAAGAGTCACTGGCTAAAAACCATAGCGCAGCACCACATGATAATAATAAAACAAAAATTATGGCTGCAAATTTGTTCAAGGTTTGATCCTAAGTTGTATAGCAAATATTTATTATAACGTACTTTTATGATTGAATTTTAACTGGATAAAAATTTTAACTCAACGTCGTGTTGAAAAGCGTATTTTTTATTCAGCTTGATTAAAAAAAACACATGGGATATAAGATAAATGAATAACGAAAATTAATAAAAAATATATCTACCTATAAAAATAAAAATAAAAATAAGGATCGTTAGTGATATCTCTTAATAAAAAATTGTGGTCGTTTAACTTCGGCTGCCTAATTGCAGGCACGTTTTTTTGGTTAATCAGTTTTGGGGTTTCTGCTCCTATCTCTGAAGTATTTCATTCTTATCCCGATTTTATACTTAATTATCATGCCGGAGTTGTAACCGCTTTTTCAGCATTTTTGTTAACGGGCGCTATTATTTTTATTATGCGCAGCTTGTTCAATGTCTGTGCAAGTGAACATACATTTTGGCTAATGTTACCAAGTTTAGGTTTTATTATTTTAGCGATACTCTTTAGTCAGTCAATATTAATAACCATGCTCTATGCTGCATTTCCAGCATTAATCGTTATCTTAACCAGTGCAATAAAGAGACGGATACCTAAATATAAAACGTTAGCGTAAAGTCCTCAGTTAAGTCTTAGTAGATGATGTTTAATAACGACTGCTCATGTGATGATTTATTTTATTGGTAATTAATCCTTTAAAAATTATCGAGCATCCTCTGCAGAGACAGTAAACTAGGTTTTACTGTCTCTAATGTTAATGCGTTTACAAAGCACATTAACCAAAATATTACTGCGCTACTGCGTTGATATCTTGATATTAAAAAACCACCAGTAAGTCGACAAACAAAACTATCAACGATGCCAGTAGTAAATTCATTACACTAATCCCTGATAATTATCTGCATGAACAATTACCTATTTAAAAATTTGTATTTGTTGTTTGTATTAAAATAATTAACCTTAAATCAGTATTTATGGCTTATTATCGACTGCACAAAGAGATGCTATTACTTCTGGTGTGTTTTTTATATTTATTGTGAAGCTATTGAAAATTTAAAAAACTATATCCATAAGGCGGATATTATTTCTTGTGCTACGCTAAATACACAAGCATTATTTTTTGGGCAATGATTATAAAAAGATCAACATTTAGATATGGTTGGAGCCTATAGACCCAAGATGCGAGAAATTGATAAACTGTGCTTAGTGCGCGCACATTTTTGTCGACTACATGAAACTGGCTATTTAGCGATGCAGTTAAAAGCTAAGGCTCTTCTTGTTGAGTGTATTAATACTGATTAATTTTCGATGTCTAATAAATCTTATTTTGTAGAACATAAGGCGGTAGATATTACTATTTGTAACGTGCTAGTAAAGGTACTAGAAGATATAATCGCAGCGAAATTTTTCGTTGGGTATGTTAATACATCTAAGTCAAACTTTGCTGTTAGAGGCGTTTTTTTAATGCTTATTGATAGGTTTACATAGTTATTTTTATTGACATTAAACAAGATCAATATTTAAATAATGTTATAAAAATTTTTTTAAGTAACACAAATAGTCCTATCTATTTTACTGCTTTTATTGATGGTGTGATAAATGGAAAAATCTGGATCCTTTAATAGTAAGTTAAGCCGTAGAGTACTTATTTACATATTGCTATGTAGTTCGGTATTGTCTATCAGCTCAACTTTTCTGCAATTGTATGTTAACTACAATGAAAGTCTAACGACATTAGATCAAAGATTTAGCAATGTTGAAACAAGTTATCTTCAATCTATATCAACTAGCTTGTGGGATTTTAACGAGCCGTTATTACAACAGCAAATTCAAGGTATTGTAAATTTACCTGATATTAGTCATGTGAAGATTGTCACAGGTTTTGGCAAAACTTATCAGTTTGGTGACGAAAATATCTCAGCTGATAAGGTGGTTGAGTACCCAATATTTTATAGCGAAAATGATATTGGTGTGCTTATTGTGACCGCGAGCTATAAAGATATTTATCAACGATTGCGGCAGCAAGCAGGCTTTATTTTAACAGCCGAAGTGATCAAGATTTTTATCGTGGCGTTTTTTATTATATTCATCGTTCATTGGCTTATCACTCGCCATATTTATCATATTACTTACTACTCGCAACAAGTTGCAGCTGATAAAATAGATACGCCCTTGGTATTAAGCTCTCGTCCAAAAGTCAAAGACGAACTCGATGAGCTTGCCGAAACGATTAATAACATGCGTACCACTTTAAAAAACGATATCTTAAAGCTCGAAGATGCTGAGAATGCGTTAATTAACCTTAACGGCGAACTTGAAGTCAAAGTGTATGACAGAACGGCTAAATTGGCCTCGAGCAACAACCAATTACAACAATCTTTAGATGACTTAACGTTAGCAAAAGATCAACTAGTACAATCAGAGAAAATGGCCTCTTTAGGGCAATTAGTTGCGGGAGTTGCACACGAAGTTAATACACCATTGGGTATATGTGTTACATCGATAACGGCATTAAAAGAGAAGGTCTTGGAGTTAAGCCATTCGGTAGAGACTGAGAATCTGACCAAATCACATTTAACTAAAACCTTGAGTCTGTTGATTGAATATCAGAATATTATTGAAAGGAGTTTAAACAAAGCGGTTGAATTAATCAGAGGCTTTAAATCAGTTGCTGTTGAGCAACATACCGACCCAGAGTTGAAAATTAATTTATTCAGACACGTTAATGATGTTGTTAACACGGTAAAAACCCTGTTTAAACGTAAAAAATATGTCATTAATATAGACGTTGATGAAAAACTTAATTTGCTCACTTATCCAAGCGCATGGAATCAAATTCTGACAAATTTTTTAACCAATTCGCATATTCATGGTTTTGATGAAAGAGAAAGTGGTGAAATTTCAATAAAGTTTGTTGAGGATAATGGCTTTTTAACACTGACCTATAGTGATAATGGTAAAGGACTAGATAGCAGTGTTGTTAATCGAATTTTCGACCCTTTTGTTACAACCAAACGTGGCCAAGGTGGTTCAGGTCTAGGTATGAATATTGTTTATAATTTAGTGGACGCAAAATTAAAAGGCACTATAAAATGCCTAGATACAAAAGTAGGCTGTAGTTTTGAGGTCAGGGTACCGATAAAAGATAAACAAGGTGAACTTGAAGCATAAACCTTATTTATTTTTTAAAAAAAGCCCCTGAGGCTTTTTTTTATTAAGGGCCTAAAATAATCTTTAGGCCCTTATGATTAAAGTCGTTGTTTGATTTTAGTCTATCTTAGATAACTGCTTTAAGGGGATGTCATGAGTGTTACTGATATCATCAACAAATAAGGCGGAAATTAACTGCTGTAATTTATCATTAAAAATAATGGCTAATTCAAAATATCCATTTTTAGTGGTTGTTGTACCCGTGTTAAGTTCTTTTAAGTTATTATCTGGCTTTAACAAGGGTTTTTCTTTTGCGCCACCTTCATCTACCACTTTAGGAAAAACAAACATATAAGTAATAGTCTTTAGCTCTTTTTTCATTTGTGCGTGACTTGATTCTGCTGAAGCAGTTGAAAGTGTACAGCACAATCCAATGATGCTGAATATGGCACTTAACGCTACCGTTCTAATTTGTGATTTCATGTTGCGATCCTCGTCTTATAAATTCACATAGTATTGACTACAAAACTTTTGTATTGAAAACAATGTTACTTGTACTATCTTATTTGATTGAAATTGTAACTATAATGTTTACACCCTAACTATAAATTGTTAAGAAATATATAGCCAACGATATAAGTTCAATGGCTAAAAATTTGAGTTTGATGGGTTTTTAGTATGACTTAACCAAGTGAAATCATCATTAAAAGCGTATCAGTTAGATAGACAGGCAATTGTGGAGGAAAGTTTCATTGCGCTTAAATAAAAAAAGAAATATTAAGATTAATATTTCTTTTTTAGAGGGGGTATTACACGAGATTAACTGAGTTGCTTCACTTTTAGTCGGTAACTATGTAATAAAGGTTCGGTATAACCATTAACTTGTGTTGTGCCTAAAAATACTAAATCACAAGCCGCTTTAAATGCGATACTCTTTTCAAAGTTACTTGCCATTGGTTGATAGTTAGCATCATTTTTATTTTGGCTATCAACAGTTTTAGCCATTTTTTTCAAACTGGCTAACACTTGTTGTTCACTACAAACCTCATGTTTCATCCAATTGGCCATATGTTGACTGGAGATACGTAAAGTTGCTCTATCTTCCATTAAACCGACATCATTAATATCAGGCACTTTTGAACAACCGACACCTTGATCAATCCATCGCACAACGTAGCCTAAAATACCCTGAGCGTTATTATCGAGTTCATCAGAGATCTCCTGTTCACTCCAGTTGGTATCTTTTGCGAGTGGGATTGTTAAGATATCATCTAAGTTAGCCGGAGTACGTAGCATTAACTTTTTCTGAAGCGCGAAAACATTCTCTCTGTGATAATGTAAGGCGTGCAGGGTTGCTGCTGTAGGAGAAGGTACCCAAGCTGTATTTGCCCCTGCTTGTACGTGATTAATTTTAGTGGCTAACATATTCAACATTTGATCAGGAATGGGCCACATGCCCTTACCAATTTGTGCTCTGCCACTAAAGCCACAGGCTAAACCGACATCAACGTTATTGTCTTCATAAGCGCTTATCCAGGGTGTTAATTTGATATCTGCTTTTTTAGCCATAATACCTGCCGCCATTGATGTATGAATTTCATCACCGGTACGGTCTAAAAAGCCAGTGTTAATAAAAACCACACGAGACTTAGCTTGAGCGATACAAGCCTTTAAATTAACGCTTGTACGACGCTCTTCATCCATTATACCCATTTTTATGGTGTTTCTTGTTAATGCTAAAGCATCTTCGACTTGTTCAAATAATGTATTAGCAAAAGCGACCTCTTCTGCGCCATGCATTTTTGGCTTAACAATATAAATTGATTTTTCTGCACTATTACAAAATGACTTGGCATCGGCAGTTTGTTGTAAATTAAGGCTAGCGATTAGTGAGGTTACCATGGCATCAATAATACCTTCTGGCACTTCCGAGCCATCAGCTAATAATATGGCATTGTTCGTCATTAAATGCCCAACATTACGGACAAACATTAAACTACGGCCTTTTAGCGTTAAGTTCGCGCCATCAGTTTGATGATACTGTCTGTCAACCGCCATAGTGCGCTGAATAGTTTTACCATTTTTGACTAAGTCAGTGGTTAAGTTACCTTGCATTAACCCCAACCAGTTTTTATAAGCGACCACTTTATCATCGGCATCAACCGCTGCGACAGAGTCTTCACAATCCATAATGGTCGTTAAAGCCGACTCAAGTGTGATGTCAGAAATGCCTGCTTTATCGCTTTTTGCAATAACATTATTATTATCAAAGTTAATTTCAAAGTGTAAACCATTATGTTCAAATAATAGCGCGGTCGGGGCATCTACTGTGCCTTGATAACCTTTAAAAGCATCGCCGTTTGCAAGTTTAACGGTTTCGCCACTTTCAAGTGTAACCGTTAAAAAAGCATCAGATACGTCGTAGTGCTTCGCTTGGACGTGGCTGCCAGCAGTTAATGGAATACTTTTATCTAAAAATTGTCGGGCAAATTCAATAACTTTTTGACCACGAACAGCGTTATAGCCACCAGCGTTTTCAGCCCCATTTTCTGCAGAAATAACGTCGCTACCATAAAGGGCATCATACAAGCTTCCCCAACGAGCATTGACAGCGTTAATGGCAAACCTAGCGTTCATTATTGGTACCACGAGTTGTGGGCCCGCCATCGTTGCTAACTCAGCATCTACATTTTCGGTTGTTATGGCAAAGTCTTCAACCTCAGGTACCAGGTAATTGATGTCTTTTAGAAATTTTTTGTATGATGAGAAATCGAAGTTATCGGCAAAGTTATTCTGGTGCCAGCTATCTATTTTCGTTTGTAAATCATCACGTGTTGCTAACAAGGCTTTATTAATAGGTGTTAATTTTTCAATGATTGTTGAGAAGTTTTGCCAAAAGTCAGTTGGTGAAATTAGGCTATGAGGAAGTACATCCTGTTCAATAAATTGATGTAAACATTGCGCTACTTGGATATTTTGGATCTTTATGTACGGGTTCATCATGTTTCCTCTTGTGCAATCATTTACGCAACTTCTATTTGAATATTTAACTATGGCGTAAATATTTTTATCATAAATGTATTTAACCCTCTTTCTAAAAGAGCATTAAACATAATTAATAACATTATCTAAGTGCAATGTAGGAGGTATTATTTTTTCATGCAAGAGCTGAAAAAAAATTTCCTAAAGAAATTAGTTGTTATTTTTGTATTTTTATAAGTGATTTTTATTATATCTAAATGATAATTATAGACTATTTAGTTTTTGATTTTATTAATATCAGTTCAATAACTAATTATTGTTATTAATAATAGCTATTATAAGTACTATGAATGTAAGTTGTTTGATTTGTTTTTTCTGTGAATATAACTTTTAATAAAGCGCGTTAAGCATTTTTCATTAGAAATATTATGGTAAAGCTGTTGCAGAATACTCATCGTTATCAGTCTATATAGTGAAATCGTTGTGGGCCGTTAGCGTAAAAAAAGTACCAAAGTATTAATAATCATTGGACTAAAGATGGCAGTGATAACCGCTGAAATAATCAAAGCCAAAGAACTGTAGGCGGCATGCTCATAACTGACTTTGCTAATCGTTGCGGTTCCCAATGCATGGCTAGCCGCGCCAATAGCTAAGCCTTGTGCTTTGGGTGAGGTAACCTTAATTAAAGATAGCCAAGGAGGACCTAATAAAGCGCCAAACAATCCGGCTAAAATTATCGCAAATGCAGTGATGGAATTACTGCCATTGAGTTGTTCCGTTAATGCTATGCCAATCGGTGTTGTTACTGATTTCAAAGAAAGTGATACGGCAATATCGTATTGATTAATGGTCAATAAAGTGATGATAAAACTTATCGATATAGCGATAAATACCCCTACCAATAAGAGTACCATTATATGTCGCCATTGTTGTTTAATTGTTTGAAGATGCTGGTATAACGGGAAACCCAAAGCCACAACAGCAGGCTCTAAGAGTTTATTTAATGAGGCGGTGGCTTGGTAGTACTGTTCAAAAGAAATATTAAATATTAGCAAAAATGGGATCAGCGTTAGAATCGATAACAGCATTGGATTTAACCAGGCTTTTTTTAATTTTTGTTGTAACTTGGCATAGGCATGATAAACCGCCAGCGTAAGCAGTATAAAAAATAAGGCAGCGCTTATCATTGATAAAAGAGGTTGGCTTATCACTTTTTTTGCTCGTTAGTTGCGGCTAATTGTTGTCGATTAAGTTGTCGCTGATACACAAGTCCAACAAAAGTGAGTAATAAAAAGGTCGTAAAAAAGATAATGGCAATTAAGGTGAAGCCATGCGCTTTAATTAATTCAAAATGATTAATGATACCAACACCCGCAGGGACAAAACAAACTGCCATATTAGCCAACGCCCACTCAATACAAGGTTGAATACGCTTGGCATTAAGTATCTTAAAATGCAATAGCATAGTGAACATCATCATGCCATATAAACTAGCAGGTAAGATCGGCAGGAAAGTCTCAATCATTTTACCTGCTAACAAACAAATGCCCACCGAGAATATACTGTAGATTATATGACTAAACATGGCGTAATATTACCCTTGTGCTGCCGCTTCAATAACCAGTTGTCTAAACCAAATATGGCTAGCATCATGATGTAATAACGGGCTCCAAATCATTTTTAATTCTATATCAGGAATGTCAAAAGGGGGATCAACAATGGTATATTTTTTATCGTCTTTGTGTAATAAAGCCGCTTTTGTTGGTAAAGTAGCGATTAAACCATCTTCATGAGCGAGTTGCATGGCAACATGATAATTACGGGTAAAAACCTTTATATCTCTTTGCTTGTCTATACGCGCTAACGCTTCATCTACCCAACCCAATTTTTGTACGTCTTTGGGATCCATACCCACCCCAACCCCAAAGCCAGTTTTTGACACCCAAACATGCTTTGACGACAGATAAGTATCTAAATTGAATTCAGCTACATAAGGGCTGTTAGCACTTAACAAACATGAGAATGAATCACGCCAGATAGTTTTCTGATGAAATGACTGTGGTAATTCATCAAAGCGGTTAATCGCCATATCAATTTTTCCAGCTTCAACATCGTGAAAAGTTACGTCACTTGGCGTCATAATATCAATGGTCACATTCGGGGCAATTTCATTTATTTTTCTTAATAAACTTGGCAGTAACGTTGATGCCGCGTAATCACTTGCCATAATGCGGAAAACACGTTGGCTGTGCTTTTCATTAAACTCTTCTTCACCCTGCAACGCTTCTTCAAGTTCTAATAAGATTTTTCTGATCACTGGTGCTAAGGCGCGCGAGCGTTCGGTGGGTACCATGCCATCAGATGTTCTTACTAATATCGGATCATTAAATAAGTTTCTTAGTCTTTTTAAACCGTTACTCATTGCCGGTTGGGTAATATTAAGCTGGCTTGCTGAACGAGTAACATTTTTTTCTCTTAATAAAACGTCAAGATAAATAAGTAGATTTAAATCGATTTTAGCAATATTCATAGTTTTTATGACCAAAAGAAATAATATAACTAATGTATATGTCATGTACGGAAAAATAAATCAAGAAGTTTTCAGTGACTAATAAAAATATTAATCACCTTTTAAAGCGGTAATATTGAGGATTATGCTTATTACCTATTGAAAAATAAGTACAATTATTATTTGTGAATTTGGTATTTATCTTGTGAATGGTAGTGATTGATATTATATATTTTAAGAATACTCTCAGGATGTTCTAGACTTTGTCTTGTTCGGTGTGTTTGCTTTAATTTTTACTTTTTATTTTAAGTGTTGAAGCGAATAAAACCTTTTAAAAATATTACCAGACTCTTGGAGAGTGCTATGTCTAATTATCAAAATGCAATAGAAGCGGTTAAAGCGATTAAAGCAAATGCAGGTACCTCTTGGGATACGATTAATCCTGAGTCAATAGCTCGTATGAGAGCACAGAATAAATTCAAAACTGGTCTAGACATCGCTCAGTATACTGCCGACATCATGCGTCGCGATATGGATGCTTACGATGCTGATAGCTCTAAGTATACTCAGTCTTTAGGTTGCTGGCACGGTTTTGTTGGCCAACAAAAAATGATTTCTATTAAGAAACATTTTGGTGGTAAAACAGACCGTCGTTACTTATACCTTTCAGGTTGGATGGTTGCAGCGCTTCGTTCAGAATTAGGTCCTCTTCCTGACCAATCAATGCACGAAAAAACATCTGTCGCTGCTTTAGTTAAAGAACTTTATACTTTTCTTCGTCAAGCCGATGCACGAGAACTTGGTGGTCTTTTTCGCGACCTAGACGCAGCAAGTGCCGCCGATAAAGCCGCTATTCAAGATAAAATTGATAACCATGTTACTCACGTTGTGCCAATTATTGCTGACATCGATGCTGGTTTTGGTAATGCAGAAGCAACTTACCTTATGGCTAAGCAAATGATTGAAGCAGGCGCTTGTGCTCTTCAAATCGAAAACCAGGTTGCTGATGAAAAGCAATGTGGCCATCAAGATGGTAAAGTAACGGTTCCTCATGCAGATTTTCATTCAAAAATTCGTGCTTTACGTCATGCATTCCTTGAACTAGGTATCGACAACGGTATTATCGTTTCACGTACTGACTCTGAAGGTGCTGGTCTGACTAAAGAAATCGCGGTTGTTAAAACGCCAGGCGATCAAGGTGATATCTATAACTCTTTCTTAGATGTTGAAGAGATTGACGTAGCTGACATGGCTGAAGGCGATGTATGCTTTAACCGTGACGGTAAACTTGTTCGTCCTAAACGTTTACCTTCTGGTTTATACCAATTCCGTCAAGGTACTGGTGAAGAGCGTTGTGTCTTTGATAGCATCGAAGCAATTAAAGCGGGTGCTGATTTGTTATGGATAGAAACAGCGACACCTAACGTTGCCGATATCACTGCCATGATGGATGAAGTTCGTAAAGAAATTCCAAATGCTAAACTTGTTTACAACAACAGCCCATCGTTCAACTGGACATTAAATTTCCGCCAGCAAGCGTTTGACGCTATGGTTGCTGCGGGTGAAGATGTATCTAACTATGTACGTGCTGATTTAATGAATGTTGATTACGATACGACTGAGTTAGCTGCATCAGCAGATGACAAAATCCGTAGCTTCCAAGCTGAGACTTCACGTAAAGCTGGTATCTTCCATCACTTAATCACGCTTCCTACTTACCATACAACAGCATTGTCTGTAGATAACCTAGCTAAAGAATACTTTGGCGACGCGGCGATGCTTGGTTATGTTGAAGGTGTACAACGTAAAGAAATTCGTCAAGGTATTGCCTGTGTTAAACATCAAAACATGTCAGGCTCTGACATGGGTGATGATCACAAAGAATACTTTGCTGGTGAGAACGCACTTAAAGCAGGTGGCGAGAATAACACCTCTAACCAGTTCTAATCACGATTAAAAACAGTTTTCTCTAGAAGTAAAAACCGAATAGCATTAAATGTTATTCGGTTTTTTTATGGTCAGGATGTACGGAATGTTGTGTTGCCATGGATGGCAATCAACGATGAATGATCACTGTTAGTCTTGCGGACTTATCGTCATGCTGAATTTATTTAAGTATCAGGATAACGGTGTATTGGACAAAATTACTGACCCTTGCTTAAAATAATACTGCTAAATGTCATTTATAAACAATTATTTAAAAATAAATGCCGCTTTATTAAAATAAACTGTAATAAAAAGTCCAAGGCTGAGACTATATGTTCGATATTTTAAAAGGAATAAAATAATGAAGATAAAATGGCAAAGTCTTTTAGCATTAAGTTTACTGAGTTTTAGCTCACTACTTTTAGCTGAAGACAATAATACACAAAATAATAATAAAGAAGTTTTAAGCTTGGAAAACTGTCACCTAAAGGGCATTAAGTCGCAAGTTCAGTGTGGCACATTACAAGTACCAGAAAATTATAGTTTACCCAAAGGTGAAAAAATAACCATTAATTTTGCGGTGCTGCCTGCTATTGATAGTAGTCAAAATAAAAAACCTTTAATGTTCTTAGCGGGTGGACCAGGTCAAGCATCAGTTGAACTAGCTGCGCATATATTTAGTACTTTTGGTGAAATTAAAAAGTCGCATGACATTATTTTAGTGGATCAACGAGGTACGGGGAAATCACATCCTTTATCGTGTGATGAAAATGATGTAATAAACGCTTATGAAATTATTCCTGAAGACTTTTCTCCACAAGAAATCAAAGACTGTATCGCACAATTCAAAGGCGACTTAAGTCAATATAATTCAGAAAATGCTATTCGTGATTTTGATGCGGTACGCGTTGCACTCGGCCATGAAAAAATTAATATTTATGGTGGCTCTTACGGTACACGTGCGGCTTTGGTTTATATGCGCCTTTTTCCTGATGCACTTAACAGTGTCGTACTAGATAGTGTTGGTCCCATTGAAGTGCCTATTGGTACTTTTGGTCAAAGTTCCGCGCGTTCATTTAATTTATTACTCGAAAACTGCCAGCAAGATGAAAGTTGTAACAGCGCTTACCCTTTATTAAAGGATGACTTTACAGCGGTTATTGCTCAACTAGAACAAGCACCGGTAAATCTTAAAATAGCGCATCCCCGTTTAGGTACAAAGACTGACTTCGTGTTAAGTCGTAGCAAGTTTATTAGTAATTTACGCATGCAATTATACTCTATGCAAACCCGTACTTTAGTGCCCTTGGTTATACATCAAGCTTTTTTAGGTAACTATCAACCCATGATTGGTTTAATTGCCATGTCAGAAGGGGGAATGGGTATGTATGTGGGGTTAACGTTAAATATTGTCTGTAATGAAGACTTTCCTAAAATTACTACTGAAATGTTTGCTGGCGATGCCAACAATACTTTTGGTGGCAACGATAGCCATAGTGCTTGGCTGCAAGCCTGTCCGTTATGGCCTAAGTATTCGGTTAGCGATGATTTCTATCAAAGTGTTACGGCTAATATCCCAACTCTTATTTTATCAGGAAATTTAGACCCAGTAACACCGCCGAGTAACGGTGATGAATCTGCGAAAACCTTACCTAATAATCACCACATTGTTTCTAAAAACAGTGCACATATTGTTGCTTCAACGCCTTGCGGTATTGAAATTGTTAATGAGTTTCTAACAACACTCGATCCGAATGATTTAGATGAATCGTGTTTAGCTGAGTTAAAAAGTGAAACATTTATGACGCATTTAAACGGTAACCTATAAGGATATAATTATTATGATTGAAGTTAACAATTTACATAAAAGCTTTATCGATAAAAAAAATACGGTAAAAGCCCTAGATGGTTTGTCGTTTACTGCTAAAAATGGTGAGATCACCGGTATTCTAGGTCCAAATGGTGCGGGTAAGACGACTTGTTTACGTACTCTCTATGGTTTGCTAAAAGCTGATGAAGGTTCTGTATTAGTCGATGGTATTAATGTTTTAGAAGACCCTTTAGCTGTTAGGCAACGATTAGGAATCTTCCCGGACAAATTTGGTTTGTACGAGCGTTTAACTGCCTATGAACAAGTGGACTATTTTGCCAGTCTTCATGGTATGCAAGGAGCGAAGAAAAAAGCGGCAATAGCGCAAATATTTAAAGATTTAGAAATGGAAGAATTAGCGCATCGTAAAACAGTTGGCTTCTCGCAAGGGCAACGGATGAAAGTCACTTTAGCTCAGGCTTTAGTGCATCAGCCGAAAAACTTTGTTCTTGATGAACCTACTCGCGGACTCGATGTAATGAGTACACGGGTTTTGCGCAATCACTTAGCCAAATTTAAAGAGAAAGGTCATTGTATTTTATTTTCATCACATGTCATGCAAGAAGTTGCGGCTTTATGTGATCGGGTAATTATTGTTTCTGATGGTAAATTAGCCGCACAAGGCACACCACAAGAGTTATGTGATTTAGCGGGTAAAAAATTATTAGAAGATGCCTTTGTTAAATTAATTGGCTCAGATGAAGGAGTTGCCGCATGATCCAGTTTAAAGCATTATTAATTAAAGAATTAAGAGAAGCCTTTCGTGATAAACGTGCCTTGATGGTCGCGTTAAGTATGGGCTTATTCGCGCCAATAATGATTATGGTAATATCGAAAACCATGATCAAAGAAATCGTGGATAACCCGCCTATTTATGTGCAATTTACCGGCGCTGAATTTGCACCCAAATTGATCGAGAAGTTTGCCGTCAATAATATTTTACAATTTGCCGATGTACCTGAAGAAGAAAAGTACGCATGGCAAGAACGTAATATTGAAGTAGATATACCAAAAGACTTCGCTGAAAAAATGTTAGCAGGTCAGGCTATAGACGTTGTTTTACGTGCAGATTTTGGTAAGAAAGCCTCTAGTGCACCGATCCGAAGAGTCAAAGAAGTGGTACGAGAATACTCACTTGATATCGGTTATAAGCGTTTACTGGTCAGGGGAGTTGATATTAATTTATTACAACCTATTGTTCTACAAGAGCAAGATACAGCACTTCCAACCAGCAATGCAGTGATGGTCTCGATGTTTTTAGGTATCTATTTATTGATGGGCGCTTTTGTTTCGGGGCTATCAATCGCCATTGACTCGAGTGCGGGGGAGCGTGAGCGTAATGTTTTAGAGATGCTACTATGTCAGCCTGTTAGTACCCTCAAAATAGTGTTGGCAAAAATGACTTGTGCCAGTTCTATTTCAGTATTGTCTATTGTTATTATGTTGGTATTAACTACTGTTTCTGTTGGCTTTATTGATCTTACTAAAATAGGGGCAACCTTTAGTTTAAATGCCTTTAGTATTGCGGCCTTATTACTACTACTTATCCCACTATGTTTTTTTGCAACAGCTTTACAATTATTCTTTTCGTTTCAAGCGAAAAGTTTTAAAGAAGCACAGTCAACCGTCTCTATGTTAATTATGCTACCTGCTATGGTACCGTTTGCCATTATGATGATTGATGATAAGCCTGAGTGGGTGAATTGGTTACCTATTTCAGGACAATCAATGTTGATGGAAGATGTCTTCAAGGGCTTACCTGTCGATTGGACTGTGCTTGCAAGTACCACCGCAATTACAGTGGCGATGACCGTGGCATTAGTGCTGGCACTCGCACAAAAATTAAAATCAGAAAAAGTGGTGATGTCATTAAGTTAATCTTTATGACAATACGCTGAGTTGGTATTAAGATGAATAACTCGATAGAATTAACATTACAGCAACAAGACCGCTTTCAAACGGCGTATCAACATATATTGAGTTATTCTTTGAAACGTACTGCAAATTATCAGCAAACATTCACCCAATGGATGACAGAGTATGAAAAATTACTCCGTCATATCATTACCGGATTTGAAGCAAAACCGTCAATTCAAGATGAGCTTTTTCAAGAAATAGCCCTCAATCTTTGGCGGTCACTACCTAGCTTTAGAAATGATTGTACGGTAAAAACTTTTGTTGCTCGTATTGCTCATAATGTTTTAGCGACGCATGTTGCCAAAGCAGTAAAAAGTGTCAAGGTAGAGCAAAGTATTGATGATATTAGCCAAGAGACAGAGCAAGATAAAATTCAACCAACACCTCCTCAAAGCTTAGAAAAACAACGTAGACAACAACGTTTAGCTCAATCTATTAGGCAACTTAAACTTGAACAACAGCAAGTGATCACCTTAGCGCTCGAAGGCATGAGTTATCAAGAAATTGCCGATATTTTAGTGATATCTGTTAATCTTGTTGGTGTGCGTTTACAACGCGCAAAAATCGCTTTGAGTAAGTTAATGGAGGCGGTATGAACGAAGAAGATTCCCTGTTACATAAAAAAAGTAAAGTGATTTTATCTACGCAAAGTCAAGCTGAGGCGATACTTGATGTTGCAACTTTGCCCAAGAATAAAGCGACTAAACCACTTGATAGTTCGGTAATTGATGAGCAATGGGCGCAGATGAGCCAAGACTGGCAAAGCCAACCTATTATTAAAACCGATATCAACCGTTTACTTAAGCAAACAAAGCAAAGAACTGTGTGGGCTAAATCTTTATTAGCCATAGATATTATGGCTACGCTGGCTATGTTGTTTGCTGCTAGCTATATGTGGCTCAGTGGCTCGAAAGATCAAGCAACCATTATTTACTTAGGTGGTGGCGGTATTCTTTCTATTATTTTTGTAATATTTGCCATTAAAGTCCGTTTATCCGCATGGAAAATAAATTGTGGCAGTCCAGATAAAGCAATTGAACATGCCATTGTCGGTTGTCAGTCGTCTATTAGCTACATTCAGTTAATAAAGTTCTCTTGTCTCATTATTGGGCCCTTTGCCAATTGGTATGTTTTTGCTGTCACCGAGCAATCAGAAAAATCACCGATTGTTGGTCTGGCTATTTTGAATATATTTCTGGTGAGTATTTGGCTTGTCAGTCAGTATTTTTATATAAAAAGGCAAGCAGAGCTAAAACAACTAAATGATATTTTAATAAAATAAATATTGGTTATTCCTTAGTAAGGTATATTATATTTTGTTTTTCTACTCTATTTCTGTTTTAAATTTCTTGTTATTGCTTTTTTTCTTCGTTATATTCTATTGACTGTTAACGTTGATCAAAGCTGTAAAAGTTTTTATCGATAATAACAGCAACACTCTTGGCATATTAGATTACTAAATGAGCTAAAGCTTGTACCTTTATCCGTGTACAACCGAGCTGATTTCAGGCAATATACGCCGCATAAATTTTGCTATCCATTAGACAATTGTCTGTAACAGCTAAGGCTGAATAATTGAGGAAAAACCATGTTTACACGTGATATGAATATTGCTGATTTTGACCCGGAACTTTATCAAGCGATGAGCAATGAGAAAGTTCGCCAAGAAGAGCACATCGAACTTATTGCTTCAGAAAATTACTGTAGCCCGCGTGTTCTTGAAGCACAAGGTTCTCAATTAACGAATAAGTATGCTGAAGGTTACCCAGGCAAACGTTACTACGGTGGTTGTGAATTCGTAGATATCGCTGAGCAATTAGCCATAGACCGTGCAAAAGAATTATTTGGCGCAACTTACGCGAACGTGCAACCTCATGCCGGTTCTCAAGCTAATGCTGCAGTCTTTCAAGCGCTTGTTACTCCAGGTGGTAAAGTGTTAGGAATGAGCTTAGCGCACGGTGGACATTTAACGCATGGTTCTCATGTTAGTTTTTCTGGCAAGTCTTACGAAGCATTTCAATACGGTCTTCACCCAGAAACAGGTGATATTGATTACGAAGAAATGGAACGTTTAGCACAAGAGCATAAACCAGAAATGATCATTGGTGGCTTCTCTGCTTTCTCTGGTGTTGTTGATTGGGCACGTATGCGTAAAATCGCAGACGGCGTTGGCGCATACTTTTTAGTTGATATGGCTCATGTTGCTGGTTTAATTGCCGCCGGTTTATATCCAAATCCAGTACCACATGCGCATGTGGTTACTACAACCACTCATAAAACATTAGCGGGCCCTCGTGGCGGTTTAATTATTTCGGGTTGTGATGACGAAGCTATCTATAAAAAATTAAACTCTGCTGTTTTCCCTGGTGGCCAAGGTGGCCCATTAATGCACATTATTGCTGCTAAAGCCGTTGCATTTAAAGAAGCATTAGAACCTGAGTTTAAAGTTTATCAACAGAATGTTTTAGACAATGCTAAAGCTATGGTTGCTGTTCTTCAGGAACGCGGTTATAAAGTTGTTTCTAACGGCACTGAAAACCACTTGTTGTTACTTGACTTAATTGATAAAGATATCACAGGTAAAGATGCTGATGCTGCATTAGGCCGTGCCCATATCACGGTAAACAAAAACTCAGTACCTAACGATCCACGTTCTCCGTTTGTAACTTCCGGTTTACGTTTAGGAACTCCGGCTATTACGCGTCGTGGTTTTGGTATTGTTGAAACACAAGCATTAACCGGTTGGATTTGTGATATTTTAGACGATATCAACAATGAACAGACAGTTACTGATGTTAAAGCCAGTGTTAAAGAACTTTGTTCACGCTTCCCTGTATACGCGTAAATTAAGCGAACGACTTTAGTGTCTTAAGCGATATAGCTGTGGCACTTATAGTCTAATGGGAATAGCTATAAATAAGTTAATGTAACAATAGCTTAATTAGACTAAAATGGCCGCATTAGCGGCCATTATTGTTTCTGTCAATTAAACAGAGCTATGTGTCGAAAGTACCGAGTCCATTAAGATAAAAATATACTTCTTGGAATCGGTATCACCTTTTTTGGAGCTTTCCATGTATTGTCCTTTTTGTCGAGCCTTAGATACGAAAGTCATTGACTCTCGTTTGGTCTCTGACGGTCATCAAGTTCGCCGTCGCCGCGAATGTCTAGCCTGTCATGAGCGCTACACTACTTTTGAAACTGCTGAGTTAGTTATGCCACGTATTATTAAAAATGATGGTTCACGTGAGCCTTTCAATGAAGATAAAATGCGTAATGGTTTAGTGCGAGCTCTCGAAAAACGTCCGGTAAGTGTCGAACAAGTCGAACTATCCATTAATAAAGTCAAATCAAAGCTACGTGCCACGGGTGAGCGAGAAGTATCGAGTGAGTTGCTTGGTAATATCATTATGGAACAATTAAAAGAATTAGATAAAGTCGCTTATGTGCGTTTTGCCTCGGTTTATCGCTCTTTTGAAGATATTCGCGAATTTAGTGAAGAAATTGCGCGCTTAGGTAATGAAAAATAGATGAAAGAATTCTCAGCCGAAGATTACCGTTTTATGCAACGGGCTATAATGCTTGCCAAACAAGGACATTTTACCACTTCTCCTAATCCGCGCGTTGGTTGTGTTTTGGTAAAAGGTGGTGAAATTGTCGGAGAAGGTTTTCATCAAAAAGCAGGTGAAGGCCATGCTGAAGTTAACGCGTTAGCAATGGCGGGTAAAAATGCGCAAGGTGCAACCGCTTATGTAACACTTGAGCCTTGTAGTCATTACGGATTAACGCCACCCTGTGCCAAAGGACTTATTCTTGCCGGTATTAAACATGTCATAGCGGCGATGGTTGATCCAAATCCTAAAGTGGCTGGTGATGGTTTGAAAATGTTAGCACAAGCGGGAATATCTTCGCAGCATGGCTTGTTAAGAGAAGTGGCTGAAGATTTAAATGTTGGTTTTATCAAACAAATGACCACAGGTTTCCCCTACGTCCGTTGTAAATTAGCGGCGAGTTTAGATGGAAAAACCGCGATGAAAAACGGTGAAAGTAAATGGATTACTTCCCCTCAAGCTCGACAAGATGTTCAGCGTTTACGTGCGCAAAGTTGTGCGATTATTAGTGGTGCTGACAGTATATTAACCGATAATGCAAAAATGACGGTACGTTGGTCTGAGCTAGGGGAATTAAAAGATAGTTATCAAGAGGAAGACGTCAGGCAACCAATAAGAGTGATTATAGATACAAAAAATCGCTTAACGCCTAACTTAGCTTTATTTAATGAGCCCAGCCCAATAATATTAATTCGTCGTACCATTGAAAACATTCATCAGTGGCCTCATTTTGTAAAGCAGGTGGCTTTACCTGTCGTCAATACATTAGCTAATGAACAGCAGATTGACTTACCTGCATTACTTCAATATTTAGCTAAACTAAATTTGAATGATGTACTCATTGAGTCAGGCGCTCGATTAGCGGGTGCTTTTATTGAACAAAATTTAGTTGATGAATTGATTTTATACCAAGCCCCTAAATTAATGGGTGCAGACAGTAAAAGCTTAGTGAATATGACAAGTATTGAAAGCTTGAGCCAAGCAAAAGAACTAAATATAATTGATTTACGTATGATCGGCAAAGATATCCGTATTACTGCTAAACTTTTATCGTAAAATTTTAGTATGGTGTTGAGTTTTACTTGACCTAAAAATGACTTAAAGAGTGATTATGTTCACAGGAATAATTGAAGCAGTTGGTAGCATTCAAGCGATAAACATTACTGGACAGGGTGCAAGAATTGTTATTTCCACCGGTTTATTAGATATGAGTGATGTTAAATTAGGTGATTCAATAGCGACCAATGGCATTTGTTTAACCGTTGTCGCTTTCGACTCATCAACTTATAGTGCTGATGTTTCTAATGAAACCTTACAGCGTACCGGCTTTGTTGACTATCAAACTGGGCAGGCTGTTAATTTAGAAAAAGCTATGTTACCCACCACTCGTTTTGGCGGACATATGGTGTCTGGTCATATCGATGCTGTGGTTGTTATAACCTCGATTGAACATAATGGAAATAGCCTAGAATACTGGCTTGAAATGCCAAGTGATTTAGCGCCATACATAGCCGAAAAAGGCTCTATTACGATTGACGGCACGAGCTTAACGGTTAACAGTGTCACCGATGATAAATTTCGTTTAACGATCGTTCCTCACACTAACGCGCAAACCATTATTGCTCAATATAAAGCGGGCACTAAAGTAAATTTAGAAGTTGACTTAATTGCCCGTTATATCGAAAGGCTATTAACAAAAAAAGCCGCTAGCACGGCCGAGCACCATAGTTCAGGTGTGACTCATGAACTATTAGCACGTAATGGTTTTATGAAGTAAACAAACAAGGTGGCGTTTGTGTTCAAGCGCACTATTGTATTCCTCAAAATTATGAAAAAAAATTAAATAAAAGAGATGATCATGAATTTAAATACCCCACAAGAAATTATTGACGATATTGCTCAAGGTAAAATGGTCATTTTGATGGACGATGAAGACAGAGAAAATGAAGGTGACTTCATTATGGCTGCTGAAAAAGTAACACCTGAAGCCATTAATTTTATGGCGACTCACGGTCGTGGTTTAATTTGTATGCCGATGACTGTTGAAAAGTGCCAGCAGCTCAAGTTACCTTTGATGGTTGAAAAAAATGACGCTCAATTTAGCACAAATTTTACTGTGTCAATTGAGGCCGCTCAAGGAGTGACTACCGGGATTTCTGCTGGCGATCGTGCAACGACTGTTTTAGCTGCTGTTGCCAAAGATGCCAATCATTTAAGTATTGTTCAGCCGGGGCATATTTTTCCATTAATAGCCAAAGATGGAGGTGTATTAAATCGCGCAGGCCATACAGAAGCCGGAACCGATTTAGCGCGTTTAGCCGGTTTAGAGCCTGCCGCCGTTATTGTTGAAATACTCAATGAAGACGGTACTATGGCGCGCCGACCAGACTTAGAAATTATTGCTGAAAAGCATGATTTAAAAATGGGCACTATTGCCGACTTAATTGAATACAGAAATGCTAATGAGACCACTATTGAACGTGTCTCTCAATGTAAGTTACCAACAGCCTTTGGAGAGTTCGATTTAACGGTATTTAAAGACACCATTGATGGACAGGCGCACTTTGCCCTAACTAAAGGTGAGATTAAAGCTGACGAACCAACATTAGTTCGTGTTCATCTAGAAAATACCTTTAGAGATTTATTATTTAGCCAACGTGAGAGTGTTGCTCAATGGCCAATGGCACATGCTTTAGAAAAAATTGCCAAAGAAGGTGGTGTTTTAGTACTTTTAGGTAAGCATGAATCTACTGCGGAGTTAATTTCTCAAGTTGAAAAATATGCAAAAATTGATGCGGGTGAAGTTGTTAATGAAATAAAGCGTCATGTTGGCTCTCGTAATGTTGGCGTAGGCTCACAAATCCTTTCTAACTTAGGTGTCAGTAAAATGCGCTTGTTAAGTTCACAAACTAAGTATCATTCGTTATCAGGATTTGGTCTTGAAGTTGTTGAATATATAGCGGAATAATTAACCTTAGTCCAAGTTTGTTCATCTATAGAAATATTTTTTATAGATGAACATTTAAGCTTGTGATTACGTTAAAATTGATAACGATAACTCACTGATATTTCTCTGCCTTTTCCAGGTACTTCACCGTTAAATACTCTTGGGTCGAAGACAACATAATCTTTATCCAGTAAATTTTGCGCAATGAATGAAAGTTGCTGTTTTTTATCAAGCTCATAAGTGACTTTACCTGAAATTAAAAAATACTGTTTTTGTATAAAACGCACATCATTAATTGGAGGTAGTATTACTTCATCTCGCCAAATACCATTAACATTAAATTTCCATTGTCCTGATTTATAGCTTAAATTGGCACTACCAAAGTGTTTAAAACTCTCATTAATGGGATCATCAAAGAGATGGGTGTAGTTGAGTGACAAACGTAATTTTCGCGTTAATTCAACACTGGCACTGCTTTCCAAGCCACTGATTTCCATATCAACATGGTTAGCAAAAGTAAATTGTGCGTCGCCATCGTCAGGAACCTTATTTATAAAGTCTCGTAAATCATTATGAAAAAAGACCAGTTCACTGGAAAAATCTTTACGTTGATATATCCAAACGAGCTCTGTTGTTTTGACAAACTCTGAGGATAAATTAGGGTTGCCGTTAGTTACACTGTCATTTGAATAAAGTTCGTTATTCACCGGTGTACGAAATGACTCACCATATTGTAATTTTAAGCTATGGTGTTTATTGGCTTGCCAAACTGCTGCGGCACGCGGTGACAGTTTATGATCAATATCTATCACCTTGTCATACCTAGCCCCTAAAAATAAACTAATATTATTGGCGACTTGCCACTTGAGTTGACTGTAAATTCCATGCATTTCTTGGGCTTGATTTAACGCTTTTGTTTCAGGCATCACAGCGATAGCGACAATTTTGTCGAGATAATTTTCATCACTAACGATAATCCGCTCTTGCTGATAATCATAGTAAGTGACGGCGTTACCCGATTGAAATTGATCAGCGCGGCGATATTCAACCCCCGAATTGAGATGAATACGTGGATTAACTATCCAACTGTGATCTAGGTTTACATCGCTTGATTGGGTCTGCCAAAAGGGCCCCACCAAAAAATCATTTTCGATAAGGCCAGACTCTTTTGCTAAGGCCATCCCAGCAGACTTGATTTCAAAGAGGCTATAAGACGCCTTAATCTCTAGCTGATGCTTGTCATTGTGCCATATCTTACTTTTACCCGATATTGAAAAGCTTTCACTGGTGTGGATATTATCTACAGAATAGCCACCAAGATTAATAAATTCATCGAGTTCATTTTCGCTATAGCGGATGTTAAGTTTATTATTTTTATAGTGTGCACCGAGTTCTAAATAGGTATTACTATAGGGGTCTTTAACTTGGCGATTCAATGGTGAGGTATATTGATGGCCATTAGACTTCTCTATCGAAATATTACTGTGTAAACGTAAGTCTTTAGATAAGTTTTTTTGCCAACTAGAAGAAAGTTGCTGATAACCTTTTTCACCTATACTTACCTTAAGCTGCTTAAATGACTGTTGAGTAATTATATTTAAAACACCTAAAAAAGCATTGCTGCCATAAAGCGCTGAACCAGGACCTCGAATAACTTCAATACGTTCAATAATACCAATGGGAATATGGGGGGTGTAAACGGAAGCTTTACCAAAGGAAACTTCATTAAGTCGCTCGCCATTGACCATAACAAGAATATAACCATTATCTAAATAAACGCCTCGGGCATGTTCTTTTGGGACCGCTCCTACCCAATCACCACGAGTCATTTGAAAGCCAGGAACAAAATTCATCACATCATAGGCATTTTTGACCCCTAATGATTCAATATCAGTGCGTTCAAAGACCGTGATTGTTGAAGGTACTGTTAGGACCGTTTCTTCAGTTTTTGTGGCTAAACTAATACGTACTTGCATTAGCTCCTTTATGCTGAGATCAAAGATGTCTTTTTCAGCGACAGCAGCAAAACTACTATTAAGGGGAACAATGAAAAGACAGCTAATAATCCAAACGAAAATTCTCATATAAATTAAAAATTAATAGCTTTGTTATTAAATTAGTTGGTTCTACCGTGCAATGCAAGCAAAAATTGACATCACTTCAGTCACCGGCTAGTTTTAGAAGCGATAGTAGAGATTAAAGCCTAAATTTAGCAACATTGCCCGTTCTATTTTAAGACTATCAATCGCAAAGGTAACTGAAAACCAGTCACTTTTATATTGGACCTCTTGAGCTGTTTTTTCAAAGTAAGCTAAAAGTTATATGGCTTTAGCCACTGGCTAGTTTTAGAAGCGATAGTAGAGATTAAAGCCTAAATTTAGTAACATTGCCTGTTCTATTTTAAGACTGTCAATCGCAAAGGTAACTGAAAACCGGTCATTTTTATATTGGATTTCTGGGGCGGTATTTTCAATATCAAATGAAATCCGTGTTGATGAATTTTCGTGTGCGATATCGAATCCTAAATAATAAAAATTTTGCTCACCTTGTCTTTTATAACGTGCTAGATAACTTATTTGCTCGCTGTGATGATATAAACCGATAAAGCTTAAGTGTTCAGGTAACTCAAACTGATGTTTACTGGTCGTTTCTTTACCACGATAAACAGGTAAGTAGGCGACGCCGCCAACACTATTAATAAAAGTACCATCGGTATCTATGTTACCCGCACTAAAGCCAGATTCGTCTACGGTAAAATGGTTATAGATATCTTTTAAATCAGCGTTAATAGAGAAGTATTGGCTTAGCTGCCAACGTAAATGAATATCAATCGTTATACCTGTGCCATCGGCATCCCAATCGTTACTATTGCGGCGTTTTAAAAAATTATTGGCAGTATAAAACTCATCTAATTGTGCAATGGCAGATATATTGCCATTAAGGTCACTTGCAAGGGTACCCGTTAAGTTAGACTCCCTCGTGACATTTAAGTCCCAATAACCGACACGTATTTCACTACTAAAGTTTTCACATTCATATTTATAGCCGATACGTAAACCATTACTACGCTGATGGAATAACTTTAATGCGATATGATATTTTTCTTGTGTGTCGAGTGATAAATCGTTTCTGTCTAAATAGAATACTTTTGCTGTATCGCGATTTGAATAAACAAAATAATCATAGCGTTGTGCAACACTCAACGACAAGTGTTGCCAATAACTGCTCGTACCCACTTCATTTGGTGTAAAACCGTCACTAGCATTTTTTTTTGGTGATTGTTGCCAGTTGTCAGTTGCTTAACGGGTAAAATATTACTAAATGATTGGCTTGTGGTAAATACTTCAATTTTTGTTGAAGCTTGAGAAAAAGTAGATAAAAATATCAATAGTAATAAAAATAAATAATTAACGTTCATTAATTCCCTTAAGTTCTAGCGGCGTTTTCCATGATATTTATTGTAGCTAAACAAAGGTTAAGTTTAATAAAACAACTTAACTTATAAGTAAAAAAATACCAGTCACACACATGACTGGTATTTTATCTCTACTCTTTGTTTAGCTAATAATGGAGGTTACAGTGTTTCGGTTGTTTCATCGGTAAATATAAACCAAATAACACCATCACGATCTTCTATATCTGCAATTTTAGTTGCTGAAGAACTTACTACAATACTACCAATAACATCGGATGTTGAATCTTCCACATCATTCATTATGAGTAATACACCTTCGCTGTTATTTACACTAAAAGCGCCTTCTTCATCAGTCTTCATATGGGCAACAAACTTACGCATATTCTGATCGCCAGGCAATTTGTAACTCATTTCAAGATCGAACTTACCGTCATCAAAAGCGGTACGTTGACCTGATAGCATTAAGTTTACTTGGTAATGACCTAAAGTTGCTTCCAACGAGAGCGCAGCACTTAAATCTAAGAAAACATCTTCGTTTTCTAATGATTCATCACTATCTGGATGCGTGTTAACACCAGAAAAGGTTCTACTCCCTATAACTATTGAAGCAATATCTTCGGCAGATAGTTCTGCTTCCACTGAACCTACACCGTCGATATATGTTGTTAAGTAAGATCCTCTTCCATTCACTATAAACTGCTTATAAGCTTCTAAAGCATTTGTTGTTGAAAAAGGATTAAAAGGTATCTGACAATGAAGCTCAGCACTCTCCCAAGTATCAAATGCATAAAAAGGATTCTCTATTAAAGCGATGCCATCTTCATCAACTAATACGCCTTCTTCATTCATGTAATCGCTATATGTGTATGATTGCGTAAAGTAATCAGCTAAACCATCATTATTTTCATCAATAGGAGTGATTCGAACTAATAGATAAAACTCATGATCTATACCAAAAGAAGCGTGTCGGTTTATTAAGACTTCTTCTACATCTAAATCTACATCATTCGTTGAAAAAGTTCTTATATCTGTAACCTGGCCTCCCATATTACTTGTTACATGGCGAGTAAAGGTAAAGTTAGCCGTTTTCGTATAATCAACACCGTAGACTCGAGTATAAGTATCGTCTTTTACAGTAACTGTGTTGCTGTCATCACTCACCGTTATTGTAAATACATCTTCAATTGGCAAACTCGAAGTAATATTCCCTGAAAGCTCTCTTGAAGTGCCGGCAGCTATAGCAGCAATTTCCTCTTCATTTTCATGAGGAAAAATTTAGACTCTTGCTCCAGAGGATAATTTTAATTGGTATTCTCTATGCCAATTTTCTATTTCCCATGCATATGCTGTAGCGGCATCTTTCACTGAATTGGCATGAATTCTTGATTCTTCAAGTAATTCATCAAGATCTTCATTGGTACGTGTGAAAAATGAGGTGTCAGGACTTAAAATGACAACTTCATCATTATAATTAATTAATTCGCCGTTATCATTTATTGATGTACCATCCCAGTAGTAATAAGTATAAAAGTCAGGAATACCATCATTATTTTCATCAGTAGGAACTACAGCTTCTAAATAAGCACCATTGTCGTAATCAGATGTATAAGTGTAGGTTGCCATACTGCCATACTGCCATACTGCCAGTCTGACTTAATGATTTTGTTAACTTTTGTTTGGTAGGTAATGAATTATTTACGTTAACTTCATCGTCTAGTGTAACGGTTGTTGTTGAAGACCATTCACCTGAAATAGCACCAGGTAGAAAAGTATAAGTTAGCGAAAACCCATCAGTAATTATCTCTGAAGATGAAGCGTTTACTGTGTTTTGTCACCAGAAACAACAACAGAAAGTATATCTGCAATAGGCGCACCAATATATTTAAACTCAGGTGCTTCATAGCTTTCTAAGTCTTGGATGTTAACAGTAATAGTTGCTTTAATTAAGTTACCTTCTTGTGAGCTAAAGCCACCACTTAAAGTCAACATTTCAGGAAGAATTTGTATATCAGTGCTTTTGCCATATCGGTCAAGTTCTCTGATGATATTACCATTGTCGTCTCTAACAAGAGAGCCATCTTCGTTTGTATATAGATCTCCGTTTTCGTCTCTGGCCCAAATAGTTTTTTCATCTAAAGTATGAACCGTAACGGGTACAAGCTTTGTCTTTATCATACCGGTAAAAGCGACTGGGTCTATTACCGTATCACTTGCTTTTTGTTCTAAGATAACTTCAAGCGATAACTCCCCAGAGCTTATTTCTCCTGCGTAGGTATCATCTTCAAGTGAGGTTCGACTAATCGCACTATCAAGGTTAACTTTTGCGAAGCTATCTTGAGTCAACGATAGCATGGCACCCGCTGATTCAATTGAACCATCAAGGTTTAAAACAATGCTTAAGCCGTCTTCAGCAAAAAAGGCTGAAGCATTCAAGCTGATTTTTTCACTACCTGAAGTGGCACTGATTTTAAATAATATGCCGCCATTAGCCGTTTCTTCATCAAGCGTTATAGAACCTACCGCACCATCAATACTCAAAAATGGGCCTATTGGGAAGGTTCCCTCCGTAATGGTGCCTGCTTCATACCTTATACCCATTTCTGATAAGGCGTTGGTAACGTCTGCTAGTAATAAAAAGCTCGCTGCTTCAGCCTCGACCATTAAACCAGCACTATCAATGAGCTCGATGTACTTGTCGCCTTCGGTGGTTATACCGGTATTGGCTTCTTTACCCACTTCAAATAAATGACTAAAGAGACGCACATCAGCAACCATAGCTTTTGCTTTAGCAATAGCATCACCTGTTGTTGGTATTTCCGTTTCAGGCTCAATGCGGCCATCTTCATCTTCATTAGCCTCTTCATATTCTGATTAGTTTTCTAAGGTAATTTCTTACTGGTCAAGCTCGCTCAGTATTTCACTGTTATCTTGGGTTGATAATATCTTATCTGCAGCTATCGCTTGAGCTGCAGCAGCGGCAACATCGCCAGCACTATCAAGAACTTCAACTAAAGACAGTTCAAAACCTTCATCGTTATCATCTTGGTGTACCAATAATGCGCCATTGTGTTCGACTATATCTTCAATAACATCGGCTAATCTATCCGATAAAACACCCGTAGTATTTTCTTGACCGGCAAACAAAACAGACATGATGCCAGCATTGATCAAGCCGTAGCGTAACTCATTAACATTATCCTCACCTGCAACACTGGTTGCATTTTCAACAGCCGTTGGCTCAAGTGCCTTTAAACTGCTCATAATATTAAAAGCATTGGCAATAATAGAAGAGTGCGCTTGTATTGTCGTTTCACTAACTCCGCTTTCATCGGCTTCTATAAGTGCTGCGGCTAAATGGGTGACAGCTGAAATATTTACATTTGCGGTCCCTGCATTATCACTCCCTACGGTTGAAATCGCTGATAATACTAAGGTTGGATCAACAGTAGCTAGTGCTATTGTGGCGCCGTGGGCTAATTCACCACAACCTGCAGGAGCATGACATATCATCGTGGTATTTTCACCAACCGATAACTCTACTTTGATAGCGCCGTCATAATCTAAAAGGGTAATGGTATAGCTACCATCATCTTCAGTAATAATTGAAGACGCAGCTAACTCGGCATCTTCAAGTTTAACTGCTTTTCTGTCAACGTATTTATAAACAGTAACCACAGCGTTTGCTATTGTGCCTTTTATCGCTTTACCTTTGATAACGGTTTGTATGAGTACCGGAGCAGGTGGTGGTGCTATTGTGGGGGTTTTAGTGCTAGAGCTACTTGAGCCACCACAAGCGGTGAGGGCTGAAATTAGCGCAAGAGAAATAATACTTCGATTGAATTCTATTAAATAATCCTTATTCATGTATGAGAAATATATCGCGTATATTATTTAAGCAGATAAAGACAAATTTTTAAAGAAAAAAACAATAATTAGTGGTAAAAATAAGAGGGTAATTAGAGTAAAAGATAGGGGAGATAAAGATTAAGTCACTAATATTTAACTATTATTAGTGACTTTGGGTTGGAGTTTTAACAATGTTTAGCGTTCAACAAAATAGGTTATTTTATCAATAATACCTTTGCTATCTAAGCCAAGTTCCTGATGAATCTCTTGTTGGGTGCCATGCTTAATAAAGGTATCAGGTAAGCCAATATTTAATATTTTAATCGCAACACCTTGGCTTAATATATATTCATTGACTGCTGAACCTGCGCCACCCGCAATTGCATTATCTTCAACGGTCACAATAACACTATGGCTTTTTACAATGTGGTCAATAAGTGTTTCATCAAGCGGTTTTATAAAACGCATATCAATGAGCGTCGTATTTAATTGTTGAGCCGCTATCTTTGCTTCATCAAAGGTACTACCAAAGTTTAAAATGGCAACCTTTGGCTCAGCACTGTCAGTGGTTGTTTCTAAAATAGTTTTTGCTTTACCTATTTCAATTGTTTCGCCGATGTCAGGTAAAGGCGCACCGTTGCCTGACCCTCTTGGATAACGAACAGCCGCAGGACCATTATGCTTAAACCCCGTGCTAAGCATCAATTGACATTCTCGTTCATCCGATGGTGCCATAATAACAATATTTGGAACACAACGCATAAAGCTTAAATCAAATGAGCCTTGATGAGTTGGCCCGTCTGCGCCAACAATGCCGGCTCGGTCAATTGCGAACAAAACGGGTAAGTTTTGGATCGCCACATCATGAATGAATTGATCGTAACCACGCTGTAAAAAGCTTGAATAAATAGCGACTACCGGTTTTTTACCGCCAATTGCGAGACCCGCAGCAAAAGTTACCGCGTGTTGTTCTGCAATCGCGACATCAAAGTACTGATTAGGAAAGCGCTGACTAAATTCAACCATGCCGGAGCCTTCACCCATGGCAGGTGTAATGGCTATTAGTGAATCATTATTTTCTGCTGTTCTGCAGAGCCAATCGCCAAATATTTTTGAATAAGTGGGTAAACTTGGCTTACTCTTTGGCAAACTCGTTTGTGCGGGATCAAATTTAGGGACAGCATGATATTTTATTGGGTCTTGCTCTGCTGCGTGATAACCTTTGCCTTTTTTAGTGGCAATATGAAGGATTTGAGGTCCTTTTAAGTTACGCATATTAGTAATGGTATCAACCAAACCATTGACATCATGACCGTCGATAGGGCCAATGTAATTAAAGCCTAACTCTTCAAAAAAGGTACTGGGTACAACCATGCCTTTTAAATGTTCTTCGGCACGACTTGCTAATTCTTTAATAGGTGGAATACCCTTAAGTATGCGCTTACCGCCTTCGCGTATCCCTGTATATATACTGCCAGATAACAATCTAGCAAAGTGATTATTTAATGCACCAACATTTTCTGAAATTGACATTTCATTGTCATTTAAAATAACCAGCATATCGCTTTTAATATCACCAGCATGATTTAACGCTTCAAAAGCCATACCTGCTGTCATTGCGCCATCACCAATAACAGCAACAACTTTACGATTTTTGGCTTCTTGTTCTGCAGCAACGGCCATACCGAGTGCCGCAGAGATAGATGTGCTTGAGTGACCAACACTTAATACATCATATTCACTTTCTTCACGCCAAGGGAAAGGGTGCAAACCATCTTTTTGACGAATAGTATGCAGTTGATCGCGTCGACCTGTTAGGATTTTATGTGGATAAGCTTGATGGCCAACATCCCATATCAAGTGATCAAAGGGCGTTTTATAAACATAATGTAATGCGACCGTTAATTCTATTGTGCCTAATCCAGAAGCAAAATGGCCACTACTTTTACTTACAGAACTTAATAAGTAACTACGCAGTTCTGTACTGGCCTGAATTAGCTGGCTCTTATCTAACATGCGCAGATCGTCAGGAGAATTTATATTGGCCAATAAAGGGTAGTCAGCAAGATTTATAGTCATATTTATTTTGTTTATTCTTTAAATTGCAAGATCAAGATCAATGAGCGCGTTTGATAATAAACGTCGCAAATTGAGCTAAGTTATCTGTATTGTAGGGTAAAGTTGCTAAAGCTTGAAGTGCTTGTTGATATAAGTTGTCAGCTTTTTGCTGAGCGCCCTGTAAACCTAATAGCGCAGGGTAGGTACTTTTATTAGAGGAAACGTCTGAACCTGCTGGTTTTCCTAGCTCTTCCACACTAGAAATAATATCAATTATATCATCGCGCACTTGATAGGCTAAACCAATATGATCAGCATAAACGGCGAGTTGGTGCTTTTCATCGGCAGAAATATCGTTACTTAACTCTGTAACCATGGTCACAGAGGCTTTTAACAACGCACCTGTTTTTAGTGAATGTAGTTTTTCTAGTTCAACTAAAGTGATCACTTTATCGGTCGCAGAAATATCAAGTGCTTGTCCACCGCACATGCCTTGGTAACCTGAAGCATTGACTAATTGACGGATTAAGCTAATACGTTTTGATTCAACCGCGGCGCTAAAGTTATGATTAACTAAAATATCAAAGGCAAGCGTCTGTAAACTATCACCCGCTAAAATAGCAGTCGCTTCATCAAACGCTTTATGACAAGTTGGTTGCCCACGACGTAAATCATCATCATCCATCGCAGGTAAGTCATCATGAATTAATGAAAAAGCATGAATACATTCTAATGCTGCCGCAATACCGTCAACGTCAGATAAGTTAAGTCCCAGTGCATCACCGGTAATATAACTTAAATAAGGACGCATGCGTTTACCACCAATTAATAAGCCATATTGCATTGCCGATAGCAATTTTTGATCATTTATTTCATAAGCGGCTAATTTGTTGGCAAGGTATTCATTAATGCGCGTTTGATAAAAGTCGAGTTGATATAATTGGGTCACTAATTACTACCCAAACTTTCTGAGTCAACTTCGTTTTCAAAATCTTCAAGTTGAGCTTTACCATTTTTTGTCAGTAAGATTTGAATCTTTTGTTCAGCATTTTTTAACTTTTCTTGACTGGCTTGGCTGAGATTTAAGCCGCGCTCAAAAAGGGTCATTGAATCTTCTAAACTCAACGCTCCTTGTTCTAAATTCTGAACAATAGTTTCAAGTTCTAAGAGTGATTCTTCAAAGCTTAAGTTTTCTATTTTTTTCTTAGCCATCATCGAGGGTTCAGTGATTAAATATCTATGCGCAAATTTATACCAAACGCCTTAATTAATCAATAAACTTCAAATGCTTTTGCCCCTTAATGACTATCATATACTTTCTATTGTGGGTCATTTTACGACTAGAATAGCGCTTATATTTATCATTAACGCGTTGCGCTTAACGATAACTAGATAAATATAAATTGGCTTAGCATAAATATAGCGAATTTAGTTGGCAGTATTAACTGTTTCTGGACTGTACGTTGTTAAAGATACAGAACAATTATTTTGTTCAGTCAAGTTAACCTTAAAAATAGGGACTAATTACTTAAGTTATTGACAATATAGACGATAATAAACTTATAGAGCCGTAACCCGTTCATATGCCGTTTTAACTCTGCGCTTTGGATGGTTACGGGTAAATCACGAGCGTGGATAAGAATATAAGTATTCGCGTATCGTAATACCTTAATGTATTATCAAATAATACGACTATCCGTATCATTTTTTTGTGGAGACTTTTTTGTGGATATAGCAACAATATTAGGTGTAGTAGGCGCAATAGGTTTACTCATTATGGCAATGATGTTGTCTGGTGATATCGGTATGTTTATTGACGTTCAGTCAGTTATTATTGTTTTTGGTGGTTCAATATTTGTTGTGTTATCTCAATATAATCTCAGTCAGTTTTTTGGAATTGGGAAAATTATAGTTAAAGCTTTTATGTTCAAAATGGAACAACCTGACGACCTTATTGAAAAATCAGTTGAGATGGCAGATGCGGCCCGAAAAGGTGGTTTCTTGGCATTAGAAGAAGCCGAGATCACCAATGGTTTTATGCAAAAAGGTGTGGATATGTTGGTCGATGGTCACGACGCTGATGTAGTTAGAGGTACTTTACAAAAAGATATTCAATTAACCTCAGAGCGACATGAAACTGGCGTTGGCATGATGATGGCGCTTGCTGATGTTGCGCCTGCAATGGGCATGATAGGGACTTTAATTGGTTTGGTGGCGATGCTATCAAATATGGATGATCCAAAATCTATTGGTCCGGCCATGGCTGTTGCTCTATTAACAACGCTTTATGGTGCGTTCCTTGCTAACGTTATTGCTAGTCCTATTGCTTCAAAATTAAAGCTTAGGTTAGCTGAAGAGAAAATGAATCAAGAACTCATTCTAGATGCTATTTTAGGTATTCAAGATGGTCAAAATCCACGTGTTATCGAGGGGTTGCTTAAAAACTATCTTGCTGAAGGTAAGCGTGTTGTAAATACCACAGAAGAAGAATAACGGGAGTAATTTATGGCTGAAAAATGTAAATGTCCACCTCCCGGACTCCCGGCTTGGATGGGTACTTTTGCTGACTTAATGGCACTATTAATGTGCTTTTTCGTTTTACTTTTATCTTTTTCTGAAATGGATGTTTTGAAATTTAAACAAATCGCGGGTTCAATGAAATTCGCCTTTGGTGTTCAAAATAAGATTGAAGTAAAAGATATTCCCAAAGGCACCAGTATTATCGCGCAAGAGTTCCGCCCAGGTAAACCAGAGCCAACACCTATTCAGGTAATCCAGCAACAAACCATGGAAATGACACAACAGATGTTGGAGTTCCAAGCAGGTGATGAAACCTCTGCAGGTGGTCGACAAGAACAACGAGGTACAGAACGTGGTGGACAATCACAAAGTACTGCAGATGAAATGTCAGCCCAGGCAATGCAAAAGGCTCAAGACGAATTAGAGCAGGCTTCGCAAGAGCAAGTAAATGAATTAGTTAAAAAAATTGCTGATCAATTAGAACAACAAATTCAAGATGGTGCCATAGAGCTTGAATCTCTCGGACAACAAGTAATTATTCGTATTCGTGAAAATGGTTCTTTTCCTTCGGGTTCTGCTTTTTTACAACCACAGTTTCGCCCTATCATTAGAGAAATAGGTGAACTACTCAACACGGTTCCGGGTGAAATTATGGTTTCTGCACACACAGATGATCGCGGTATTAGTTCAGAGTTATTTTCTTCAAATTGGGATTTATCAAGTAAACGAGCTGTCGCTATTGCTCATGAATTAATTAAAGTCCCTGAGTTTGACCAGTCGCGTTTACTGGTTGTTGGTCATGCCGATACAAGACCGGTAGTGCCTAATACTAACGCGCTAAATCGTAGAAGAAACCGACGTGTTGAGATTTCAATTAACCAAGGTAAAGCTAAGGAAACCGAACCTGTTTCTATTATTAAATAATAAATTAAGCTGAGAAATTCAACTGTCGTGATGGAGTTAAGTGATAAACCCCCGTTTATTGCTTAGCGTACATTTTTCAACTTACTCTTCTTTTCAACTTACTCTTCATTTCAATTTCGTGTATAATTCGCGCCATCATTTTTGTCGGCCGATTATGGCCTTTAGTCTAGTTTGATATTTAGGGTCGCTTGTTCATGAAATTCATCGTAAAACTCCAATCTGAAATTGCTGTAAAGAGTCGTCCGGTTCGTAAGCGCTTTACTAAAATTTTAGAATCCAGCATTAAAAATGTTTTACGACGTGTTGATGAGCAAATTACCACTCAGGCAAACTGGGATAATATAGAGGTTAATACTAAAAATAACTGTCCTAAAAATCGTTTGGCAGTAATTGAAACCTTAAAGTGTGTTCCTGGTGTTGCTCATTTTCTTGAAGTCCAACAAGTGTTATACACTGATGTTCATAGCATTTTTGAAAAAACTTTAGTAGCACACCAAAAAACTATTGAGAACAAAACTTTCTGCGTTAGAGTAAAACGTAAAGGAACACATGATTTTAGTTCATTAGAAGTTGAACAATATGTTGGTAGTGGTTTAAAAAAACATGTTGAGTCATCGAAGGTTAAACTGAAAAAACCTGACGTAACTATCTTATTAGAAATTAAGGAACAATATTTATTTATTGTCGCTGAGCGTCACGAAGGCTTAGGCGGATTCCCAATCGCAACACAAGAAGATGTTTTATCGTTAATGTCAGGCGGTTTTGATTCTGGTGTCTCTAGTTTTCAAATGATAAGAAAAGGTACTCGTACTCACTATTGTTTCTTTAATTTAGGTGGCGCTGCTCACGAAGTTGGCGTGAAGCAGATGAGCTACTATTTGTGGAATAAATTCGGTGCCTCACACAAAGTTAAATTCTTTTGCGTTGATTTTGAACCGGTTGTTGCTGAAATTTTAGAAAAAGTAGATAACGGACAAATGGGCGTTATTCTTAAACGTATGATGATGCGTGCTGCTGCTCAAATCGCTAAACGCGCTAAAATTAAAGCATTGGTTACCGGCGAAGCATTAGGTCAAGTATCGAGTCAAACATTAACTAATTTAAACATAATTGACAGAGTAACGGATACGTTAATTATTCGTCCATTAATTGCTTACGATAAACAAGATATTATTGATATTGCTCGTAAAATTGGCACGGAAGATTTTTCTAAAACCATACCTGAATACTGTGGTGTTATCTCTAAACGACCAACAATAAAAGCTATTTTACCAAAGATCGAAGCAGAAGAAGAAAAGTTTGATTTTGATATTTTAGACAAGGTTGTTGAAGAAACCCGTGTTTATGATATACGCGATATAGGCAAAGAAAGTGAAGAAGAAATTCATGCGGTTGATACAGTAGACGATCTTCCTAGCGATTCAATCGTTATTGACATTAGAAGCCCTGATGAAGAAGACGAAAATCCTCTCGAACTTGAAAACGTCAACGTTATTCATATTCCTTTTTATAAGCTACCTAATAAGTTTAGTGAGTTAGAGCAAGATAAAGAATATTTACTGTATTGTGACCAAGGTGTAATGAGTAAGCTACAAACACTATACTTAATTGGTGAAGGTTATAAGAACGTTAAAGTTTATCGTCCTTAATATGACACGTTTACTCGGGTAAGTATTTATCCTCAAGTGCTTTAACAGCTAACCATAGTTGAGTATTTATCGCTGTGGTTAGTTGATGTTTCTCCCCTAAACGGTGAATGTAACCGTTGATATACTCTATTTCGGTACGACGTTTATTAAGCACATCAGCACGCATCGAAGAGGTGTTTTTATTAGTGCTTTTAGCAACATTATGGATTAACTGTCGTAATAAAATCTCACTTAATATTTCGCCTTCCTTCGTCGCTACAGCAACGACCTCACTGATAATATCTTCGGTCATTCTCTGGTAAGCTTTTTGATTCACTTCACCATTTTCAATATCGTTTAGTGCTGAAATAGGGTTGATCACACAGTTAATGGCTAACTTTTTCCACTGCGCTTGTTGAATGTTTTCTTGCCAGCTAAGCTGTTTCAGGCTTTTATTAAGGAGTTCTAATAATTGCTTTTGCTTTATTGAGTGCAGTGTCCCATAAATAATACCCAGATCGCTATGGCCCATGCCGGTATGTTTAATATGATAAGGAGCGACTTTTTTAGCGCCTTGCGTAAGTAACAAAGCCAATAAACATTGTGACGGTTTAAGTCGAGAGTTAATTTCTTCGAGAGTTCCTAAACCATTGTGGGTAAGAATAATAACAGCATTGTCACTGATTAAATGATCAACAGCTTTCATTGCTGCGGTGACTTGATAAGACTTTACACAAAAAATTATAACGTCAGCACTGGCAATTAATTGATTATTAGCCATTGTAAGTGGAAAGCTTTTTGCAACATCATTTATTTCACTAAAAAAGTAATCAGATAATGTTGTTGGCGTTGAGGGCCATAATGATACTAAGTTATCACCTTGTTGGTTAATTATCGCTTGAGAAAGCCGATGATAACAAAGTAAACCTATTGCACCTTGGCCAACAATAACAATATTCATCTTATCTTTTTATACCTTTGGGCTGTTGATAAAGTACAAAGATCCACTGAAGAACAGCAAAGAAAGATATGCCGACAACATCAGCGACAAAGTCAAAAAATTCCCCACTGCGAAAACCTAAGTAATATTGATTTAATTCAGTAAATGCACTATAAAAAAATAAACAAATAACCGTATTGATTAAAGGTAGTTTCATCAAACCGACTAAAATCCAAGTCAGACCAAAAAAACCAATGATATGGCCAATAGTATCTATTTGTATTTTATTAATAACGGTGGTTTTTAAATCATTAGGGACTAAAAAAATCAGTGCTAATACCAGTAAAAAAACTAATATAGTTAGTCGTTGCATGTAACGTTTCATTAAGGGGTAATTCATGAAGTCATTAGTTTGTAATTATTCATCATAACATGTGAAAATAGCCGTTGCGATCACCTTTACCCGTTAGTGGTAATCTTGCTAAGATTACCAACACTTAAATTATTGAATTATCGAAAGGTCAAGATCATGCCCTCTATGGATATCGTTTCCGAAATTAATTTGGAAGAAGTAAGAAATGCAACTGAAAACTGCAAGAGAGAATTAGAAACGCGTTTTGATTTTCGTGGTGTTGAAGCGAGCATTGAATGGAAAAAGCCCAACGTGGTAGTAAAAGCTGAAGGTGACTTTCAAATAAAACAACTGGTAGATATGGTGCGCGTGCAGTTGGCAAAGCGTAATATCGATGCTAAAGCCCTAACCCTTTCTAATACCGAGCATACAGGTAGAACCTTCACTCAAAATCTTTCCTTTAAAGAAGGTATTGAGCAACCTATCGCTAAAAAAGTCATTAAGTTAATTAAAGACAGTAAGTTAAAAGTACAAGCGGGTATTCAAGGCGATCAAGTACGAGTGACTGGTAAAAAACGTGATGATTTACAAGCGGTCATGCAATTAATTCGTGAAGGCGATTTAGAGCAATCTTTTCAGTTTAACAACTTTCGCGACTAATACAGCGCTTTCTTTAATATGTTAAGCCTTTGAAGGGTAAATATCTCAATACTAAAAAACAGCACTATCGGTGCTTTTTTTTTATACGTTTATTTTTTGTTTTACTCGGTAAGTAATCTTATCTTTACAAGTACACGATGATTTTAGTGACAAATTGCTGACTTTTAGACAATTAACGCTGTTGTTTTGATGACACATTAAGTAGATTAACCGCATTCTAATAATAATAAAGATTATGTTTAATGAGTGTTTCAAGAGGTGGGTTTAGTTCTAGGATTGGTTTTATCATGGCAGCGGCAGGTTCCGCTGTTGGTTTAGGCAATATTTGGGGATTCCCAACACAAACAGCAAGTAATGGTGGTGCTGCTTTTGTTTTAGTTTATTTAGTTTTAGCCTTTTGCTTAGCTTACCCTGCATTTATGGCCGAATTATTAATAGGTCGATACGGGCAAGCGAATGCCGTTAGCTCGCTAGAAAAAATGTCACGCAGTCTTTGGCAGAAAAAATCCGCCTTCTTTGTTGGTTTTGGAGGCATAGTTTGTGCAGCACTTATTCTTAGTTTTTATGGGATTTTAGCGGGCTGGATGATGTCTTATGCCGTTGAACCCGTTTTAACCTTTGTTGGCTTAAGTGATGCAGCGCAATGGGTTATTTCACAATCTTTGTGGCGTAATTTAGGCTTTACCGCTTTATTTATGATCTTGACCGTTTTTATTATTCGCCATGGCGTTGAAGATGGTATTGAAAAATGGTCAACACGTTTAATGCCAATGTTGATCGGTTTATTAATACTGTTAATTATTTATGTTGTTACCTTAGATGGTGCAGCCGAGGGATTAAATGCTTATTTGAACCCTGATTTTTCCCGTGTATTTGAAGCTGATTTATTAATTAGCGCATTAGGGCAAGCCTTCTTCTCTTTGTCACTAGGCACCAGTGTGATGATTATTTATGGTTCATATATTTCTAAAAAAGAGAATTTAATTACCCTAGGTGCACAAGTTACGCTTATTGATGTGTCTATCGCATTCCTAGCCGGCTTATTAATTATTCCTGCGATGTATGTTGCCCAAGCGCAAGGCGTAGCGATATTTGCTGATGATGGCAGTTTAATCAATGGTTCAAGTCTGGTCTTTACTGTTTTACCTAGTTTATTTGAAAGCATGGGTAATATGGGCAGCTTTGTCGCTTTTGCTTTCTTCTTATTAATGTCTATTGCCGCCTTAACATCTTCTATTTCAATGCTTGAAGGACCGGTGTCTTACGTGGTCGAGCGTCATGACCTTCCAAGAGAAAAAGCGACCAGCTTAATTGGTATTGGTATTTTCTTATTGAGCGTGGTTATCGTTTTAAATATTGAAACTATGCTCGATTTTGTTGCCATTGCTGCTACGCAATATGGGCAACCGATTATAGCGATGCTATGTTGTGTTTTTGTTGGCTGGATTTGGCATAGAAATGATGTGCTTATGGAGCTTAAGCAAGGTCATGATAGTGCAGAGCATAGTGTGTTTTGGAAAATTTGGCCTTGGTATACCAAGTTTGTTTGTCCAACAGCGATAGGTGTCGTGTTTATTCATTCATTAAATCTTTTCTAAAACAGTAGAATTTAAAAATGAACATAAAAAAAAGCGAGCTTAGCTCGCTTTTTTTATGTTCACAGTCTCAGTGAATTGGTTAGGATGACAATGCGTTAGTTAGTAGAATGGCGTTTGCCTTTCACCCTTGTCGTCATGCTGAATTTATTTCAGTATCAGGATGACGGAGTCTTGGCCTAGATGATGAATTCAATAGGGGCTGTTGTTAGCTTATATTTGGCCAAGTAAGTGACCAAGGGGTCTTAATGGCCGCTAATTGTTGTTGGCAAGATTCACTTAAATATCTTTCTCCAGAAGATGGGCAAAGTACATATTGATAATTTTCCCCATCTAAAGTGAAACTCAGCGCGTATGCATGTAAATAACCACGTTGTTCTTGATAAGCATCTTGCGTTGCATAAAGTGGATCACCGAGTATTGGAGAGCCAATACTCGATAAGGCAACACGTAGTTGGTGGGTTTTACCACTTCGCGGTTTTAATAAATACAAACGCTGACCATCGCTAAGTGAATACGACAAGAACTGTGTAATAGCGGGGTTGACTTGTGTTCGCAGTAATTTCCACATACCTCGGCGACTTTTTTCCATATCGCCTTTAATCAAACCTTGTTTTTTCTTAGGCTTTTTATCACTGATCGCCAAGTAATATTTTTCAATCTTATGTTGTTCAAATAACGTTTGAAACTCTTGCGTAGTCGCTAAGTTTTTTGCAAAAATCATTAAACCTGAAGTCATTTTGTCAAGACGATGCACCGGGAATAAATCATCAAATTTACCTTGCGCTTTTCCCTGTTTTTTAATTTGGTTGAAAAAACCTTGCTCAAGGTCGCCTTCATCATGGAAGTTAACATCGGCCGGTTTCTCTACAATAATAAAATTATTGTGTTCAAAAATTATATTAATTGATTGCACTTATGAAAGCCCTAATCCTACGAAAATATAAAGAATAATCGTGAGCACAGCACCAAATAATGCATATGGTAATTGTGTCTTAACATGCTCGAAATGATCACAACCACTGGCGATTGATGCAACCACGGTTGTATCAGAAATAGGAGAGGCGTGGTCGCCAAATACGCCACCACCTAACACAGCAGCGACTAAAAATTCTATGGGTAACCCACTTTGTTGAGCGATAGGTACAGCAATAGGTACCAATATAGCAAAAGTCCCCCAAGAGGTTCCTGTTGCAAAAGCCATTAACGCCGCGGCAATAAAAATAACGGGTGCCATTAAAAATAACGGCAGTTCAACATTAAATAATTCACTGACATAAATACCTGTGCCCAAACCTTTTATTGCGTCACCAAAAGCAAATGACAAGACTAAAATGGCAACAGCAGGAAACATATGTTTAATGCCTGCAGCGGAGCTGAGGGTTATTTCTTTAACACTAAGGAGTTTATTCAAGGTAATTAATAGCATTAATAAAATAAAAGCGCTGATGATTGACCAAAACACAGCAAATGAGCCTGAGCCACGGCGTATGTCGCCATCACCTGTTATCCATAATAAAATTAGGGTCAATGCTAATAACGTTAATAAAGGCAACCACATGATATAGGCTGGCGCTATTTGTTTTACAGTATCTTGTTGCTGCTCGGTTACCAAAGACTCTGCACTTTTCATTGGACCATAAATTTTTCCGCTGTAGGCGGTAAAAAAAGCCAATAAAATAGCGATTATTGCGTAAAAGTTATAACTAACCGTACCGATTAAAACACCCACTGAGTCGGCAAGTTGATAATCATCAAGTAACCCTAATACATAAGCACCCCAGCCATTTATTAATAATAAAATGCTTACTGGTGCGCAAGTTGAGTCAATTAGGTAGGCTAACTTTGCGCGGCTAATTTTGTATTTATCAAAGAGTTTCTGACTAGCCATACCCGCGGTAAACATACTTAAATTAGTATCGGTAAAAATACTGGTACCAATAATTGTCGGCAGCAGACTTGCTTGTCGAGCGTTTTTGACTAAATTTAATGAGGACAGCTTTTCGATAAAGCCATTAACCGCACCTGATTTATTCATTAGGGTCACTAATGCGCCAATTAATAAACTAAAACTAACGATATAAAGGTTGCTGGTAGAAGTGAATACACCACCAATCGCCAAAAAACCATCGGTTAAGCCCGTTATTATTTGCCAGTTTGTCGACATGATACTTGCTAAAATTAAACCGCAGAATAAAGCTAATAGAGCGTTTTTTCGCCAAATGGCAATAAGTATAGCAACAAGTGGAGGAAGTAATGAAAAAGGACTGTCTTGCATGATTTTAACTATTTTCTTATTATTATCTTATAATGCACTTTACCGTAAGCGCTAATGTTTAGAAACTGCTTTGTAAGAGATTCATACAAATTTGATTAGTTTTATTTTGAAAATAAAATTAGTGTTTTACGGTCTAGTGCTTTTAGAAAATGAATGTTTATTTTGAGGATGTCACCTAAGATTGATTTTTAATACGATAAAGTATTGAAAAGTTAATTATTACCCTCAAATAGTCAATAGCAGCTACGCTTAATGTATTAGGGATTATTTTTGAAACTTTCTTTTGATGACTATGTAATGGCATTTAGCCAAGATGAACATTTATCTTCCTTAACAGGCATTGGGCGAGGCATAGAACGAGAAGGTTTACGCGTTTTACCTGAAGGACGTTTGTCATTAGCCCCCCACCATAAAAGCTTAGGCGCTGCGTTAACACATCCTAATATCACTACGGACTACGCAGAAACGTTATTAGAGTTTATTACACCGGTGAGTTTTGATCCCAAAACAACTATCGCGCAATTACAAGATATTCAAAAATATACCTTAAGTAAAATTGATGGCGAACTGCTGTGGCCAATGAGTATGCCATGTTTTGTTGACAATGATGATGCCATACCGCTAGCAAAGTATGGTTCATCAAACGTAGGTCAAATGAAAACAGCCTATCGTCAAGGACTAAAAAATCGCTACGGTAGTATGATGCAGGTTATTTCTGGTATTCATTTTAATTTCTCATTTTCTCAAGGTTTTTGGCAAAGTATGCAAAAAATTTCAGAAAATAAGGCACCAATAAATGATTTTATATCAGAAAAGTACTTTTCATTATTACGTAACTACAAACGATATTGCTGGTTGATACCTTATCTTTACGGTAGCTCGCCAACTATTTGTGGTTCATTTTTGAAAAATAAAACCACTACGCTACCTTTCAAAAAGTCAGCGAGTGGTTATATGTACCTTGAGTACGCTACATCGTTGAGAATGAGTGATTTAGGTTACACCAACAGCGAACAAGCATCGTTGAAAATTTGTTATAACGATTTAAATGGTTATTTAGATGGTGTACAAAATGCGATTAATCTACCTTCAGAAAAATTTGCTGCCTTCGGTTTAAAGGTTAACGGAAAATACCAGCAACTTAACAGTAATATTTTACAGATTGAGAATGAACTTTATGCGCCTATTCGGCCTAAGCAAGTTGCTAAATCTGGAGAAAAACCTTCAGAAGCATTAAGAAATAGAGGGGTTGAATACATTGAAGTACGCGCCCTTGATGTTAATCCATTCTCTGATACGGGGATCAGCATTGAGCAAGTTTATTTCCTTGATGTTTTTATTACCTATTGTGCTTTAGCTGAGAGTCCTCTATTTACTTATCAACAACAAGAAAGCTGCGATGCCAATATGGACGAGGTTGTTGTTCGAGGTAGAGATCCACTTTTACTACTCAATGATAATGGTTGTGATAAATCAGTGAAAGCCTGGGGCAGTGAAATCTTCCAACAAATGCAGAAAGTTGCAATCTTATTAGATAGTGCTTATGGCAGTGAAAAATATAGTCAAGCGGTGGCCAATGAACAACAAAAATTACTTGATCCTAATTTAACACCTTCCGCTCAATTACTCGATTGTGTGGTAAATCAAAATCAAAGCTTAACAGGCATCGCTTTACAAAAAGCACAAGACTATCGTCAACAGTTACTAGCGGCAGATTATCAGGTGTTTAATGAGCAGTATTTTATTGACGCGGCAACAAAGTCACATCAAGGACAAATGGATATTGAAAACGCTGACCAAGTAGATTTTGATACTTTTTTAGCTGACTATTTTGGTAAATAGTCTTTAATAATTACTCGTCAAAATAGCGCGTTAGTTTACGTGCTATTTCATCTTTCACTCCTGACAGTAAAACTCTTGTTCATGTATAACTGCTCTTGTAAGCCCCCACTTCTTTGTCGTGTTGACTTTATTCATTTCATTTTGCTAAATAATAGGCAAAAAAAAACGCATTACTTAAAAAAGAATGCGCAATAAAAACATAACAACTCATAACTACTAAGGGAAACATAAACACTTATAAACTAAGAGTGTTAGTTGTGGTTTTAGTTCCATTTATTTAGCTATTTTTATTCATTGTTTTATTGGCAGAGTCGTTGGTGATTAAATCGCTTATTACAGATGAAATGCAGATAAAGTGCTGATAAAAGTTTGCTGGAATTTAGGCAAAAAAAACGCATTACTTAAAAAAGAATGCGCAATAAAAACATAACAACTAAGGGAAACATATACACTTATAAAGTAAGAGTGTTAGTTGTGGTTTTAGTTCAATTAATTTAGCTATTTTTATTCATTGTTTTATCGGCAGAGTCGTTGGTGATTAAGTCGCTTATTACATATAAAATGCAGATAAAGTGCTGATAAAAGTTTACTGGTATTTAGGCAAAAAAAAACGCATTACTTAAAAAAGAATGCGCAATAAAAACATAACTACTAAAGGAGAAACATAAACACTGCTAAGTAAGAGTGGCAGTTCTAGTTTTAGTTCAATAATGTTTCATTTAAAATGAAAATATTTTTTACAACACTACTCTCACTATTATCTAGTTGGTATAAGGTCATCTTTCTGGCATGATAACAATATCCAATCCAATAACGTACTGATGTTATGTCGTTTATTAAACCTTTTCTTATTTCATTGTTCAGCATCATACTCCTCTCAAGTTGTGCTACATCACCGCCAAAAAATCCTGAAAATATCTGTGAAATTTTTCGTGAACACCGTGATTGGTATTTTGCTGCCAAAGAAGTGCGTGAGCGTTGGGGGGTGCCTATCCATGTGCCCATGAGTATGATGTTCCAAGAAAGTTCATTTAGAGCCGATGCTTTGCCTCCTAGAGACTATTTACTGGGTTTTATCCCTTGGGGTCGGGTAAGTACTGCTTACGGTTACTCTCAAGCAAAAACGATGACTTGGGATGATTATATTAAAGAAACAGACAATTCTGGCGCCGACCGTGATGACTTTGACGACGCTATTGATTTTATGGGTTGGTTTATATTTAAAACACAGAAAATTAATAAGGTCTCTAAATGGGATGCTTACAACCAATATTTAAATTATCACGAAGGTTGGGGAGGCTTTAAGCGTCGCTCTTATAAACAGAAGCCTTGGCTGGCAAAGGTCGCCCGCAAAGTCGATAACCGAGCACGGCGCTACAGTAGCCAATTAAAAAGCTGTGAAGCAGATTTAAATCATGGTTGGTTATGGCGATTATTTTTTGCATAAAGTTTATTTGTCGATATAACTGTAATTAGCTTTGTGAGCATGGTCTTTTATAAAAAGGTCATGCTTTTTAGTTTTAGGGCTAAATTAAAGCCGATGATTGTTCACCGAGTTACATAACATAAGTAGTGATAACATGTAGCATAAATAGTACTTATACAATCTCTTTGCAGTAAAAATGCTCGCAATGGCTTACGTTTCTTATCATAAAAATTATTGTAAAAAAAACTTCATAAATATTAAAGAAAGGCATTGCATTATTTGAGGGCTGGCTCTTATTGGGCTGCGTTTTGTTATCCACAGAAATTGTGGAAAAATCATTATTAGATTAAGTGGTGTGAATAACTCTGTGAATAACTTTGTGGCTTGCTGCTATTATCCACAAAAGAAGAAATAAGAGCATCTAAAAGTAATTTTTACTATGATAAGGATTTCATAAAAAAAGGCCTTGAAATGATGATTTAAGGCCTTGTGTTATATCTGTGGTGTAACCAAACTTGCTACTTTTCTTTATCATTATCGAGATAAAGTTCAGGAAGGATCCTAACTGTTTTGATCATATTATCTGAGACATCAACAATTTCTAAAGGGTAACCTGCTATACGTACACTTAAATTAGCTTCTGGTATATCTTCTAAATATTCGATAATTAAGCCGTTTAATGTTTTAGGGCCATCGGTAGGGAAATTCCATGTCATTTCTTTATTAATATCCCTCACCGTAGCACTTCCATCGACTAAATAACTACCATCAGGTTGTGCATTAACCTCTTCACTTGTCGTCGGCGTCATCGTTGTTGTAAAGTCACCAACGACTTCTTCCAAAATATCTTCTAGGGTTACTAAGCCTTGAATGTCACCATATTCATCGACGACTAAGCCTAATCGTTCTTTGGCATGCTGAAACTTTAATAGTTGCACATTCAGGGTGGTGCCTTCGGGAATAAAATATAATTCTTTTATTGCTCTGATTAAGGTGGTTTTAGTAAATTGATTTTTGAATAAGAGTTTCAATGCATCACGTAGATGAATATAACCGACAACATCATCCATATTGTCTCGATACAATAACACACGGGTATGGTTTGATTGTGCCAGTTGTTTTTGAATCTTTTTCCAGTCATCATTAATATCAATGCCCACTAACTCATTACGTGGGATCATAATATCTTCAACGGTCACTTTCTCTAGATCAAGAATACCGACCAACATATTTTGATCGCGCTCGGGTAACATAGCCCCAGAGTCATTAACAACGGTTCTCAGTTCTTCTGAGCTTAAACTGTGATGTACACGTTGTTCAGAACTAACACCGATTAATAGCAATAAACCGTTAGTGATCCAATTTACAGCAACAACAAAAGGGAACAACAGCTTCAATAAAAAAGATAAAACAATTGAGCTTGGAAAAGCGATTTTTTCAGGGTATAACGCCGCTAATGTTTTTGGGGTTACTTCAGAAAATATAAGTACAACAAGTGTTAATGCAATGGTTGCAACTAAAACCCCCATGTCACCAAACAAACGTAAGCCGATAATAGTGGCTATCGCAGAGGCCGCAATATTAACAAGATTATTGCCAATGAGTATTAAACCAATTAAACGGTCTGGACGCTCTAATAATTTACTGACGCGTTTAGCACCTTGATGATTTTGTTTCTCTAAATGGCGAAGTCGATAGCGATTAAGCGACATAATGCCAGTTTCAGATCCTGAAAAATAGGCTGATAGAATAATTAGAATGCCAAGAATGGCAAAGAGCATTTCCGTTGATATGTTGTCCAAAAAAGGAACCCTATGTTGTGTTATATATAGTCATTAAGTACGTTATATACTTATTTAATGACAATTGTTTCGATAATTTACAGTAAAATAAATTCTTTAACAAATCGACTACCGAAATATGCCAATGTTAATAAAGCACTACCGGTAACCATTAATATTAATACTCGATGTCCACGCCACCCCCTATTGTAATGACCCCAGAGTATCGTTGAATAGACCAACAGGGCTAATACAGACAATATCGTTTTATGTAAGTTTTCGTGTGAGATCATCCCATCTAAAAATAAGAAGCCAATCACTTGGCTGAGTAATAAAAAACTCGTGCCAATACTTAATATAATAAAAAGCTGACCTTCAACTTGCATCAATGGCGGTAAATGACTGACCGCCACCAAATTTTTTGTTTTTAATTTTAAATGGATATAAGCCACTTGAAACGCATAAAGTGTTGCAATGACCAGCGTACAATAAGAGAGCAGTGCAAGCGTCACATGGCTTATTACACTTAATTGATGATTAATTAACGGGGCTTGTTCTACACTCGGTATGAAGACCATCAAAAATTGCCAAATACCCGCAAAACCATAAATAACTGGCAAGAGTAGATTCACTTTAAAGCGCAAGGCAAATGCAGAGACTGATAAACAAATAATTAAACTGACTAAAGAAATAACGTTAGGTAATGCAAAGTTAATATCTGCTTGAGCAACTAAAAACTGTGCATTACTTAAGGTGTGAAGCACCATAGCTAAACAGCCAAAAAATAATACGAAAACTAAATTAGGCCCTTTAGGATGAAATAAACGTAATAACATTGCAGAAGTTGCTACAGTATAAGCAAAAAATGCAATTAAAGAACAAATATCCGAAAAACTCACAACGTGCTCCCACACAAGAACTTAAAAGTTAGGTATTTATACCTGCAAACGATTCTATCAGAATGCGGGTAATACACCCTATATTAAAACTATAAAACTAATTTTCTTAAAGGTTTTATTGATAAAAAGGCAATTAAACCTGCGCAAGTTAAACCAAACCAAAAGGGCAGTAATTCATGGCTATGTTGCATTTGTTGGGTAATATTCATATCAAAAAATACCAAGCCCCAATCAAGTAATAAGCCAAAGCCAATTGCACATAACGAAATACCTAATAAGTACCGGATTAAAACACTGCTGCCCATTTCATTTTTAATGACGCCCAATGTTGAGATATTGGTTGCAGGGCCAGCCATCATAAAGACCAACGCTGTGCCAGGAGATATACCGGCTAAAATAAAGCCCGCGGCGACAGGGGTTGATGCAGTGGCACAAATATACATAGGGATTGATATAACAATCATCACTAACATTGCGCCTAAACCACTTCCGTAGCTAAGTAAAAAAGAGGCGGGTAAAAATGTTTTTATTAACGTGGCAAAAACTAAACCGACTAATAACCAAATAATGATATCGTCAATCAATTGCGTTGCCGCGTAATGAATACCTGAGGTGGTTTTACTGATAAAACTTGCTGATTTTTTTGGTGGTTCAGATGTTTTTTCACTGGCACAACATGAAGATTTTACATTTTCTGTCGCAAGTACAGGTTCAGTAACTACTTTTTTCTTACTTGGACAACAACTAGGTGCATCTTCTGCTGCTGATTTGGGCAGAGTAATATCTTCTTTTTTTATCGTTGAAACCAATAGACCAGTAATAATAGCAGAAAATATCGCAGTTATTGGCCGATAAATAGCAAACACTGGCCCTAATAAAGCATATGAAACAGAAACAGAGTCAACGCCTGTTTCTGGGGTCGCAACTAAGAAGGATGAGGTTGCAGAAGCGGAAGCGCCACTGCGACGCAATTCTGTTGCAACAGGGATAACACCACATGAGCACAAAGGTAAAGGTGCGCCAATGAGTGCGGCTTTAACAATAGCGAGTTTCCCTTCGCCTAAATGTTGACTTAAAATTTTAGTGGGTACCCAAGACTTCATTAAACCAGCGATGAGTAAACCTAATAATAACCAAGGACTTGCTTCAGCGCTTAGGGCTAAAAAGTTTGTCAGTAATTCAGATAAATATTCCAAGACAGTCACTATATTAATTATATAAAAGTTAAACCAACCTACAGCTTACCATACTTATATTAAGGTGCATTAGTCGTTATCAAATAACCACGATTTATTTATCTGATCTGCTGTTATTTACTCTTGCAGCTATTTGATAAATCTAACCCTAATGAGGATGAAGAAACTGAGAGGATTTGCTATTAACCCTTTCGCTTATTTTATTGGCGGGTATAATATGCAATAATTTTTATATTCAGCACAATATAGAGTCATACATGTTTGAGAATCTTTCCGATCGTTTAACTAAAACGTTAAAAAATATCAGTGGCCGTGGCCGATTAACAGAAGACAACATTAAAGAAACATTACGTGAAGTGCGTATGGCACTTCTTGAAGCGGATGTTGCCTTACCGGTTATTCGTGATTTTATCGCTAAAGTAAAAGAGAGCGCGGTTGGTCAAGATGTCTCTAAAAGTCTTACTCCAGGACAAGTCTTCGTAAAAATTGTTCAAAAAGAACTTGAACATGCTATGGGTGAAGTCAACGAGACCCTTAATTTAAAAGCGGCTCCACCAGCTATTGTATTAATGGCAGGTTTGCAAGGGGCGGGTAAAACAACCTCTGTGGCAAAGTTATCAAAATACTTAACAGAGCGTGAAAAGAAGAAGGTATTAGTCGTCAGTGTCGATGTTTATCGTCCGGCTGCTATTAAACAGCTAGAAACATTAGCAAACGAAATTAATATTGAATTTTTCCCAAGTGATATTTCGCAAAAACCAATCGATATTGCTAATGCAGCTATTGAGCATGCTAAAAAGTTTTTATTTGATGTATTAATTGTTGATACTGCGGGTCGTTTACATGTCGATAAAGACATGATGACTGAGATTCAAGACCTACACGCGGCTATTAATCCAATAGAAACATTATTCACCGTTGATGCAATGACGGGACAAGATGCGGCTAACACAGCGAAAGCCTTTGGCGACGCTTTACCGTTAACTGGTATCATACTGACTAAAACTGACGGTGACGCTCGAGGCGGTGCTGCGCTTTCTATTCGCCATATTACCGGCAAGCCGATTAAGTTTATGGGTGTTGGCGAAAAAATTGAAGCATTAGAACCTTTCCATCCTGACCGTATTGCCTCACGTATTTTAGGCATGGGCGATGTACTTTCTTTAATCGAAGAAGTTGAACAAAAGGTTGATAAGAAGAAAGCTGAGCAATTAGCCAAAAAATTTAAAAGTGGTAAAAGTTTTGATTTAGAAGATTTTCGTGAGCAACTTGTGCAAATGAAAAACATGGGTGGCATGACTAGCATGATGGACAAATTGCCTGGTATGGGCAGTATGTCAGATAAAATTAAAGATCAAATGGATGATAAATTAACCTTACGAATGGAAGCTATTATTAGCTCTATGACTAAAGGTGAACGTGAGCGTCCTGATATTATTAAAGGTTCTAGAAAACGTAGAATTGCTGCAGGTTCAGGTACTCAAATCCAAGATGTGAATCGTTTATTAAAACAATTTATGCAAATGCAGAAAATGATGAAAAAAATGTCAGGTAAAGGTGGCATGCAGAAAATGATGCGTTCAATGAAAGGCATGATGCCCCCAGGCGGTGCAGGTGGTGGCCCAGGTGGCGGAATGTTCGGTCGTTAAGATAAACAATATTTAATTTCAAAAGGTAGCGTTCGCTACCTTTTTTGCTTTTAGTCTTTAGTCGTTTCAGGTTTATCATTAGCACTGGACGATCTTTATACTTGCTATTTATCCTAGGAAGCGTAAAATACGCGAGCTTTTCTGTCACCTAGGGTGTCAGGAAATGTCTGGAAAATTCGTTTTAACACTTTAAATAATAGAGGGCGATATGGTAACCATTCGTTTAGCTCGTGGCGGCGCCAAAAAGCGTCCATTCTATCAGGTTGTTGTTGCAGATAGCCGTAACTCTCGCGATGGTCGTTTCATCGAGAAAGTTGGCTTTTTTAACCCAACAGCAGAAGGTCAAGCTGAGAAATTACGCTTAGACCTAGACCGTATCAACCATTGGGTTGGTCAAGGTGCTGGTTTATCTGATCGTGTGGCTAAGTTAGTTAAAGACGCTCAAGTAGCAGCTTAATTAATTTAGTAGGTTTAGGAGTTGTTGTGGAAGAAATAAATAAAGAAGTCATCTTAGGTAAAGTAGGCGCAGTTTACGGTATCAAAGGTTGGTTGAAAATTCATTCGTTCACTGATGAAACCGAAGCTATATTAGACTATTTTCCTTGGTCTCTAAAATTAGGGAATAAAATACAATCAGTCGATATATCTGATTGGCGCAAACATAATAACGGACTCGTTGTTCATGTTGCTGGTATTGATGATCGTGATATAGCCCAAAAGCTTGTCGGATCAGAAATATTTGTCAACGAAAGCGCACTAGCAGAATTGCCCGACGGGGAGTTTTATTGGCGCGATTTGATCGGCATGTCTGTTGTTACTGACAAAGGTTACGACCTTGGTCATGTTTCTGAAATTTTAGAAACTGGCGCTAACGATGTACTGGTTGTTAAAGCTAATCGTAATGACGGCTTTGGTCAAAAAGAGCGTTTAATTCCGTATCTTTTTGAACAAGTTGTAAAATCAATTAGTGCTGAAAATAAACAAATTTGTGTTGACTGGGACCCAGGTTTCTAACTTGAGTAATAGTGTTTCAACAAACAAACGATGGTATGGGGTGATAAGCCTTTTTCCTGAAATGTTTGACGCCATTACAGAGTATGGGGTGACAGGCCGAGCGATCCGTAACGGGTTGATTGAATTTCATAAGTGGAATCCAAGAGACTTTACGCACGATAAACATAGAACCGTTGATGACCGTCCTTATGGCGGTGGTCCGGGCATGTTAATGATGGTGCAACCGCTACGTGATGCTATTAAAGCTGCAAAAGCTGCTGCGAATTTCGCTGCAGATTCTGCGATAGTTGATAATAGTAGTTCTGATAAAGAACAAGTTAAGGTTATATATTTGTCGCCGCAGGGACGTAAACTTGACCAAGCTGGTGTACGCGAATTAGCACAACATAATAAGCTGCTATTTATAGCAGGGCGTTATGAAGGCATAGACGAACGATTAATTGAGTCGGAAATCGACGAAGAATGGTCAGTTGGTGATTATGTTTTGAGTGGTGGAGAACTCCCCGCAATGAACATGATTGATGCTATAGCACGTTTTGTGCCCGGTGTTTTAGGACATAATCAGTCAGCTGAGCAAGATTCTTTCTCAGAGGGTTTATTAGATTGTCCTCATTACACAAGGCCAGAAGTACTCGACACTTCAATAGAAGCTATGTCGGTACCTAAAGTGCTATTAAGTGGTAATCACGAACACATAAAGCAATGGCGTATGTTTAAGTCACTAGAAAGAACATGGACCAGAAGACCAGAACTATTAACTAACCTAGCTCTGACAGCAGAACAAAAGAAAATGCTAGCTTCTATTAAAGAAGATAATAAATGATTTTGTTGATGCCTGTGAACCCTAGGAAGAAGGTATTATGAGTAACATTATTGATATGCTCGAAAAAGAGCAGATGAAAACAGATTTACCAGCATTCGCACCAGGCGACACTGTTGTTGTACAAGTAAAAGTTACAGAAGGTGATAAATCACGTCTTCAAGCATTTGAAGGTGTAGTTATTGCAATAAAAAGCCGTGGCATCAATTCTGCATTCACTGTTCGTAAAATCTCGAACGGTGTTGGTGTAGAACGTGTATTCCAGACACATAGCCCTATTGTTGACTCTATTGAAGTCAAACGTCGCGGTGATGTACGTCAAGCTAAACTTTACTACTTGCGCGAGCTATCTGGCCGTAAAGCACGTATTAAAGAAAAATTGGCAAAAAGATAATCTCTTTTTAAGCCCGTTTTGCTTTAGCAATACGCATAAAAAAAGCCTGAATAATTCGTTATTCAGGTTTTTTTTGTTTTAGTGTATATTCGGATACAGTAACCTATCTTACTGATTCTGCTGATAGGTTTTTATTTCGATAATGCTTTTTACTTACTTTGTATGAGTGTACGGAATTTTCCAGCTGCCATATAAATTATCATGAGTTGTTTTATCTCATTGGGGTCGAAATGCCTTTCTCTTTGCTGCATATCTTCTAACCCCTCAAAAGAATTATATAACCCAGCCCTAGGTCACGCGATATAGTCTATATCTACTATGACTCTTTCGATATCTATAATGTTTTAATGGTAACAACAACGATAGTAGAAGCTTCTCTATAACTGCTAGTATTAAAGCATGGGTAATGTTTGAAATGGTAAGTGATTTTTATTCTGTTCTTGTGGGTGAATATTAATAACACACTATCTGATGTACTGTTTGCCACGGTGTAATGTCTTCATCACAGGTTTGTTTTGACAATATTCGCTATTAACGCTACTTAAAAAATTTTTGTTATCTAAATAAAACATAATAAATAATGTTATTTCTACCCAGGGGGCGCTTCTAAATAGACGTCAGTGCTGAAGAATTAAAATGCGTTGTTAAATTTTCATTAAAGTTCACTTATGTTCATTTTGTGCTTTCTATATGACGATTAAACGATTATAAAAAATATTATTCGTTAATTTGTTTGCTTATGTCGATGCAGGTGGCAAAATAGCGACATCTAACTCATAAAGTATAAGTTTAATGACACAACAGCAACGACAAGCGTTAATTTTAGAGATGATTAAAAAAAGCGGTTTTGTCAGCATTGATGAACTTGTTGAACACTTTAAAGTGACACCACAAACGGTTCGCCGAGATCTTAATCAGTTAGCTAAAGTACAAAAAATTTCACGTCATCATGGTGGTGCCGGCATTGAGTCAAGTACTGTCAATACTGACTATCAAACACGAAAAATTATGGATCTTCAGGCCAAGGAAAAAATTGCTGCTGAGTTAGTGCGCATGATCCCCAATGGAGCATCGCTTTTTATCAATATCGGTACAACCACAGAAACCATTGCGCGTGCCTTATTGGGCCATAAAGGTCTTCAAATTGTGACAAATAACTTAAATGTTGCTTCTATACTGGGTGCCAAGGAAGATTTCTCTGTTGTTATTGCTGGTGGCGAAGTTCGCCATAGAGATGGCGGCGTCATAGGTGAAACAACAGAAGACTTCATTAAAAATTTCCGTATGGACTTTGGTATTATTGGCATAAGTGGTATTGATATCGAAGGTTCACTTTTAGATTTTGATTACCGAGAAGTTAGAGTAGCTCAAGCTATTATTGCCAATTCACGGCAAGTGATTTTAGCGGCCGATCACTCAAAATTTGGTCGTAACGCTATGGTACGCTTAGGTAATATTAATCAAGCAGATCACTTTTTTACCGATGCTCCTCCTCCTGATGAAATACAGAAAATCCTTTCAGATCATAACGTCACTTTACATTTAGTTTAATTTATAATCATTATTTATTAGCACTAACTGTTAGCAATATATAGCGCCTTATCTTAAGGTTTAGTTTAAACCCTACTTGCTAAATAAATTTTTTCTAATCAACAATTCTTTAATTATCAATAAAAGTATAAATTTATGTTCGTTTATGTTCGTTTTTGTTGCTTTGTTTTCACATTGGTTGTATTGTTCAGCAAATAATATCAACGTTAATTAAAGGCAAGCGACAAAATAGTGAGGGTTAAAGTAATTTCCTCTGGTCGCAACTAAGGAACAATATGAAAGATCAAAGCGTTATTTATGACTTACTCGTTATTGGTGGGGGGATCAACGGTACAGGCATTGCTGCCGATGCAACAGGTAGAGGGTTAAATGTTTTACTTTGTGAAATGAATGATCTTGCCTCCTCAACATCATCAAATAGCAGTAAACTTATTCATGGCGGTTTACGTTATCTCGAGTACTATGAGTTTCGCTTAGTTCGAGAAGGGCTTGCTGAACGTGAGATCTTATTAAAAAATGCGCCCCATATCATATGGCCTTTACGTTTTCGTTTACCTCATCGTAGTCATCTACGCCCTTCTTGGATGATAAGAATTGGCTTGTTTATGTATGATAACTTAGCTAAACGATCAACACTAAAGGGCTCAAAGGGAATTAAATTTGATAAAAATAGTCCCGTTGTAGATACAATCACTAAGGGATTTGAATACTCTGATGCATGGGTTGATGATGCTCGGATGGTGGTCCTCAATGCCATTGCCGCTAGAGATAAAGGCGCGAATATTATGACGCGTACTCGTTGCTCAGATGCAAAAAGAGTTGGTGATATTTGGGAAGTAACACTCAATGATAATATCACTGGGGAAAAACAGCTTGTTAAAACTAAAGCGTTAGTGAATGCTGCCGGTCCATGGGTAACAAGTATTTTCGATGAAGCATTAAAAAAGCCATCACCTAAAAAAATTCGTTTAATTAAAGGCAGCCACATTATAGTGCCGCGTATTCATAACGAGTCGCAGGCTTATATTTTACAGAATGAAGATAAACGTATTGTCTTTGTTATTCCTTATGAAGATGACTTTTCTTTGATTGGAACAACGGATATAGAGCATATCGGCGATCCTGCGACAGCTTGTATTTCAAAAGAAGAAACTGACTATTTAATCTCGGTAGTTAATGGCCATTTTAAACACCAAATATCAAACAAAGATATCATTGCGACTTATTCAGGTGTTAGACCCTTACTCGATGACGAATCAGATTCGCCTGCAGCGGTAACCCGTGATTATACTTTCGAAGTAGATGCACCTTATGGCAAAGCGCCTTTGTTATCGGTATTTGGTGGTAAAATTACCACTTATCGTAAATTATCTGAAGCTGCAGTTAATGGGATTATTAATCATTTCCCTGATGCGGATAAATGTATAACAGCACATACGGCTTTACCAGGGGGCGATTTTGACAATCAACACAATTTACAAACCAGCTTGGAACAGCAATATAGCTGGTTACCTCATAAAATAATTAATCGTTACGTTCGCTCTTACGGTACGTTAAGTCATAAAATTTTGGCTGGTATTAACTCACTAGAAGGCATGGGAGAGTATTTTGGTGCCGGTCTTTATCAACGCGAGGTAGAGTACTTAATTCAACAAGAATGGGCTGTTGATCTTGAAGATATTATTTGGCGCAGAAGCAAACTTAGCCTACATTTAACCGAGAAGGAAAAATCTGGATTAGAATATTTTATTGTGACATTTAATTCCAGTAAAAAAGTTACATCTACCTGCGAATGATAACAAATAAAAGCCGACTGATATTCGCCTGTTCTTTGTAAATACAGTGCTAGCTTTGATGACTTTAGTGAGTTAGCTCAGCACTGTATTATCTTTGATAAATGAATAGTAACAATATCAGAGGTGAATGGCTGAATAAGTGAACTGGCTGGGCGCTAGTTGTTGAGCTGACGCCCATCATTAACAATCAGGAAGCGCTTATTAAGTCTGTGCAACAAGATATAAAAGACATGGGTACAGGAACAGAACTCGTATCAACCACTTTTGGTACCAACGACGAAACACTTGAAGGGGGTATTTACAGCACAATAAATTATTTAACCATAGCGATAGGTAAAACCTTAACGCTTGATGGTAAAGGTATCGATGGTTCTTGGATTTTTAATATCGCCAACTATCTAACCTTCTCTGCAAACTCAACAGTGATATTGGAAGGTGTAACCGATAAAAGCACCATTATCTGGAATGTTCTTGGCGACAAAACCGGCTTAGCAGGTTACATAACCGGCGCTGAGGCTAGAGGTTATATTAATAATCATTTATTCTAGAATACCGCTAAGAAGATCAGTCTAATAAGTATGAAAATTAAGATGCAACACAATTAATTCACTACTATAGCAATAACAAGGTTCAAGTTACTCTGGTGTTGAGGAATTGCGAATTTCAGACTTTTCTAACATTTTTTACTTAAAATGGGGCTATAGTAGTTAACGTTATTTCTACCTGAATTTTTAGCAGCATACATGATTGAAGTTGAAAAACTGGGTATAAAACTATCAATGGATGACTTTGGTACCGGGTATTCATCATTAAGTTATTTAAGAGAATATGACTTTGATGTGCTTAAAATAGATAAAAGTTTTATTCAAGGGATCACAATAAGTAAGGCCGATTGTCAGTTAGTTAAAACTATTATTGTCATGGCCCATAGCTTAGGTATGACTGTTGTTGCTGAAGGTGTTGAAACTCAGCCACAGCTTGCTTTACTAGCAGAGTTAGATTGTGATTTAGTGCAAGGATAATATTTTAGCCAACCAAAACCAGCCGAGCAATCACTTGATTTTCAGCTCACTTCAAATCCTAAACTTAACATGATTGCTAACGTGTAGAACTCTGTTATTAGCACAGTTGAACACCACCACAACAGGCATTATTTTGTCGGGTTGTTTAGCAATACCGTTAACTAATATCACTTAAGCACTTTAATTTTATGCGACTAACCAGTAATATTTTATTAATATAAAAATATCTTAATGAAGTGCTCGCCACCAAAAAAACTCAATTGATTAAAAATACCTATGGACTTGCGAAGAGGGTAATCATAGTGATGACCAATCACTGAAGGCTAGTATTATCATATGAAATGATCTATAACTAAATATCAAAAATCATTACGTTATAAATTTAGTTGGGGCTGCGTATATGCAAAAAATGGGTTCGATTAACAAGTGTTTGGCGTTTTTAAGTGGGATTATTATTAGTTTAACGGTGATATTTTATAGCTATTCCTACATCTTAAAAAGTCAGCTTTTAGAGCAAGGAAAAAATATACTTAGCGATTTAATGGATGCCACGGTTTATGGATATGATGTTATTGAATCATTAAATAACCAGAACTTTACTTATTGCTCAGATGAAAATTTATTAGCAATGCGAAAATCTCAATTTGAATCAAATGACATTAGGGACATTGGCTTCCTTGAAAATGGCGTATTAACCTGTACCACAGGAATTGGCATCTTAAAAGCACCAATCAATAAATCTAGCTATGACTTTATGCTGGACGGACATGAATTCTGGTTTAACCATAAGCTGATCACTTTTGACAGAACGGTACAAGGCATTATTATTCGTAAGGACAATTATAATTTAGTTGCATCATTTCAAGGCATTTTGTCTGAACACAGAAAATTTAAAAGCTATGAAGTGATAGCACTCAAAGGTGAAAAGATTATTCATCTTTTTGGAGCACCTGGAATATATCAAAAAAAATCAACCAGTAGTCACCCTTATTTTAGCTCAGGATTACTATCGCACTCTTTTGAATCTTGTGGCCCTAAAGAATTAATCTGTGTGGCTATCGTGCAACCAAACTTTTCAGAATTCCAACTTGGACCTGTTTTTTTAATTTTAATGTTTATTTCTTTAATTTCAGGTGTGGCAACTTTACACGCTTATCAATCGATTTATGGTTACATTTACAGTACCAAGAGAAGAATAAAATTAGCCTTATCTTTTAAAGGTATTAAGCCACATTATCAGGCTATTGTTGAGTTAAAAACGGATAAAGTTATTGGCTGTGAATTACTGGCACGATTTGAAGACCATATTGGTCCTCTTTATCCTGATCAATTTATTTCAGTGGTGGGTGAATTAGATATGTCTTGGTTGATGACGGAAGACCTCATCTTGCAAGCTATCGACGATTTTAAAGATATTAAGATTACCAATAAACCCTTTTATCTTTCTATTAATGTTTATCCTAAAGATATCAATAACGGTAATATCCTCAAAGGAGTCGAACTGTTTAACAATATAACACCGAATCTTGATGTTTGCTTTGAGGTCACAGAAGATGAAGAGTTACACTATAGTAAAGTGGGCAATACCTTAGAAGTACTGTCAAAAAGTCGTATTAAAATTTCTATTGATGATTTTGGCACCGGTTACTCTAATTTATCTCAATTAAAGCTGTTAGATATTGATACTTTAAAGGTTGATAAGTCATTTATTGATGAAGTTGAGACAGGCTCCATTAGATCAACTCTAATACCAAATATTGTTTCAATAGCGGATAAGTTAGGGGCGAGTATTATTGCCGAAGGTATTGAAAATAGATTACAAGTAGACGAATTACTGAAAATGGATATTAAATTTGGTCAAGGTTGGTATTACTCAAAAGCTTTACCATTAGAAGAATTTAAACATTATTTGATCAATAATAGTGACTACAAATTTGATCAGTAAACGTAGGTGATTCTTGGTTTTATAACTGGTAATTTATAGTCTTATTGATTAAGTATATTGGCTGTTAATTTAAATAAAACCCCTCAACAATTTTTGTTCAGGGGTTTTATAACATTAATCTTTTATCCGTTGTTTAATTTTCGCCGCAGAGAAGAAATTATATAAAACAGGTAAGACAAATAAGGTTAAAAAAGTTGCGGTGACTAATCCGCCAACAATAACACTCGCGAGGGGGCGTTGTATTTCTGCACCCACGCCATTAGACATCATCATCGGCATCAGCCCCAATGCGGAAGTCATCGCGGTCATTAATACTGGACGTAGTCGCGATGTAGCACCGTCGAAAACTGCTTGTGACGTTGATAAGCCTTCTCTAATATGCTGGTTTATCCGCTCAACCATAACAACGCCATTGAGCACAGCAACACCAAACAACGTAATAAAACCAATAGAGCTAGGTACAGATAAATATTGTTCGCTAAGATAAAGTGAGAATACACCGCCAATAATCGCTAAGGGGACATTAACCAAAATTAACATCGCTTGACCCAACGAGCCAAAAGCAAAATAAAGTAGCAAAGCAATTAATGCCAATGAGAGTGGCACCACCAGTAATAGCCTCTGTTGCGCACGTTGTTGATTCTCAAATTGACCACCAATAACCACAGAATAACCTGTCGGTAAGTCTACTGTGCTGGCAATAATTTCACGAATATCAGCAACAACACTGCCCATATCTCTATCTTGTACATTTGCTTGAATAACGACTCGGCGTTGAACATTATCTCTACGTACCTGTGGTGGGCCTGACTCAAAGGTGATGGTGGCGATATCTCCTAAACGGACCCAAGCACCTGTTGGCGATTGTAAGCGAAGGTCTGCAATGGCTTCAGGACTGTTGCGATACTTTTCTTCCAATCTGACATAAATATCATAGCGCTCGTTACCGTTAATTATCTGCCCAGCACTCACCCCGCCAATGCCATCTTTAATGACATCCATAACATCGCCAACCGACAAACCAAAACGAGACAGTTGTTGTCTTTTGGGCTCTATGACTAATTGTGCTTCTCCTGCTATTTGCTCTAATGCGACATCGCGCGCGCCTTTCACCTCTTTTATCGCCGCTGCAATTTCTTCGCCTTTACTGGCGAGTACCGACAACTCTGGACCGAATAATTTAATAGCCAGTTGTGCTTTGACCCCAGACAGTAATTCATCAACACGGGTCGCAATTGGCTGTGAAAAATTAAGCAGTAAGCCAGGAAATTGTTCAAGGTCCTCTGCCATTAACGTTTGCAACTCGATGCGACTTTTAGCGCTACGCCATTGTGATACTGGCTTTAATCCTAGGTATATTTCAATGTTATTAACGGGCTCAGGATCGCCACCGATTTCAGCCCGGCCAATGCGACTAAGTGCGTAGGTTACCTCAGGAAACGCCATTAACTTTTCTTCAAGAATAGGCGCTACTGCTAACGCTGTTTCCAAACTCGATGATGGGGCTAAAGTGACCCTTAAGTTAATGGTGCCTTCTTCAAGTTCGGGTACAAACTCTGTGCCTATTTGGGGGACCAATGATATAGCTGCAACCAGTAATGATATGCAGGTAAACACCACAACCTTAGGGCGTTTCATCGCGGCTTTAAGACTTGTTCGATAGAGTTTATCTAAAGGCGTTAATATAAAACTTTCCCTTTCTTTTACGCCTTTGTTAAACATAAACGTTGCTAATGCCGGCACTACAAAAAGTGCCACTAGGGTGGCAGATATTACGGCTAAAATAATGCTAATAGCCATAGGTTGAAAAAGTTTAGCTTCGACCCCTTCAAAACTAAATAGCGGCGTAAAGACCACCAAAATAATAGCTGAGGCAAAAAATACCGGGCGAGCAACTTCTTTTCCTGCTGCCTTTAGCTGTCGTGAAATATCTTGTTGCTGGCTATTTTTATGGTTGGGATCGCTAGAGTGGTGTAAATGTTTAAAGATGTTTTCAACCATCACCACCGAACCATCAACTAACATACCTATTGCGACCGCAATCCCGCCTAATGACATTAAATTAGCTGACAACCCTAGCCAAGAAGTCACCATTAGCGCAATAGCGACCGAGATAGGAATCGAAATTAACACCAAAAATGTTGCGGTTAAATTCATTAAAAATAAGGCGAGTATCACCGCAATAAATATAAAAGCTAAGGCAAGTGCTTCAACAACAGTATTAACCGCTTGGGTAATTAAATCGGCTTGGTCATAGAAAGGCTCAAAGCGCACACCTTTGGGTAGGGCTTGATTAATCATGGGTATTCGAGTGTTAATTCCGTCAATGGTGGCTTTGGTATTTGCGCCAATACGCTTTAATACGATACCTGAAACGACTTCACCCAAGCGTTCAACTTCGCCATTTTTGTTTCTGCGTGTCATGGTCGCCGCGCCTTGGCGAATTTCACTCCCCAAAGTTACTTTGGCGAGATCTGCGATAGTGACTACCGTGCCAGACACCGTTTTCACTGGCACCTGTTTAATGTCGGCTAATCCCGCTTCACCACTATTAAACCAACCTGTGCCTCGTATAACTAATTGCTCTTGTCCTCTGTTCATATACCAACCACCTACATTGGCATTGTTGTTTTCAAGCGCGGTAACTATGTCATCTTGGCTTAACTGATAAGAAAGCAATTTACTGGGTTCAATGTTGACTTGATATTGGCGAACACTACCGCCAAAAGATAAAACATCAGTTACACCATCAACCGGCATAACCAATAATTTCACTAGCCAATCATTTAAACTTCTTAAAGTCATTGAGTTATAACCCGCCTCTTTGTCACCAATAAGTAAGTACTGAAAGACCTGACCTAAACCTGAGGTATTAGGTCCCATTGCAGGTGAACCAATGCCTTGAGGGATTAGTACTTTTGCCGCTTGTAGCCGCTCAAATACTAATTGACGAGCAAAATATATATCAGTGCCTTCTTTGAAAACCACCGTAACGCCAGATAGCCCCGTTTTTGATATTGACCGTACTTGTTCAACATCAGGCAAAGCATACATCACCGCTTCAATTGGGTAGGTGATGAGTTGCTCTACTTCTTCAGCGGCTAAGCCAGGTGCTTCGGTATTTATCGCTACTTGAACATTAGTGACATCAGGAAATGCATCTAGATTCAAATTTGGAATGGCAATAATAGCGGCTGCCATGGTGGTGATGAGTGCAATAACCACCAGTAGCCGATTATCTACCGACCAATCAATCATTTTATTTAACATCGTGTTATTCCTCTTTAGTGGCTGTGTGGATCAAATCCACTTTTCGCTATTTCTGAAGCCACAAAAAAGGCACCTTGGGTAACCACTCTTGTGTTGGCGGCAATACCGATGATTTGACGGTAATTGCCTAAAGGCTGGCCTAATTCAACTTCTACAGCCACAAATTCACCCGGATGGTCTTCAACAAAGACAGTCCAGTCGCCATCAGCCCCGCGCATTAACGCTGTTTCGGGTACTGCGATTACGGCAGTTTGCGTGTCAAATTGAAAATTAACATCTACAAACATCCCTGAGTGTAATGAATCATCTTTATTTTCGACAGACAACCTAACAATTCTCGTACGGGTTGTTGGGTCGATTGTATGAGCTTCTTGAATAACCAAGGCATGATAAGTTTGGCCAGCAAACTCTATTTCAGCCCTTGTCCCCGCGGGTAAGTTTAGTTTTTTGTTGGGTGAAACACGCGCCTCTACCCATAAGCTTTCTTCGTTAGCCAAAATCATAATTTTTTCACCGGGGGTGACTCGCTGTCCTTGTGAAAAATCATCACTTAATACCGCTCCTCCGCGCTGCGCTACTAAGGTATATTCACCTAGGGTTGATGAATTGTTTTTAACAATATCTTCAATAGCGTTTTTTGTTAGCCCAAATGCGGTCAAACGGCTAAAAGCGGCGATGTAATCAGTCTCACTTTTTAGTAAAAGGCTCTCGCTTAAGGTACCCTTAGTTAATTTTTTTGCCCGTTGCCATTCAGTATACGTTACCCGATAATTAGCTTGTGCTGCAGCAACAGATTCACTAAATAACGTGACTAATGGTTGGTCTTTTTCAATATGTTCACCTAAGGTCGCATGACGACTTATGACCACTGACTCTGTGCGTGGTGAGACGATATAACTGATGTAACCATTCGCTTTTATTTCTCCTGGGGCATAAACACGTCGTGCGAAAATCTTGGGTGTTAGCATCGATACTTTAATATTTGCGAGTGTTAATTGTGCTGTGGTAAAGCTAACCCCTGCTTTGTGCGTGTCTTCGGTGATTTCGACAGCAAGAGCAGGAATAGTTAAGGTGGTTAAACCATAAAATAAAACATTCAGTAGCTTTAGTGGCTTTGGTTTTTTATTGGTGTTGATCATTGTTATCTCTTAATTTAAAGGTAAACGTTGCAACAACACTAAATTCAATATTTAGTGTTAAGTAAACTTGTTGCGAAAAATTGTTATAAAATTAAATTAAGCGATTGGGGGGCGTATAAGTTGTTCTATAAAGTTGATATTGATATCGATAAGATAAAAATATTGATTGGGAATTAATAGCTTAGTGACAGTCGAAGTTGATTTTTTTGTTAAAAACCATTGGCTGTGTGAACCTTGACAGTGCCCACAATGATGACAGTCTTTGACGTTATGCTCAGTACCTGAGGTTGCATTAAGTCGCGCTTGATTGTCAACTTCATGAGAATGTTCAGTTTGCAAATGTTGAGCGTCAAGCTGATGATTGTTGTCTGAATTAGCCACAGCAACAAACGATTGCAAGGCAATCGATAGTACTATTAAAAAGCCAAGCCAAATGTTTTTCATTTTTACTGCATTCTTCAATTTACAAACGGAGTCTGGCGGATGCTAAGCTAAATCATATTCTTAGTCAATAATTAGCGAATGAGTGTCTATAACTTCTGGATTTTTGAACACCTAAATAGCGAAAGCAATAATAACTTACCTACCCCAGCAAGTGATGCAAAATGCCCGTTTATCTAAACTAACAATTAAAGCACTCATTAATTAGATCAATTCATTTTTCAGTTTATACCTATTAATAATATTTAATGCTAAAGCCATTTTTTGTCATCAAATATAGTTACAAATACTATTTATACACACATTTTGTTATTTTTTTGTTTTATTTTTGTTGCAGCCATTTATCTGGCTATAAGTACGAATATCTTAATTTTAATGCAAAGATAATGATACAAAAAAAGTAATTGTTACTTTCTTATCCACTTTTATAAGAGAGGAATTTCATATTAAATATAATGATTTTTTCAACTGTTATTAGATTAAATATATAAATAAACAATATTTTGTTTTTTATTGTATTGTTTTAATTGATTTTTATTTATTTGGTTTTTACTTAACAAAACCAATAAAAAGTAATAGCTGCTTTAAGTATGCCAATTTATAGCATTTTTATCATCACCCTATACTCAATTGTTATAATAGAGCATCCTTCGTATTCATCTTGTTAGATAAACTATTTCAGGTGAGAATGTTTTTAGTTGTTACCTTTTTGTAACAATTTACGGAAATTTTATTTATTTAAAATAAATAAATAAATACATAAACAATGGAGATTAAAATAATAATGAAAAATTCAAATATAAAGCGAAGCTTTAATCGTTCGTTAGCTGCTATTACAGTTGGGGCATGTTTAGCTGCGTCTCCGATGACCTTTGCCGATAATGTTAGTGGCTCTATTTACGGTAAAGCAATTTAGGGTAAAAGTGTAACAATTAAGAACCCAGCGACAGGTTTAAACGTGTTGTTATTGTTGGTGAAGATGGTCGTTTTAACTTTTCTAAGTTGCCGACAGGCAAGTATACTGCTGACAATGGTGTAGATACTCGAAACATCTTAGTCGCTATTGGTAAGGGCAGTAATGTTGATTTTACAGAAGTTTCTGAAATTATCTCTATTGTGGGTAATTCTTTAGTTAGTATCGATACCACATCGGTAGAATCGACTTCAGTCTTTACTGCTGAGCAAATAGACTTATTACCGGTAGCAAGAGATTTGACATCAGTTGCTTTGTTAGCCCCTGGAGCAACAGCAGGTGATTCTGGTTTAGGAAATGGTAATACGGCCTCTTTTGGTGGTTCGTCAATTGCTGAAAATGGTTATTTTATTAATGGTTTCGATGTTACTAATATTCGTAACTTTACCTCTTTTGCTGACCTTCTTTATGATGCTGTTTCACAGCAACAAGTTCGCACCGGTGGTTATGGCGCAGAATACGGTCGTTCATTAGGTGGCGTTGTTAGTTTAGTAACTAAACGTGGTTCAAATGAATGGAAATTTGGTGGCTCAATTGAATCTACGCCAGCAAGTTTTAGAGAAGATGGCAAAGATGTTACTTCTCGCGATCCTGATTTAGAATACTCTAACCGTTATTCTTCATTCCGCTCAGCTAATGAATTTGACTCTTTATCCTATAATGCCTATGCATCAGGCGCTATTGTAGAAGATAAACTATTCTTTTTTGGCTTATTTGAAGGCCAAGATGATGAAAGCAATACCTTTGGTAAACAAACAAGTGGGACAATGAAAGACGACTCACCAATGTACTTGTTAAAGCTTGATTGGAATATCTCAGACGACCATTTATTAGAGATGACTTACATCGATAATGAAGAAACACAAGAATTTACCTCATACAGTAACCCTGAAGATATGTATTACACTGGAACTCATGGTGAAGCTGCTGACCCTTATGAGATCACCAAAGGTGGCGATGTTACTATCATTAACTATACCAGATTTTTAACTGATGATTTCTCAGTAAGTGTTCTTTGGGGCAACATGACCAATGAACTAGAAACGCGTAACCCTGATATCGGCCCTGGCGCTGAATGTGAGTTAGTATTCGATTGCCGTGAAACACCTTCAAGTTCACAAAGCATTGGTTGTTGGGGTATTGCTCAAGGCCAAAGTACTGTGCCTGAAGCTGGGATCGCTTCTGATACTGATGAACGCGACTCTTTACGTTTAGGCGCAGAATGGATTCTAGGTGAACATACACTTCGTGTCGGTTATGACCAAGAGAAATTTACCTCGACTAAACGAGGCACTACTTTTACAGGTGGCGAATACTGGCGCTGGCATGTAGCTCAAGATGTTGACGGAGCAGGCGGACAAAGTGTCAATGGCGCATTTGTGACAGCAGGTGACGAATATATTCGCCATAGAGAAAGTAATACGGGTTCTGCTTCTTATGAAGTTGAAAACACAGCATTTTATATAGAAGACACTTGGCAAGTTACTGATGAGTGGATGGTATACTTAGGTTTGCGTTCAGAAGGCTTTGAAAACCGCAACGGTGATGGCGATTCATTTGTTAAATCTGACAGTGAATTGGCGCCGCGTTTGGGCTTCTCTTGGGATATGGATGGCGATGGTAACAAAAAACTTTTCGGTACGGCCGGACGTTACTTTATGCCAATCGCGGCTAATACAAATATTCGTGCTGCAGGCACTGAATGGAGCTATGAAGAGTACTTTTATGTAGACAGTGCTGATGAAAATCCAATCACTGCTGCTCCTGATAAAGTGGGCGACGCTATTGGTACAAGAAACTCTAACGGTGATGAGAAAGCGCCTGATTCAAGAACCGTAGCGGCAACAAACTTAAAACCTATGCATCAAGATGAATTTATTCTTGGCTATCAACAGCAGGTTGATGACTGGATTTTAGGTGCGAAGGCTATTTACCGTGAAGTTAAAGATGGCATGGATGATTACTGTTCTCATCAGCCATTTATCGATTATGCAACAGACAATGGTTATAATGATTTTGATTATAAATCAATGGCTGGCTGTATGATGATGAACCCAGGTAATGATTTTTCTATTGCGCTGGATCTTAACAATGACGGTAATTACGAGGTAGAAAGTGTTCCTAAAGAATACTTTGGCCTAGAAAAATACAAACGTACTTATAAAGCTTTAGAATTCACTTTCGAGAAGCCTTTTGCTGACGGTTGGTTCTTGCAGGGCTCTTATACTTTAGCTAAAAGTGAAGGTAACTCAGAAGGTTATGTTAACTCAACTCTAGAGCAAGATGATGCAGGTTTAACACAAGGCATTGATAATGCATTATTTCAAGATGGTGCCTATGGTGCTTTACCCAATGATCGTCGTCACACTTTTAAAGCTTTTGGTGCATACCAAGTTAATGATGAGACTTCAGTATCTGTTAATTTCAGTTTACAATCTGGTCGTCCAAGAAACTGTGTTGGTTTTATTTCACTTGACGAACTTAGAGATGAGTTAGGTGTTGATGCTGGCGGTTTAGCTAATTACGGTGCTTCATCGTTTTACTGTGGTGGTGTATTAGGTAGTCGTGGCGATCAAGGCCGTACTCCATGGGTTAAAAATGTTGACCTAGGTTTAACGTATAAGCCGGAATATGTTGATGGCTTAACCGTGAAAGTCAATGTTAGAAATGCCTTTAACTTTCAAGAAGTCACTGAATACAATAAAACAGGTGACGTAGGCTCGGCTTCATCGAGACTGCCTAACCCTAACTATACGACACCGGTAAACTACCAAGCTCCACGTAGAATTACATTGACTGCTCGTTATAGTTTCTAATTAAATAGTAAAGTTAAACATACTTAAATTAGCCAAGCCGTTCAGGTAAACTGAGCGGCTTTTTTATAGGTGAGTTTAGCCATTTTTTGCTATTACATTAAAGCATTAAGGGAGAAGCCCCGGACCGCCTTGGTTTTCAACAGTATCAAAAGAACAAAACGAATTAGCAGGTATTTCACCTTTAAATCTAGGGTCCCATTATGATGGAAATGAGGGATTAAAACGTGCGTTTTTTTGGTAAACGTGAGGCTAAATGGGGAGGTAGTTAAGTGCTCATTTTGCTAAAGTGAACAACATTGACGCGCATGCTGTCGCTTATAAGTGCACGGCTATTTGTCATAGTACTTACGCAATATTGAATTTAAGGTTACGCTATGCTTTTTTACACTATATATATTAAGAGGTAATGCTTTGCTACAGCGGACTTTATATTTATTGCGCCATGGTGAAATTGCTACACCGGGTATTTTAGCCGGTAAAACAGATGTCGCACTTTCTGAAAATGGCTTGCAACAGCTGTGGGACGTTAGCCAAAAATTACCTGAGATATCCTTTTGTATCAGTTCGCCTCTGCAACGTTGTCAGGTGTTTGCCAAAGCATACTCATTAAAATACAGCATTAATCTTCAATTAAGCGATAACCTTAAAGAAATGAATTTTGGTGATTGGGATGGGCAAACCTATCAAGCCTTGTGGCAGATAAAAGCCAGTGCTGTGCAGCCTTCACTGGGTGATTTTTGGCAAAATCCTTGGCAGCATGCTGTGCCTAATGGTGAAGCTATGGCTGATTTTGCCAAGCGTGTCGATACTTGGTGGCAAGAATGGCTCGCAGACGCACCCGAGGGGAATACCTTAGTGGTTGCGCATGGCGGTGTTATCAAACACTTAATTGCGCGCGTACTTAATTTGCCTATGCCAGGCACGGTTCATATGAGTCATATTGATATTCCTTATGCGGGGCTAGTTAAAGTTAATATTTATACTGATGATAGTGGCGTTGATTGGCCAAAAATAGTGTGGTGATAAGTTACCTTGATAAGTCAATGAGTTCGGTGTTATTGGCAATTAAAACTTGCTATTTTTAGTGAGCAGACGATAATCTCCACACAAAATTATATAACTCATTTTTAATGTGGGAATGTGGTGAAAAACCGCAACTGTACCCGCAACTGTAAAAGCCTTTTAGTGGTAGTTAATAACCATAAAGCTTAAGTCAGGATACCCATTAATTTAGAGTCATTTGCCTATCAAAATGACAGGCATAACCAACAAAGTCGAGCGGGTTTACTCGAACATTGTATTATCGACTCTTGCATTTTTAATAAACTAAGAGATTGATTGTGCTCTGTTTGCCGCTCCTTAAGTGTCAACAGTATGTGAGTAGCAATTTTTGAATAGTCGCAAGGATCAATCCTCATCAATAAATACCGCTAATACCGCATTGCTTTCAGTGCAGCACCTTTCTTGGCATGCCGACAGCCAGCTTATTTTAGATGATATTTCTTTCACCATTGAAAAAGGCAGTTTTACTGGTATTTTAGGGCCTAATGGAGCAGGAAAGTCTAGCTTACTTCGCTGCTTATATCGTTATGTAAAACCCGATTCTGGTTTGGTAAAATTTAATCAAAAAGATATTTGGCAAAAGTACGACGCCTATCAATATGCGCAAGATATCGCTGTAGTTTTACAAGAAACACCCACCCATTTTAACTTAACTGTTCATGACGTTGTTGCGCTCGGTTTATTGCCACACAAAGGTCTATTTACCCGTGAACAAGCCAGCGACCGACTCAAGATAGACCGTGCTATTAAGCAGGTTGGCTTAGTGGATAAAAATTTACAAAATTTTGAACATTTATCTGGTGGAGAAAAACAACGCGCACTTATAGCTCGTGCTATCGTACAAACGCCCAGCTTACTTATTATGGACGAGCCAACCAGTCATCTTGATGTTCGCTACCAAATTCAGGTTATTGAATTAGCTAAATCGCTAGGCATCACGGTTATTGCGTCTTTTCATGACTTAAACCTTGCCAGTGCGATGTGCGATCAACTGCTGGTGTTAGATAAAGGCAAACTGGTTGAGCAAGGGTCACCACAAGCTGTGATCACCTCTGAGATGTTATCAAATGTATTTGGTGTTTGCGCGCAAGTCTCTCTTCATCCACAACATAAGGTTCCTCATATTTCTTATTTTTATGGCTACGATACTCAAGACAAAACGGCAGAAAGTAGAGCGTTACCTCATGTTTAAGGTCAATCATTCGGGGATTATTTTTCTGACCTTAGCTTTTGGTGTTATCAGCTTTATTGCGTCGTTATCTTTAGGTGCGGCAGATATCAGTTTTAGCGATGTTACTACGAGTCTACTGGCTAGTTTATCCGCAGATAAAGACGCTAGTGAGGTGATTTTTTATGAGCGTATTATTTGGGAATTACGCATGCCACGCGCTATTTTAGCGTTTTTAGCGGGGTGTGGCTTAGCGGTTTCTGGGCTGATTTTACAAACGGTAACGCGAAACCCCTTAGCCGACCCTTATCTTTTTGGTATTTCTTCAGGGGCTTCTTTAGGAGTCGTTATATCTATTGTTTTACTGGGCAGCACTATTTCTGTTGTAACACCTGTTGCGGCTTTTGCGGGCAGTTTAGTGGCGATGCTAATGTTGCTAATGATCTCTGGTCGTCGGCAAAGTCAACAAGTTGAATCTATGCTATTGGCTGGCGTAGCATTATCGTTTTTGTTTAGCTCGTTTACTAGCTTGTTACTTTATCATACCGATCCACAAGCGGTTACTGCGATATTATTTTGGACTATGGGCAGTTTTTCGCGTGCGCAATGGTCAATCTTATGGTTTCCCGCGGTCGTTATTATTAGCTGTGTCATTATGATGTTAGCGTATCGACGCCAGCTGAATGCAATGTTGTTAGGCGATGAAAGTGCGACAACCTTAGGTATTAATGTTAATCGCTTTCGCTTAGTGATGTTGGTACTGAGTTCACTGATCACCGCAACGTTAGTCTCTTTGTGCGGCGGTATAGGCTTTGTTGGCTTGATGATACCCCATATTGTACGATTTTTTGTTTCTCAAGGTACTGTTTTTGGCATTATGTTAACGGCTTTAGTCGGGGGTGTTTTTATGATTTGGGTGGATGTATTATCGAGAGTTGTATTAGAAAACCAAGAGCTACCCGTAGGTGTTATCACTTCTGCTTTGGGGAGCTTATTCTTTTTATCCTTGTTGTACTTTCGCAAAAATAAAGCTTAAAGGAGCTATTGATGAACTTTGCTATTAAAAAAGTAACTGATGTGTTTAATCAACAGATCCAGTCGACTATCGATGGAAAAACTAAACCACTCGGCGCATTAGGCCAACTAGAAGATACCGCTAAAATTATTGCCGCGGTGCAGTTATCAACAGTAAATACTGACCAACAATCATTGAGTATTAAACATCCTAGTTTATTTATATTTGCTGGTGATCACGGTGTTGCAGCGCAAGGTGTGTCTATTGCACCGAGTGAAGTGACCTCACAAATGGTTGCTAATTTTGCCAGCGGTGGCGCGGCGATCAATGTCTTTTGTAAGCAGCTTGGTTGGCAGCTAAGTGTGGTAGATACGGGGATTTTATCGCCAATTGATAATTGTTCAGGCGTTATCAATCAACGTTTAGGTAATATCACGGCACCGTTAAATATCGCATCAGCGATGAGTCTAGCGCAAGTTGAACTTGGTTTTGAAAAAGCGACTGCTTTGGTCAAATCAGTTCATGAAAAAGGCTGTAACTTAATTGCTTTTGGTGAAATGGGTATTGGTAACACCACTTCTGCCGCAGCTATTATGGCGGCTGTTATGGCTATTCCAGCCAGTGAATGTGTTGGTCGAGGTACTGGCGTTAGTGATGAAATAGTAAAAATAAAACAACAGGTCATTGAGCAAGCATTAGTGCTTCATCAAGGAAATCTAAACAGCCCTAAAGAAATTTTAGCGTCTTTAGGCGGTTTTGAAATCGTACAAATTACCGCCGCTATGTTAGCAGCGGCCGAACAAGAAATGCTTGTTGTTGTTGACGGTTTTATTTGTACTGCCGCCGCTATGCTCGCTATCAGCATTAATAAAAACGTTAAAGATTATATGATTTTTGCTCATTGCTCGGGTGAGCAAGGTCATCAAAAGATGCTTAGCCATTTGCAGGTTAAGCCGCTATTAAATTTAGGCTTACGCTTAGGGGAAGGCACAGGCGCTGCATTAGCACTGCCATTAATTCAGGCAGCTGCGGCTTTTTATAATGATATGGCAAGCTTTACTCAGGCGCAAGTGACTGATGTTACGGGTGCTAACACTAACAAAGCTGAAGATTAAATGACTAAGCAAACACGCTGGCAACAATGCCAACAACAATACTATTTGTTGTTACTTGCTTTAAGTTTTTTTACTCGTATACCGGTGCGTTTACCTGAGGTGGTAAAACCTGAAATGCTCCATCAAGCGAGCCGATATTTTGCCTTAATTGGTTTATTTATTGGTGTGATCACCGCCTCTACTTTAGTATTGTTGGCGAGCTTTTTACCCATTTCTTTAGCGGTACTCATTTCTATGGCAGTGAGCTTATTGCTTACCGGCGCTTTTCACGAAGATGGTTGGGCTGATGTTTGGGATGGCTTCGGTGGTGGTTGGACTGTTGAACAAAAGCTAAACATTATGAAAGATAGCCGTTTAGGGACTTATGGCGCAGCCAGCTTGTTTTTCATTTTAATGATCAAATATCAGAGTTTAGTGTTATTAAGTAGCCATAGCAGCAATCCTTTATTAGCACTTTCTGTGGCATTGATTATAGCGCATACCTTAAGCAGGGCCGTCAGTACCAGTTTAATCTTTAGCATGGCTTATGTCAGCGAAGATGCACAATCAAAAGTTAAACCTTTAGCGCAGCATTTATCTCTAAAAGGCTTGTTAATCTTATTAATCACCGCAGCGTTGGTGATATTTAGCTTATTACCAGCATTGCATTGTTTAGCACTAATAGGGGGCTTATGGGTAATGCGTCTTTTATTAATATTTTGGTTTAATCGTCAACTAGGCGGTTTTACTGGTGATTGTTTAGGAGCGGCGCAACAAATTTTAGAAGTGGCGGTTTATATTATTTTACTGGTCTTGGCATCTCCTGCGACAACATTTTTGACGGAGGCAGGCCTATGAAAATTAGTGATGCCAATACACTTCATTTAATTTTAGGCGGCGCACGCTCAGGAAAGTCGAGCCTCGCCGAAAGTATTGCCAAACAGGCTGAGTTAGCCGGGCTAACGATATGTTATCTCGCTACAGCACAAGCCCATGATGAAGAAATGAGCGCACGTATTTTACAGCACCAAGACGAGCGTCCTCAACATTGGCAACTGCTTGAGTCGCCTTTGTATTTAGCTGAGGCACTTCAACAAGCATTACAAAGCAGTGATTGTGTGCTGGTTGATTGCTTAACACTGTGGCTCAGTAATTGTTTGTGCCATCAAGATAGCGAGTTTTATCGCCAACAAAAGTCACTGTTTATCGAATTTATAACGCTTTTTATTAGTGATACCAGCACTTATCAATCAAAAAAACTTATTTTTGTTAGTAATGAGGTTGGGCATGGCATTGTGCCTATGGGCGAGCTGTCGCGACAATTTGTCGACCAAGCGGGTTGGCTGCATCAAAAACTGGCGACATTAGCTAAGCAAGTCGATTTTGTCATTGCTGGATTACCACTGACATTAAAAAGTGACGCGTTGATTAGTCAAATATCGGAACAACAAAACTAATGAAAACATTAATGGTGCAAGGCACCACCTCTGACGCTGGAAAGAGTACTTTGGTTGCTGGTTTATGCCGAGTATTTGTAAATTTAGGTTATAAAGTTGCACCGTTTAAGCCACAAAATATGGCTTTAAATAGTGCTGTTACTAGTGATGGTGGTGAAATTGGTCGGGCGCAAGCACTGCAAGCGGTTGCCGCAAAGATTGCCCCACGTGTTGATTTTAATCCGATATTACTTAAACCTAATAGCGATACAGGTGCACAAGTGATTGTTCATGGTCGAGCCATATCAAATATGGAGGCGACCAGCTACCACGACTATAAAAAAGTAGCGATGGACGCTGTCCTTGAATCACATCACCGTTTAGCGAAAGAGTTTCAGCTGCTAATGGTTGAAGGGGCTGGTAGCCCCGCAGAGATAAATTTACGCGCTAATGATATTGCTAATATGGGCTATGCCGAAGCCGTTGATTGTCCAGTGATCCTCGTTGCTGATATCGATCGGGGGGGTGTTTTTGCTCACTTAGTGGGAACACTCGAGCTATTATCACCTTCAGAGCAAAACCGCGTGGAAGGTTTTATTATTAATCGCTTTCGTGGAGACATTAACTTGTTAACGTCTGGACTTGATTGGTTAGAAGAGAAAACGGGTAAGCCAGTATTGGGGGTATTACCTTATTTACACGACTTAGCGCTTGACGCCGAAGATGCCGTTGCGATTGAAAATAAGGTTGAACAAGCCAAAATAAATATTGTTGTACCGTTATTACCGCACATAAGTAACCATACCGACTTTGATACGTTACGCTTGAACCCGGAAATAAATTTACGCTATGTTAAAATGGGCGAGCGGATAAACAATTGTGACTTAGTGATTTTACCCGGCAGTAAAAATGTTATTTTTGATCTGCAATTTCTTAAAGACCAAGATTGGCAAAGCGATATAGAACGTCATTTGCGCTACGGCGGTAAAGTGTTTGGTATTTGTGGTGGCTATCAAATGCTTGGGCAAACTATCAACGATCCTGAAGGTGTTGAGTCAACGATTGAGACGATAACCGGCTTAGGTTTACTCGAACTTACCACTGAATTAACCGCAGAAAAAAAATTAGCTCAAGTCTCTGCCACTATGACCTTGGGCAGTAAAAGTTGTCAGGTCAAAGGTTATGAAATTCATTGTGGTGTTTCTACCATGACGGCTATTGATAATAAAACCCCTGTGCCTCTGTTGCTCAATAAAAGTGACAATCAGACCAGCGATGGTTGTGTTTCAAATGATAATCAAATAGCGGGCACTTATCTACATGGTATTTTTGATGAAGGGGCTGCGACACAATTATTAGTTGACTGGTTAGACAGTAACAATGATATCCAGCAGACGATTAATCTTGATGAACACCGAGAGCAACAGCTTGAACGTTTGGCTAATGTTTGCCAGCAATACTTAAAAATATCAGCGATTGAAGATATTATTAACAACAGCAAAACGACCACACCCTAGTGCTTGAAAAGCGCCTCTTAAAAAGTAAAAGGCTTAATAGAATGACAAAAAAATTTATATCCTTCGCCGTAATAAGCTTATTACTGATAGTCATACCCAGTAAAAGTTTTGCTGAGCAATCGGCAAAGCGCATCGTTGCCTTAGCACCACATATTGTTGAAATGTTATTTGATATTGGTGCTGGCGATAAAATAGTCGGTGCGGTTGCCTATTCCGATTATCCTAAAGCGGCGCTAGATATTCCACGTGTTGGCAGCTATCACGGCATGCAAATAGAAAAATTACTGGCATTGAATCCTGATTTAGTTATTGTTTGGAAGTCAGGCAACTCGCAAAGTGACATTGATAAAATGAAACGTTTAGGACTAAAAATTGTTTTTAGTAATCCGCTAGATATTGCTGATGTTGCCACTGAATTACGTTATTTTGGCGGTTTAACTGGGCATCAACAGCAAGCAGAAAGTGTCGCGTTAGCTTATGAACAACGTTTAAAAAAATTACGGCTCGATAATAAAACTAAGCAAGCTATCCCCGTTTTTTATCAACTGTGGTCAGAGCCAATGATGACCATTAATGGCACAACCTGGATAAATCAATTAATTGAAGTGTGTCAGGGGGTGAATGTTTTTAAAGACAACCCGACGCCTTACCCAAAGATAAGCACGGAAAACGTTATTGTAGCCCAGCCGCACTTAATGATTTTACCGGATGAAAATTCAGATAAACCACAACCCATTATTGACTGGCAAAAATGGCCAGAAATACCCGCGGTGAAAAACAATAAGTTTATTCACGTTGATGCAGATTTATTGCATAGATTCAGTACCCGAATGTTAAGTGGTGTTGCAGATATGTGTGAAAAAATTGATCAGCAAAGATAGTGGTTCAATTTACTGAGCTGATTAATAATTTATCTATCAGCTCAGTAAATTAAAGGCTAAGCCAATGATAATTTTGCGCAGCCCCAGCAATGGTAATTAGCAGGGAAAGTCATGCTTATTACTGACCTTAATTTAAGTCCACTATGCTGTCATTACACGACTAGGTCTGATGAATTACACTTTTCATAATACATCGAGCTACTGAGTAATATCACCGCGGGTTATTCATCTTAAATGTCACAGTAATACAACAAAAAATACCTGCTGAGTTTAGCTACTGCATTAGTGCTGTAGACGTAATTTTTATGACTGTATTATAAGGTTCAACAGGTTATTGGCAGGCTAACAGCAAGAGACACTTGATATAACGTTAAATAAGGTCGTTCTCGTAGTAGTGGGTGAATGCAATTAAATCCGTTAATATTGCGCGTTAACCCACACTTAATATAGCACAGAGTAAAAATACAAAAAGGGCACATAAATATGTGCCCTAAATCAAATTACTTCTTAATGTCTTACCTTTAAGCGAATCTTATTCAATAAAGGCAATGGCAGATGGGTTTAATTCTGTTGCAAGTCTTGGAAATGCTTTAAGGTTAGTTTCAGTATTTATAACATCAACGCCTGGCTTCTCTGGATTGCTTACGCTAAGCCAAAGAAAGTTTGCAGCATCTAAAGCAATATAGCTAATTTGTTCAGTACCCGTAGCGGCTATCTTTTCATTAGCAATAACACCCGTTGTTGGGTTGAAGGTATATACTGTTGAAAGTTCATAATAACTTGGCGTAAAAAATGTTTCACTGGCAACAAAATAGCCTTTTGTTTCGGATACAACTACGCTTGAACCAATAAAAGCACCGGTATTATTTTCAATATCTGCAGCAGACAAAACACTACTCAAGTTATAATCACTTGTCGCTATCGCTTCGATGCGACTAGAGGTTAAATCAGCACTGCTATATGAGTTACGTGTTGTGACATAAACTGTATCTCCTTGACTCACTATACTATGATTCAGTGGGTTTAAGCCTTGAAGCGGAATACCTTTAAGATTATCATTTGCATCAGCATTTGTTTCAATCTCTTGGTCTGTCGCGGTATCAAAAACGGCTACATAAGCTTTGTTTGGTGAAAAAGAGTCAGATAAACGTTGCATAGCAATGAACAGCTTACCATCAGCAATTGTTGCTGAGGCAGGGTTTGGTGTGCCATTACTATTGTTATCAGCGATGTAGCTAGATAGATCTAATTGACCCAATTTGAAATCTTCAAATTGTGTTGCCTGAGGATTAACAATCCAAACTTTGTCTGAACCGTAACGTAAAAGATAAGCTTTGCTTTCATTGACTGACACTAAGTCATAGGGATTACGAGTATTTGAATCACCGGTATCTTGGGTTGTATATGACCAAACTTCTGTATCAAGGGCATCAGCATTATATTTTGAGATAGAATCAATGTTATAACGGCCAATGTGAAAAACGTCTTTATTATAGCTACGAACAGTATAGTCAGAGGCATCTTTAATATAATAGCCTTTAGTGACTTGCTCTGTAATTGGGTCTAAGGTCACAACTTCAGAGCCTGAAAAATCAGGTGCAACTGTTTGAACAACCGCGAATGATGGTGTGTCTTTCACATCACCGACACTCACTTGAATAGCCAATTCACCCGTTAAGTTCTTTTTACTGTCATCCGTTGCAACAATTGTGACGGCAAAAGGACCGACTTCACCGTTGTCAAAATCAGGAGCATCTATAAAGCTTAATTCACCACTTTGTGTGATGCTAAATAAAGCACCTGAATCACCTGTAAGTGAAAGTACTATAGCGTCTCCATCGGCATCAGTAGCACTATAGGTGCCAACAGACGTTGTGTTTTCTTCTATCGTTGGGCTACTTGCGCCAGTAACTATGGGTGCGACATTACTTTTTGAACTTCCGCCACAGCCAGCAAGAGCAACTGTGCCGAGTACTAAACTTAATGGTAATATGTGTTTTTTAAAGCGAGTTAACATTTAAAATCCTTTAATTGTGTATTTTATTTTTAAGCTGCGACCTTGCGATGTTCTATTCGCAAGATCTTGGTATTTATCGTTAAATAAATTATTGGCGGCAAAAGATATTCTATGTTTGCCTTTTTTCCAGTTGACTGAAAAATCTGATACGGTGCGATTGGCTGGATTACCATTACCTACATGACCGTTATTATTTTCAATTCTGTTAATGAGATTGAAGTACAAGTCTTTATCTTTACTTACTTTAAATGACATGTTCCATGCAGAATTCACCTTGTATTTCAACGCTATGCTGTACTGCTGATGATATATACCAGGTAGTTTCTTATTATTAAATGCGACAAATTTTGATGTGGTTTCACTGTCTATAATATTGGCTTGTAGCGCGAAGGATAATTGCGTTAACAATTGATAATTTGTTTGAATTTCAATGCCTAACAAGTCTGCATTGCTGACATTTCTATAGCTACCGACATTACTTGAGTTAAAAATGGCGACAATTGAATTTTCTAATTTTTGTTGGTAAATAGATGAAGATACAGACAGACTTTTGTAAAGGTACTGTCCACCTATTGAGAGTGTTTTTGCTTCTTCTGGCAATAAATTATCATTACCCTTAAAGGAGCCTCTATCACCAAATAATTCGTACAATGTCGGCGTTCTCACACCATTACTTAAGTTACTAGTAACTTTTAAATTACCTTGCTTAAAGCTTAACCCGACTTCAGTTGTCTGATAATTATCATTGGCTACAAACTTAGCTGCACTGGATTGATTAATCGCTATGTTTGAGTTTTTCTCTTGTAGGTTACTCAACAATGCATACGCTTCTATAGGGAGTGCCTCGGGTTGCCACTCAATGCGAGAGCCTATGTTGAGTTGTTCTTGTTTTGCTGAAATATCACATGACGCTATACCATTACATTGTGTTGGTTTTCCGTTGTGTTCGCTAACAGAGCTGAAATTCTGTTTATTAAAACTGACAAATGGCACTAGATTAAACTCGTTCCATGTAAGGTAAGGTTTAAAGCCGATATGTTTTTTTGTTGTTTCATAATCATTAATATCAAGTTTTATCGAGTCGGGACTTGAAATATAACGCTCATCTTTATTTTCAGCGTAGGCTTCAAATTCAATCGAATTTAACCAAGGTGATTTGCTTAACCATTGATGTTGATAGCTATAGCGTAAGTTGTCAGAGTTTAACGTTGAATTGTTTTCAGGGGAGTTGTTTTGGTAATTCGGCAGTGCTTTTTCTTGATCGTTATATTGTACATTGACTCTGATCTGATGTTGATTAAATTGGAATATGTCGTTTATAAAAAAAGACTTTTTTGTAAATTCATTATTTCTTAATGCTTGTCTATCAGACGTATCACTACGACTAAAGCCCGCTGGAACTATAAAATCGTAATCGTTGTCACTGTTAATATAATGACCACCAAAAGACAAGCTATGAGTTTTAAATGCTTTATTATAAAGCGCATTAACTTCTTGATAGCCAAATGAGCCTGTGGCCAAGGTTAATTTACTCGAGTCTTCGGTGGGGTTGTAAGTGTTAATGCGAATAACACCACCTATAGGGGTAGCGCCGGTACCAATCGCTTGATTTTTACTGATTTCAATACTTTCAATTTGTTCAGTGGGTATCTGGTTTAAATCAAAACCACCAAACTGGCTATCGTTAATAAGTTGACCATCAATATAAAGTTGTACCTGTTTACTACTCGACCCTCTAATTGAAACAGAGACAGGATTACCAATGCCACTTATTTGGCGAATTTGAATGCCATTTATCGACTGTAAAATATCGGCGAGAGTTTGCGATGAGTATATAAAGCTTTCGCGATGTAATACTTGATAATTGGGTGTATTAAATGACTGGTCATTAACAATTTCAATGACTTCTATATCATCAGTTGACACGTCTTCTAATTGCGCAAATACAGGCATCGCTATGAGTAAAAGAACAAAGATACTTCGTAAATAAGAAAAAATAATAACCTCAAAAAATTTTGAGGGAGGTACGGAAGGATCGTGACAACTAGCCATTGCTAATGTCATTAAATTCCGTAGCGCCCACCGCACTGCAAGTCATTCGATATTATTTAGGCCGGTCTCCGGGCTTAACTTTACATCGCGTAAAGTATTACCGTTGCGGGGGCAGCGTCAGAATTATGCATAGCATGTACTAACTTCCCGATTATCTCTAATTCATACCTTGTTAAAGTATAAATATTGAGCACCTAATCAATTATGGTCGTTATTTTGAGACTATTAATATAGCTTGTCAACAGTTAGGGCATTAAATCTATAGTTCATGGCTAGTTAGCTTTAATCGTTCGACGTGTTTAAAGCAACGTCATTTACGCTTTATTTTGATCTGGCCCTTTGAGTTAAGAGGTAAACCATGACCTATCATCAGAAAAACTTTGTTGCCAGACTATTTTATCTGATGGTATTAACGATGATCTGGTGAGGCATTCTTTGACGTTACTGACACTTTAGTGACGGCAATTTATTCTTTTTAATTAATCTCGAGTCGTTCAATAACAGCCAATAAAACCTAAGCTCTACGGTAGGCATTTATTGTCTGCTAATTTCACCTAGGCTGTTTAATGGTGAGTTTGGCTAGTCATTATCAGCGACAATAGTCATTATTATTTATTCGCTATATCTACTGATTTTAAGGTTAATTTTTCAATAATATTAGCTAGCTGATTTTTTTCTTCAGCACTTAATACCGATAATAGCTCTTGCTCACGAGCTAGCACCATAGGTATTAACTGTTGATATATAGCCAAACCTTGCGTGGTTAGTTTTAATAGCGAAGAGCGTTTATCGGATTTATCTGTGTTTTTAACCAATAACCCTTGAGTTTGCATGCTTGTTATTGCACGACTCGCCGGCATTTTTTCTAAGTTAGTTTGTTCGCCTATTTGCTTTGCAGATAATAACTCTCCGTTGCCCAAGCTGGCTAGCACTCGCCATTCTTGACGAGAAAGCTGAAATCTTCCTGTGTAAATGTCAGCAATGTTATCACTCACTTTTACTTGTAGTTGCGTTAGCTGATAAGGAAAAAAGTTGCTTAAGTGTAAACTTTTCATTGTTTAGTTATGCTCGGCTATGCTTGTGAAATCATGTTGTTATCCACTCGAAATGATTCGGCATTTAAGTGATGCTTTTTCAATAGTTTATAGAATTCTGTTCGGTTTCGCTGCGCTATTTTTGCGGCTTGTGAAACATTACCTTCAGTGGTTTTTAGTAATGTTGCTAAGTATTCACGCTCGAATTGCTCTCTCGCTTCTTGAAAAGAAGGCAGTTGTGCACTTTCATTACGTAAAGCATTATTAATTAAACTCTCACTAATTAACGGCTCGGTAGATAAAGCGACACATTGCTCAACAACATTTTGTAATTGTCTAATATTACCGGGCCACTCAGCCCTAATTAAAATCTCCATCGCGGCTTGGCTAAAGCCGTTTATTCTATGGCTGGTACTTTCAATCGCTACAGTTAAAAAGTGCTGGGCGAGCAAAGGAATATCTTCACGTCGTTCAGACAGAGCAGGTAAAGTGAGTTCCACAACATTTAAGCGGTAGTAAAGATCTTCACGAAAGCTTTTATCTATGATCGCTTGTTGTAAGTTTTTATGGGTAGCGGCAATAATACGCACATCAACTTTTACTGACTGGGCACTGCCGACTGGGCGCACCTCTTTTTCTTGTAAGGCCCGTAATAATTTAACTTGAAAACTCATCGGCATGTCGCCAACTTCATCAAGAAATAACGTACCACCATGGGTTGATTGGAAAAGCCCTTGATGATTTTTATCTGCGCCGGTAAAAGCACCTTTACAGTGTCCAAATAACTCCGACTCGAGTAATTGTTCAGGTATTGCGGCACAATTAATCGCCGTAAATTTTTTATCATGACGCTTACTTGCTAAATGCACGGCTTTTGCCAGGAGTTCTTTACCTGTACCACTGGGACTATGGATCAATAAACTAAAGTCACTTTGAGCAACTTGATAAGTTTGCTTTAACAACGAAGACATAACGGCACTTCGGCTAATTATTTTCTTGCGCCAAATATCGGCTTTTTTGTCGGTATTATGAGCGCTATTTTGTGGTTGTAAGCGAATGGCTTCTTGCACGGTAGAGAGTAATTCTTGGCTTTCAAAAGGTTTGGTTAAAAAACTAAATACGCCTTGCTTAGTCGCACTAATAGCATCGGGTATCGTGCCGTGTGCGGTCATAATGATAACGGGTAAATTAGGCTGTTGCTGACGGATTTTTTCAAATAATGCCATTCCATCCATACCTTCCATACGTAAATCGCTGATCACTAATTGCGGATGAAATGTTTCTAAAATACCTAAAGCCATTTTAGCACTGTTTGCTGACTCTATTTGATAACCGGCAGCGGATAGGCGAATATCAAGCAATCTTAATAAACTGGGATCGTCATCAACAAGTAGTATTTTTTCACTTTTTTGCTGATCGAATTTTTTGCTATTTGTTGAAACCGTCATCTTTACTGCCCATGCTCATTAATATTATGTTCTATTTTTCTCAGCTGATTTATTTGCTGCTGTAACACTTCTAATTGTTGCTGTTGAAATTGATAGGCTTGCTTAATGAGCTGTCGCGCCTTTTTTTCTTGCGATAGTTCATTAAGTTGTAATATCTGCTGATTGAGTTGTGTTTTTAACATACTAAAAAAGGCAAAGTCACTTTGGCTTAGATTATTTTTACTCAGGGTAATAAACGACAGCTGATTTAATTTACTTTTCGCGGTGAACGGATTGTGAACCGGTGAATGAGGTAGAGCAAAAAACAGTGCTGATTTTAACTGCCATTCAATAGTTTCAGCACTGTTACTTTCATCTTGTTTGATTAAAACGCTCTCGGCTAACGAGACTAATTGATGTTGATGTATTTTATCGGCAATTTGTGCTTTGTTTAACTCGACTAAAGACAAATAATATTTTGTATAATCAGGGGGGACACTCTTAATATGATGGCTTTTATTGTCGGTATTCAGTAACTGACAACCCGTTAATGCGGGCAGTAATAACAGTAAAAAACTAACACTGAGTATTCTATAAAATGAACATAACATTACACTGATACTCCACTCGTTGTTTTTGTTAGAAAAGCATTAGGCAACGTTATTGTCATCGCAGTGCCACTATTTTTACCTGTACTACTGGTTATGTTAATTGTGCCATTTAAGCGCATCAGTAATTCTTTTACTATGGTTAAACCTAAACCACTACCTTTTATTTTGGCATTTTTTGCCGGTGTTCCTTGATAAAAAGCATCAAATATTTTTTCTTTTTGGCTACTGGCTATTCCGCGACCTTGGTCAATAACGGTTATCGACAACAGACTATTATCAAGTGAACAGTTAATGTTAATAACATTATTTTCGTGCGAGTATTTTATCGCATTGGATAATAGGTTATCTAAAATAACACTTAATTGTTTGGCATTGACCTTGAGTTGTATTGCGTAGTTTTTATAGTCAATGGTTAAGTTTTTCTGTTTAATATCTAAAGTTCTTTGCTGTAATACCTGATCAACTAAAAATGATAAATCAACAATTTCAGTATCTTGCAAACTGGTCGAGTCGAGCACAATATTAAAGTCAAGCAAGTCTTCAATTAAACGTTGCAAGCGGGTAACACTGCTACGGATAATGTTAGATATTTCTTGCTGCTCAGCGTTTAACTCACCGACACTGTTATCGTACAGTAATTCTGTTCCCTCTCTAATGGCGGCAAGTGGCGTTTTTAGTTCATGGGAAATATGACGAATAAAACTCGATTTTTGTAATTCCAGAGCATGTAAGCGCTTGCGCATCACTTCCAAGGCGTCAGCAATTTCTGTCATCTCAGGCGAGCCATGTAAAGTGACCTTTTTTTCAAACTCTCCTAATGCTAAATGATGTATTTTACTGAGTAATTGCTTGAGCGGTTTAGTGATTAAATAGATAAAAATTGCGGCGATAAGTAAAGTAAAGGGAATGATAAGTAAGCTTTTCAGCATATCGTGTCTAACACCGTTGGCTGAATCCTTAACCTGTTCTACTTGTAAAATGAGTAAGTTATTACTTTGTTCGGCTATTATTTTTCGTATCGAAACTAGTTGGGTAAATTGTTCTTGTAACGATGTTAATGACGATTCTTCTAGAGGGTGCCGCGTTAAGTAGCTATGCAGGTACTCAATCGCTTGAGAAAAGCTTATGTTGAGCAAGCGTAAGCTTGGGTTGCTTTTAAAGAGGTTATTACTCGCCATGGTTTTTAAGATAACTTCTTCGTCTTTTAAATAAGCACTCAATAAATCTTGATCTTTTAGAATAATAAATTGCCCAGCACTGCGTTCCATTTTAGCTAAGGTAAAGTTAATTTGACGGTTTGTTTTAACGAGTTCAGCAACATTAAAGATAGCCGATGTACTTTGTTGAGAAAGCTCAGTGACTTGATTTGCGCTATAAATTAACGCTATGACTAGCGGAAACGCAACAAAAGTAAAACCTAAAATGCTTAGTTTTCTAATCGAATACAAATTTATTGCAAAAAGTTCGGACAAGCTAAATTTTTTCATAGATATCACAAGTATTGATCAGGAGTGTATTTTAGTTTTATTAAGATAAAAAACAAGCATGTCGCTTATTTGAGACAGTACTTTAGATGATACTAGAATGTTTTTTGTTATTACTTTTATAAGTTAGTCACTGTTTTACATCGGTTATTTTCTGAATTATTAACGATTTTGTTTTTTAACTTTTTTTCTGGCTGTTTTATCTGTTGCTTAATGGCGACACTTTAGGCAGCTTAGTTATTTTGGCTTTATCATTAATTTAATTAAATCAGTGCTTTATGTTTTTGGTTCGATTCCTGCATTATCGTTGATGATATTATTACAATCATTAAAATAACCCGATGAACTCTATAAATAAAGGAATTAAAATGAATTCTATTAGCTTAACAAAAGTGACTCTACTTGTTGGTACTTGTGCCTTAGCTTCGTATTTTGTCAACGCAGGAGATAAAGTTGCAAGCCTGGATATTCCTATTGCTGAACAAGCAGGAATTAAACCTGTGGCAACTAAAATGTTGTCGGTAGACAATGTAGCAAAAAGTACACCGGCCATACTGACTCAGTTTGATGAAGATAAAAATGGTTTGCTTAATGAAGCAGAAGTTATTGCGAGCAAAGATGAAAAATTAGTTAAGCATTTTAAAGACATCGATAAAAATTCCGACACTGAAATCAGTGCCAGCGAGCTAAAAACCTACCTTGTGGCTCTAAAAGTCAACAATTAATGGTTGAGAAATAAGCCGCGCCTCTCTAGGATTATAGTCGCAAATTTCCAACTGTTAACAATAAACAGTTGGACTTTTTTATTAGTTAATACGCAGTCGAAAAATATTATGAGCAATAAACCTACTGACGGTGTCCCTATAAAGTCAATGCCTCGATTTGTGCAAGTTGATGATTGGATTTTTGAAGTAAAAACGGTACGAGCTATACGTGTTGATGAATATGGTAAACCCTACACGGCGATCGCTAATTTAACAGTAAATGGAGATAACGCTTACATAGATGGTTTGTTAACACGAGAGAATGAAAAATTTAATCGAAAAGATTACGCAGCTTTTCATCAATTTTGTCAGCAAATGAAAGTTAAACAAGCTCATTTCGACCGCTTTAAGAATAACAAACTCAGTGCTGAACGTGCTGATATTAAACCGATTAAATTTGAAGCTAAAGTTGAAGCTAAAGTTGAAGCGGTTAAGCAGACAACAATACTTAAACTGGTTCGTTAACCTAATCTGCAGGTTTGCGCTATCTTTCGAATCAAAAGCCGCTAAAATACCAATAATTCTTAATCCCCAGATAAAATGAATGCCTATTTATGTCATTAAGTACTGCTCGTCTCGACCGTTTCATTAGTCAACATTGCAACGTTAGTCGCAGAGCTGTGCGCTTAATGTTAGCGAAAAAGCGTATAGCGGTAGATACTATTATTGCAGATGATATTGGCCAACGAATTGATAAGTTTTCAAAAATAACTCTAGATGGTCACATTTTACAAGATAATCGTGCGCTCTATATAATGCTTAATAAACCTATTGGTGTAGTCAGTGCAACGATAGATAAACAACACAAAACAGTCATAGACCTACTTGTCGAGCAAAACTTATTTAGTAACAGTGGTAACGAAGAAAAAGACAACTTACATATTGTTGGTCGACTCGATTTAAATACTTCCGGGTTACTGTTACTGACCAACGACAGTCGTTGGTCAGAACGACTTATGTCCCCAGAGCATAAAGTAGAAAAGTGCTATCAAGTCACTTTACAAAACCCGTTAACAGATGACTATCAGTCAGCTTTTGCACAAGGGATGTATTTTGAATTTGAAAATATCACTACTAAGCCAGCAAAATTAACAATTATGAGTAATACTGCTGCCCAACAGACTAATCAATATATTGCTGAAGTTAAATTAACTGAAGGGCGTTATCACCAAATTAAGCGGATGTTTGGTCGGTTTCGTAATCCCGTTATAGGCTTGCATCGACAAGCCATCGGAAACTTGTTCTTGGATGAAAATCTACCTATAGGTCAAAGTCGATTTCTAACGGATGATGAAGTACTTGGTATTTTTACAACGACTGTGACTAACTGATAAGAATAGATTAATCTAACTCATCTGCATCACTAATACGCTCTAATCGTTCCTGTTCTTCAGCAAATGCTGCTTTTATTTCTTCTAATATTGTATCAACATTAGCCGATTTTGTGTTTTCCTTAAATAGGCCTGTTAACTCGGTTTCTGGTGTTAATTCTGCTTTTTCATATAAGGCCCACATTTCTTGAGCATATTTACTTTTTGCTAATTCTGGGGCAAATTGAGCATAATAATCAGTAATATTTTCAACATCGCGCAGTAACATGCTTTTGGCATTATTGTTGGCTGAGGCATCTACTGCCTGTGGTAAGTCAATAATAACAGGACCATATTCGTCAACTAGGACATTAAATTCTGATAAATCACCATGAATGATACCCTCGCAAAGCATGATCTTTACATAATTCATCATGATAAGGTGGTCTTCAATGGCGTGTTCACGTGGCAATATTATGTCATTTAAGCGCGGCGCAACATCGCCTTCACCGTCGGTGATCAGTTCCATTAACAACACACTTTCAAAACAACCAAATGGCTGAGGCACTCGAACACCAGCAGCAGCTAACGTATAAAGGGCTTCAACTTCGGCATTCTGCCAAGCATCTTCTTGTTGTTTTCTGCCATACTTTGAGCCTTTTTCCATCGCGCGTGCGCGACGGCTATTACGGCTTTTTCGCCCTTCTTGGTATTGAGCGGCTTTTTTGAAACTGCGTTTATTGGCTTCTTTATATACTTTGGCGCAGCGAATATCATCGCCACAACGTACCATATATACAGTTGCTTCTTTGCCACTCATTAATTGACTGATTACTTCGTCAACCAGTCCATCGTCAACCAGGGGTTGTAGTCTTTTAGGTATTTTCATTATTTAATTAAATCGGCTTTGAAGTTATTCTTCGTCAAGTTCGTCGAAGTCTTCGTCATCACCAAGCGGTTTTACTGAACGGAAACCTTCTTTTACGACGATCTCTACATAGAATGAAGTTAAGCCAAGCTTTTCAGCTTCGTCGATATGTTTATTGAGTGCAGATAAATGTACAACTTCTGCGTCTGCTTCGGTGATACCGTATTTAGAGTCAAAATCCCAAAAATCAACGCCAGCAGGCAGCTTTTTGTTTCTTTCTCTTTTTATGTATTTTTTCACATCATGTTTTACACCTTCAAATAAGCGAGCAACTTTAATTTTTGGGTGAGTGATGTTGAATGTTTTTTTCATGACGTTCCTAAATGATATTGTTAAGAGAATTTGTTACATTTGATTTGCATTTTACGTTAATTTTTCCTTGGGTGCGACAGTTAGTATTTGCTAATGTGAACTTGGTTATATTTTTCGATGTTTTATTCAATTTTTTATAAGGTTTTTCTGTTATGTCATCCGTTATTAAACGTTTCTCCCAGTTAGTTTTTGCTTCGTTAACAACATTGCCCTTAGTCGTGAATGCTACGGGTGATAACAATTTTACACAATGTATCAATAATTTGCAGGTTAAGGCCGAATCTGCTGGTTATTCAGGTTATATTGTTAATGACATTATTCCAGCGCTTGCGCCGATCAAACGCGTGATTGAACTCGATCAACACCAACCTGAATTTAGTCAAAGCTTTGCTGATTATTTAAAATTACGCTTAACTAATTATCATATCCAAATCGGTAGAAAGAAATTAGCGGAGCATAAAGAGCTGTTTGATAAATTGTCTAAAAAATACGGCATTCCTGCACAGTACTTGGTGTCTTTTTGGGGCTTAGAAACTAACTTTGGTAGAAACAAAGGAAAAATGTCGGTGTTAAACTCTTTAGCCACATTGGCCTGTGATGAGCGACGGAGTGAATACTTTACCGCTGAATTATTTGATCTGTTTCATTTGATCGATAATAAAACGGTCACCACCAAGCAACTCGCTGGTTCTTGGGCTGGAGCCATGGGGCATATGCAGTTTATGCCCTCAGCATTGAGAAAGTATGCATTAGACGGCGATGATGACGGTAAAGTAGATGTTTGGCAAAGTGAAGCCGATGCGTTAACGAGTGCGGCTAATTACTTAAATAACATTGGCTGGTTAGAAAAAGAGCGTTGGGGTCGTCAAGTACAGCTGCCAAAAAACTTTGCTTTTCAACAAGTCGAGTTTGATCAGTTCTATCCCTTAGCAACCTTTAAAGCTTTAGGCGTAACACGTGCTAATGGTACTGCTTTATCTGATTATAAAATAGATGCTGAATTAGTCTTACCTGCTGGCGCTGGTGGACCTGCATTTTTAGTTTACCCTAATTTTAACGTTATTATGAAGTGGAATTTGTCTGAGAATTATGCGCTTTCTGTTGGCTTGTTAGCTAACCGTATTCAAGGGGCTAGCGGCTTAAAGGTCAGTGCTCATGATAAGGAGGTATTATACAAGCCTGCTGAACTACAAGCCCTTCAGGAAAAGCTTAATATGTTAGGTTTTGACGTTGGAAAACCTGATGGTATTTGGGGACCAAAAAGTCGTAAAGCTATTCGTTTATATCAATTACAACATGATTTAATCGCCGACGGTTTCCCCAATAGTGCGGTATTAATAAAAGCAGGTATTCAAGGATAACTCTTTTTATCTCTTAGATAAGATATTTATAGTTATATAATTGAGTGAGTACTTTCTGGTTAAGTCCTATAAAGATGCTTATATGCGCCAATTGAAAAGATGGCGCCGAAGAAAAGGGAAGTGTTAAGTAGGTTGATATTACTGAGTCTGTCTATGCTCAGTAATGTCTTTAACATAATTTTTCTTTTGTCGTTTAAATGAATAAAACCGACAATATGCCGGTTTTATTTTTATTGAGTTAATTTATAGCTTAATAAGGTTGATTACTTTAATAGGGTATTCACTAACCAAGCTGAAATATCGCTAAGTTGTTCCGGTAATACGCTGTGAGGCATACGATAAGATTGCCATTTTGTATTATATCCAGCATCAATTAATAGTTGATTGGCCAGTTTTCCCGAGCTCATTGGTACTACGTCATCTTGCTCACCATGGTTTTGCAAAATAGGCGTTTGCTTATTGGCGATGTGACAGTTGTCGGGCAATTTATCTGCGGTTGGTAGGTAACATGACAAAGCCATAATGCCCGCTAAGGCTCTTGGGTACCTAAGACCGGTAAATAAGCTAATAACGCCACCTTGACTAAAACCTGCTAGTACTATTTTATTGGCAGCAATACCTGAATCTATCTGCTGCTGAATAAGCGCATGAATGGCTTGTTCCGATTCTAGTACGCCAGCCATATCAGCTCGATTATGCAAGTCCATACTTTTTATATCGTACCAAGAACGCATCACATAGCCTTGGTTAATTGTTACCGCTTGCTCAGGAGCATGCGGAAAAATAAAACGAATACCATGATTTTTTGGTAAATTTAATACCGGAACAATCGGCGCAAAGCCATCGCCTGAATCGCCAAGTCCATGTAGCCAAATAACACATGATGTGGCTGTTGATTTTGGTTCTACCGTAACGCGCGCTAAGGGTTTTATTGACATCTATTTTACTTATCTTAATAAATTGAAATTTACTCTATGATAACAGCTTGAGTTAATATTAAAAATCTATATAAAAGAGTAAATATACCAAAAATTGAAGACCTATTCACAGTAGGATTTATTTTTTGATGGTGTCACGTTTTAGCTTGTTCCATAAATGCCACATCTTAATTTTTACTTTGTGTCGTTTTCGACACAGTTAAATGCTAAAACAATCACTCTAACTTTTTTATTGTTAAATAACAGTTTCTTACATCTTATTTGAAGTTGGCATGTCCCTTGTATTACCTTACTTAATTATTACTTACTAAAATGAAGTCATTCGAGTATGGATATCCAACGAGAAAAAAAAATAATACCTTTGTGGCGTAAGTACTGGTATGTACCCGTTGTACTGATGTTAGCTTTTGCAACGTATAAATTAAAAAGTGTGATGGGCGATGCTTCTTTTATTGTTAAACAAAATGAATTAGTGACCGCTGTTGTTGAACAAGGTCGTTTTCAAGTGAATGTTCGCGCAACAGGGGTTTTAAAGCCTGTCTATATTCGTTGGGTTTCAGCACAAGTTTCTGGTCGTGTTGAACAAGCCTTTGTTAAAGCAGGCGCTCATGTCATTAAAGGGCAGATGCTGATGCAACTTTCTAACCCTGAATTACACCGTGAATTAGAAAAAGCCCGTTGGGAATTCGAGGCAAAAAAAGCAGAAAATCATGCTGCTTATATTGCGCTTGAATCTCAATTGCTTGACTTAGAAAATTCAGTCGTTGAAGCTGACTATAGTTACCAAATCAGCAAGTTAAAACTTGATGCTGAAACACAATTAATCGCGCAAAAAAATGCCACCGTATTAGCGCTTGATTATCAGCATAGCCAACTGACCGTTAAGCAACAAAATCAATACTGGCTATCACAAAAGCAAAAAGTTGAAAAAATGAAAGCGAGTTTACTTGCCTCTAAAACTGCTCAACAAGCACGATCGGGCTTAGTTGAAAATAACTATCAGCGTATTAAAGATCAAGTCGGTGGTAGTGTCGCTTTGATTGCGGATCAACGTTCGTTGTTTGCTGAGCTTCAAGTGCAAGAAAATAAAGTGAGTGATATTGCATTAGGTCAAGCCGTTATTGTTGATACGAGAAGTAATAAAATTTTTGGTAAAGTTATTCGCATTGACCCTGCAGTAAATACTGGCATGGTTCAAATTGATGTGCAGCTAAATAGTGAATTACCCAATGATGCCCGACCTGATTTAACGGTAGATGGCTTAATTGAGGTAAGTGATATTGCGGATACACTCTATGTTAAACGTCCGGTATTTGCCCCTCGTTATAGTGATGCAGGTTTATATAAATTGATTAATGATAAAAAATTTGCTCAAAAAAAAAAGGTGAAGTTAGGGCAGAGTTCAGTCAACCAAATCCAAATACTTTCTGGTTTAGCCGTTGGAGATGAAATTATTATTTCCGATACAACGAGTTGGCAAGAGCATCAAGAAGTGATGATTAACTAATAATAATTATTTATGAAGATAAGAGTAACAGACAAATTAAAGGAAATAAAAATGAGCACATTAATCGAATTGAAAGAAATCAGTAAAAGGTTTTTGACTGAAGAAATCGAAACATGCGCTATTGATACTGTTAATTTAACGATTAAAAAGGGTGAGTATATTTCATTAAGTGGACAGTCTGGCTGTGGTAAATCTACATTATTATCACTTTTAGGTTTACTTGATTCTCCAACCCATGGCACTTATGAACTAGATGGTGTTGATGTTTCATCATTATCAAGAGATCAACGAGCAAAAATTCGCAGTGAACAAATTGGTTTTGTCTTTCAGTCATTTAACTTAATTTCCGATTTGACGGTTTTTGAAAATGTGATGCTACCGTTAACGTATCAAAAAGGTTTATCAAAAAGTGAAATAGAGGGCAAAGTACAGCAGGTATTAGAAAAAGTTGAAATGTCCCACCGAAAAGATCATTTCCCATCACAGCTTTCTGGTGGTCAACAACAGCGAGTCGCTGTAGCTCGTGCTTTAGTTAACGACCCCGCAAGGCTTTATTAGCCATTGTATTGCGCTCTTTAGTGATTGTCGTATTCTATTTCCAGATAATTCTATTGATTTAGAACAGGTAAATATTTACGCAGATAAAGCTCAGCTTGAGCAAGTCTTTATCAATGTCTTTAAAAACGCCAAAGAAGCCATGCAGAGAATTCGTAGCACAGACAAAATTATTTAAGTGTTTTGTCATGAGGATGATAAATATTTTCACATTCACGTCTGTGATTCAGGTAGCGGGATAGCTAACAAAAATAACTTATTTGTTCCTTTTTATACGACAAAACCACAAGGCAGTGGTATTGGCTTAACGTTATGCAAACAAATATTATTTAACCATGATGGACTTTTATCGTTAAAAAACAGAGAGAATGTCGCCGGGGTTGAAGCTGTCATATCGCTTCCTAAAGGTTGATACGATAAATTATCAGCTACACTCGATATATACCAATATTACCGTTTAGATATTTCCAGCAATGCTTTGGTTAATATTATAGAGTTTCTGCTTATAGAGCTTTTTTTCATCAAGCTCATAGGTCCACTCTAGTGCTTTAACTAACATAGCTTGAGCCATCTCCATTTTTTGTTGCTTTATATAAATACGGTATAGCCCCATATAGGCTTGGTTTAAATAGGGCGCTTTCTTCAATGCTTTTTTAAAGTGTCTTTCTGCTTGTTTAATATCATTGTTTTGTGTTGCGACATAAGCCTGAGTTAACGATTTATAGGGGCTAGGGTCGTCTAGTTCTTCCATCTTACTTTGCAGAAAACTCACTTCTTCCATTCGCTGTTGAGACTTAAGTAGCATAATATAATTACTTAATAGTGCTATGTTTGGTTTTCCTCTATCTATACCTATTTTGTAGATTGCTTCTGCCGTTTTTACATCGCCAGCCCTACGATGAATAACGGCTAATAAATTAATTGTTTCGATATTTTTAGTGTCATATTTATAGGTGGTACTAGCATACATAAAGGATTTCGCTAAATCTTTATCAGCTAAAGCGTCAGCAGCTATATTCTTATAATACATAGCTACAAAGGCATTATAAGAAAACGTTCCTCCTCTACGATTATTTTTATTTGGTAAGTAATCAATGGTTATACCGGAGGGAGAAAAATAGAAAAAGTTATCATCAGCAACAAAAGAGGGATCATAAATTACTGTTTGTACATGCGAAGATGACAAAATAACATCTTCTTTTTTAGAAAAAATCGGTAAGGTATACACATTACGATATGAGAAATCCAACCCCAAAAGCTTAGCATAAGCAGTTGTTAAAATGGCCAAACTCATACAGTTACCTTTATTAAGACGCATTACGGTAGTGGCATTATATGTTTCACCATAATAGGTAAAATTGGCCATGTTCTCGTTAAGTATCTGATAGAGTGCTTGGTGAGGTTCATAGCCCTAGCTACTTTTTTCTCAAAATCTATTTTTACTTTTTTCTGTTGGTCTTGCGTTAGGTAAAACAGCTCTTGCTCATTTAATGGCGCTATTTTTGTTTGTTCAAATAAATTGTAATTAATAGGAATATTGATGTGTTGTTTAATATCAGATTTTGAGCCATCTATAGATGTAGTTGAACAGGCTGAAAAAACAAAAGATAATATCAAAAGTAAAATTATTTTTATGCGATGCATTTGTCATCCTTAACATTCGGGTATATTTATCTCGTCTTGCCACGGGTAACTTAACTACGAAGAGCTTTGTACTTAAATTAACAGAATAATAACTTATAATAAAGTGTTGTTGAAAACTAATCATGACACGTCACTTTTAACGTTCAGTTTAACTACACGCTATGCTTTATCGATGCTAATTATAAGTTGGGTGGTGTAGATGCATAAAGATTAAAGTTGGCTAGCGTTTTTTTTCGCAGATTAAATCAACAAAACACTCCTCATTTGCTATAATCGATACACTTAATTGCAATACCCAATAAAAACGTGGATTTTTCACGCTTTTTTTATATTATTTCTAATCTATGCTTAACCGTATTATTAGTGATAATTCCTTATACGGAGTTTATATAGTTTCATGAGAAAGTTGTTATCTTCACCTGTTAATATGCCCTTGTCTGATGCTGAAAATCAGGTTTATCAAAATGCCCTTAAATATGTCACGCCATTGAGCCTAAATTTAATGGCGGTTAAAGTGACACATCGTCCAGATGATTTTCTGGGCTGGTGTGGCGAGTTGGCCCGACTATGTCGTGAAGAACTTAATAAGGATCTTTTAGAAGATGAGCAACTTTTACCGCTTAAGAAGCTACAAGATATTCTTGAAGCTGGCTTTACGCTTAGTCAGTTTAAAATGGCTAGAATTGCCCCTTGGCCTATATTTGCCAGTTTTATTGAACAACAAAGCACGATTCATGCTTTAGATGAACGCTTACGTTTATTGAATTATCTTGACGAAATTCGTCAACAACCTTTAGCAGACTTAATTATTGAAGACCGTTTAGCTTTTTCTGGTAAGCACACAACTCAGCATGACTACAGCATTTATAATTTTGATGTTGAATGGTTTGCTGGCACTAAAGGTGCAAAAGTTTTTCATACCTTGCTTGAGCAGTCACCTGAAAAATTTGATACGGCATTAGCGCACATTCCTTTAACTGGAGAAGTAAGTCATGCAAACTACCAAAGCTTTGTGAATGACTTCCAACAAATTTTTAAAGAATATACCCAAACAAAAGCCCAAGGCGAAAAAGCACCTTTAGCGGTAGCTACCCGTCTGTTAGCGATGCGCAGACCGGATCAATTTATTGCATTAAATAACAATAAAATTGATATTCTTTGCCAAGGCTTATCGATTGCTAAATTAAAAAATACAGATTTTTCATCTTACTGGCATGACATGATTGGTACTATGCGTACTTTCGCATGGTGGCATCAAGCAGAACCAGAGATAGTTGAAACAAACAGTGTTGCAAATGAGGGCGAAGAAAGCTCTCAAGATGAAGCTACTGGCAACAAAGAAAATCGTGAACTTAACCTTTGGAAAAATCGTGCGGTATTAATTGATTTGTTTTTATTTGCTGATGCTGACTTAGCACCAAATTCAAACTACATTAAGTTACGTGAAAAAATGCTTAATAAAGCGAAGTCGAAGTCAAAGGCGACGCCTAAAAAACGTAGTAAAGAGTCAGCTGAAATATTAGTGGACAAAGCGCTTACCTCAGAAGATCTTCCTGCGTACTTACAGGGCAAACGTGACTCAATTATTATTCAGGTTAAAAATGGTAAAAGTGTTGAACAAGCTATCGGTTTAATGCGCGCAATTTTTGGCTAATTAATCGCTATTTTTATGCTCAATTGATTGGAATCGACTTAGGTCCATTCAAATTTGCAGCTAACTAATTTAGGGCGTATTTTCACGTTAAGTTAAATTACGCCTTTGAGTTTTTATCAACACCGTTAATCTTCACCTTTGACCAAAACTGACGATTCTTTATATTATCAAGAACAAAAGAATGAAGTCTCCTTATTTGAATATGCCTATCACCATCAATTACCCGTATTAATTAAAGTGCCAACAGGTTGTGGTAAAACGCGTTTCATTGCCTATATGGCAGAAAAACTCAATAAGCCCCTTCATACTGCTTCTTGATTAAAGAACTAGGGATAGATCCCCATTTAGCTTTGAAATTAGTTGAACTTGCCCAAGCTTTTGGGTAAAAGAAAAAGTAGCTAGCTAAGTACCGCTATATGTTGATTAATCAGCAAAAATTAAAAGCCAGCTACTGAAAAGTAACGGGCTTTTTATGTTTAGGATGGTCTTTCTCAGACATCCTACTTCCAAGGCATTTTTACATCCTTACATTCCAATAGTCATAGTTTGTTGATACTAAATAACAGGCATAAAAAAACACGAGGCTGATATAATCAATCTCGTGCTTTATTTAATAGACCTATGGTCTAACCGTTATTTTTTGTAGCTAGAAGCAATGTTATCCATGCGTTCATTAGCATTAGCAACAGATTTTTTAACACCTTCTATTGTTTTTGTATTCATTGTTTGCTGACTTTTTACATCGGCAACTTCATCCGTTAAGGCATTAACTTTATTAGTTAGTGAATCAACCTTTTGGTTTAGGCTACTTACACTTGCTTCTAAAGCGTCAGTGTTAGCACAGCCCGTTGCTGTCATGATAAGTGCGGCTAGAGCAATAGTTTTAATTAACATAGTGTTTTCCCTTTTATTATATTTTAAAGATAAGTATGGCATAATATAATAAATTTATAGCACATTATTTATTAATATTTACTTGGCTGATTTTTGAATAACTTCTTCAATTTTATTGGCTAATAAATCAATTTTCACTTCGAGTTGCTTATTATGATCAAGTATTTCTTTATTTTGTCGGCGCAACTCTCTATTTTTAACGTCTGTGTTAGAAAATCCAAAAAAACGATTAATAAACTGCGCGCCAATAAAGCTCATTAATCCAACACCAATATAGAACATACACATAACAACGACCCTGCCACCTGTAGTTACAGGATAGTAATCACCGTAACCTATGGTACTAGAGCTCACTTGTAGCGCCCAGAAAGCATCATTATATGTTTTAATATTGGCCGTTGGTGCTGGTAATTCGAAATGCAGTAACAGTTTCGCTGCACCAGCCATAATCAAATAGAGTGTCAATATTGTTAAGATTAATATATATCGAGATTTATAATTCTTAACACCAAATTCATCGATAGTGTAATGTTTAAGTCTATGGCTCATTATCATAATGTTTATAATTTCATTTTTGCAGTTAACTATTATTGCTTTGCGTAACATGTAGAATTAAATCATCCATTAATTTACGCTTTATTTCAAGTTGTTGTTCAGGATACAGACCGTATTTTAATGCTAAAATTTGGTAATCATCTTGTCCTAAACTTACGGTTAAACGAGGTCGTTTAGGTCTTTTATTTGTTGGTAGGCCTAGAATATCACGAATTTGGTCTGATGGACTCAGACCGGCATGTAATGCTTGAGTACGAATTGCTAATTGAATTTTTTCATCCATATCAAAAGCTACTTGCACCGCTTTGACTGCTTGAATTGAAGATTGCCATTTTTCAGGTAATTTTCTGCTCACAAATTAGCTCCCCGGGAAAATGTCGATAATATCAGAAGTTGGACGGTATAACGTAATAAATAAGTCGGTATCACCATCTTGCCATACTTCAATATCAATACCGCGCGATTGCTCTTCATCAAGTAAGCTGTAAAGTTCAAATTGCTCGCCTGCTTCATTTCCTTCATAGGCGCTTAAACTTTCACTACGATTATCTCTGCGGTGAAAATAACCTACTTTTGCAAAAACTTGTTGCTGGTATTGTGGACTGCTCCAGCCTGACGTTAATAAAGAATCTGACTTTCTCTCTAGAAAGGCTTCGCCAGGTTCATCAAATATTGTGGCAAACTCATCTAAATCGAACAGTGATTCGATATCTTGGTGCTGAATTTTAAGGGCAAATTTAAGGTAAGTTTTATCATCACTTTCGATGGTTAAGTAAAGCTCAAGGTTGTTCGCACCTTGTAAAACCCATTCAGTTTGTGTGTTATTTTCAAATTCATAGCAGTTAATGGCTGATACTTGAAACTGTTGTTTACGTAAGGACTCAGGTAAGGCGAAACTGTCGGTCAGCACAATAATATCTTTAATCTTTAACTCTTCAGCTGAGTTAACTTGGCGTTCGTCTTCTTTCTTTTTAAATAGTCGCTTTAGAAAACTCATATTCAGATCCCAAAAATCCGCCTAGTTGTTGGGAGGAAAACAGCTAGGCGGTTAAAACGGTATTCGTTAGTCAATAATGGCTAACGAGCATGTGTGTTACTTTTGTTTAGCTTTTAAACGGTCTAATACTGAATTTGCACTATTATCTGTGCCTCCAATACCGGCTTGCTTAAGTTGAGCAGCTAATGAATTATCTGAGTTTTCAGATTCTAACACTTCTGCAGCTTTCATTTGATCATCAAACTTCTGCTGTTTAGCTTTAATACGTTCTAAAGAATCTTTAGCATTTAACAGCTTAGAATTACTTGATGAAAAGTTATCTGTGATTGCCGATGTTGCTTTTTGAACACTTTCTGTTGTTTTAACCATAGAAAGTTGACGTTTATATTCACCTACTTGGCGCTCACTTTTCTTCACTAGTTCTTTTAAACGATTAGCACTACCTGAAAAACTATCAAGTGCTTGTTGTTGAGATGCTAGATCATTTTCCAAGTGAGAAATTTTTTCAGCAACAGCTAATGCTAACGTTTCATCACCTTTTTCAAGGGCTTGTACTGCATAGCCTTCATGTTCAGTTACTTCACGCTTCAAACGGTCAACTTCACGGCTTGATGACATTTGTTGAGCCATAACACCAGTAAGGTCACGTTTAGCTTTAGTTAAGTGATTTTCTGAATCACGAATCTCTTGTTCAAAAATGCGGGTAGCGTTTGAATCAACAATTGATTCTCCAACTTCTGAAGCGCCACCTCGAATTGCGGTCATTATCTTTTTAAAAATACTCATAGTTTTTTCCTTAGGGTGGTTAATTAAATTAGGTACTCGCCCATATCATCTATAATTTCCATCGCGTTATTACTTAAAACGCCTAATTCGTGTTCAATGTCATGAAAAGATGAATTAATAGATAGGGCACCAAAAATTACGTATTTATCACCAATTTTTGAAAATGATGATAAAGGCATCGGAATATTCATTTCTAACATGCTTACGTGCATGTCTTGTAGGTATTCAGGTTTTACTTCTTCTACACCCCATAAATAGGTGATACATAGTATTTGATCATCGGTTACAGAAACAAAAATTGGTAATTCTTCACGGTCGATAACAGTAATTTGTAAAACGTCCACTTCGCCTGAAATAGGCTGACAATCAAAAACCATCCCGGTTTCAGAATTGTCCGCTAAGCTATTTAAGTGATCAGCAATTTTATGAATGTTCATGTGATTCCTTAGTCTGTATTTTTCGTTAATAAATCTAAAAGTGAATATCTCTCAGACATATTATGTCGTTGAGGTAAATTTAGCACTTTGACATAATATGTCAAGAGCCGATTTGCATTATTTGCTATTTATTTGTCATTCTTGTAAATAAGCATTATTCAAACCTTGTTGATCACGCCATGCTTTTTGGTGTAATTGATAAATATTATGGCTACCTAAATAGTTAATAGGAACATCTGCTTGGTTCTTATAAAAGCTTTTCGAAAATTCGAATGAATTAATCACCATAGGTAATGTTAGCCAATGATGTTCAATTGGTAATTTTTCTAAAGACTGTAAACGGTTAAGTGGGCTAGCACCCCGTTTTGACGCTATCGTCCAACCCCATTCGCCAAAGCTTGGCACATTATCGTGATATTGCTGAACGTGAGCGAATTTAGCCGCTTTTACTGTTTTTCCAATCGCAATAAAAGCATCTTTTGCATGATATGGACTTGCCGATTGTATGCCAATTAAGCCATCACCCGCGAGTAACTGATGTAAGCGCGCATAAAAATTAACAGAATAAAGTTTATTTAAATCAGGGTGGCTAGGATCAGGTAGGTCAACAATGATGCTATCAAAGGTTTGTTGTTGTTTTAACAAGGTATCAATTGCTAAAAAGGCATCTTCATTAATAATCTTTACCCTAGGGTCTTGTAAGCTTTTCTGCGTTAGCTGATTAAGTTGAGTAGCCAACGATGGTGATAACTTTTCGGTAGGATCCAAAAATATTTGCATTAATTCGGCGTCTAAATCAATTAAGGTGACTTTTTTGGGTGACCACTGCAAGACATCACGCAATGCTAATCCATCACCACCGCCAATGATTAATATATTGTCATGCCTAGCAGAACCAGCCATAACAGGACTGACTAAATAACTGTGATAAATAAACTCATCAGCAGACGAAAATTGTAAACGGCCATTAAGATAAAAGTTAATCACACTTGGCTGTTCTGCTCCCATATGTCGTTGGGTAAAGTTTAATTGTTGATAGCGGGTTTTATCGGTATAAACAACTTTATCTAAGTAGAGCAAGTTACTCATTTGATTTAACCAGCTATTACCTGACTGATAAATAACGCCAATGGCGATCAATAATAAAATATGAAGTGAAACTAAGGTTTTTCGCCAGGAGAGTTTATCCCAAAAATGAAAGATAAAAATACCACCGACAATGAGGTTTAAGGCAGCCGTTAACGCACTGGCTTTACTGATATCAATAGATAATAAAAAAATAACCCAAATTGCAGCACCGATACCGGCCCCAACATAATCGGCACCGTAAATAGTGCCTAGGTTATTTTTTAAATGTTTTTGGTGAATTGATTCTCTAATACGTGCGATAAGGGGAATTTCCATACCAATGAAAAAACCTAAGATGAAACCAAAAAAATAGGGACTATTAAAAGCAAGCTGCGATAGTTGTTTTAAAAACCCACCCTGGGGCATAGAGTCGGGTGGCAAATTAAAGGTGTCTGCTAATACTTGCGGGAACGTTTGAGTGATTGCTATTAAGCCACCAATAATTAAAATTGAGCTGCAACCTAAAAACGCTATGGTAAGCTCTAACCAAACAAAACCTTTGAATGCACAGGTGATCTTTCTTGCGGCAAAAGCACCTAGACCCATGGCGACAATCATCAAGCCTATCATGGCATAAATAGTACTTTCCATCGCGCCTAAGACACGACCAGCATAATGGGATAAAAGGTATTCATAGATTAAACCACAACCAGCTAAAACGGCCATGGTTAAAATAAGCAGAGTATCGTTCCAAAATAATTGTTTTTTATTCATAGTTATAAAGTACCTAGCACCATTAAATAAGGTCAATGGCTAATACTGTTCTTCCTGAAGATAAAAAAGCTTTAAGCGCTTATGCCCTTAAAGCTTTTTTGGTAAAAGAGGGGAAGGTTATGCCATCAATGCGGTTAAAATGAGAGCAATTGAAATACTCGTTGCCATTTCAACACAAGCAACGCCTATATTTTGTTGTTGATCAACTTCTTCAACTAAGTTAATTCCCCACAGTACAATACGTTTGGCAATGGCTGTTAATATTGCGACTAAGAGAGTCACCACAACAGCAAATACAAACCAAGAGATTAAATTATAAAATAAAGTTTCAGGTGAGTAGGTAAGAAAATGACTCGCAGCGGTAACAGCTAAAGCAGTACTAATTAATTGGCCAGTATAACGTATAGCAATTGCGGTTTGTCCACGTGTAAATGCTTCTTGTAAGCAATCGCCTTGATTATTTTTTGCGTATTGGCGCTCTTTTAAGCGGGTAACTAATAATAAAATAGCTTGAGAGATAATAAAGCCGGCAATGATGGCAATAAAGGTATCAACGTTTAAACCATGAACCCAAAGTAAAACCGCTCGAATGATGATAGCGGTCGCAATGGCACCTGCAGCATCAACAATACCTACGGTTAAATTCTCATTTAGAATTTCTTGTGTTTTATTGAGGCGTTGCAGTGATAATTTATCATGGATAACACGTCCAATTTTTATCAGTATCAAGCCTAATGTACCATAAGCGAACATGCCAACAAATTCCATCCAGTAGCTTGGCGCATTTTCCCCACTGATTGCACCAGTAAGGACAATACCTAAGGCGGCAACACTCCCAGCGACACTGATACCAAAAGCAAAGTTATCTTTTTGGGCTAACTCTTGCGTAGAGTTAACTTTAGCCGATAAACCCGAAATAAAACGCATTGCACCTAATAAAACAATCGCAATAGAAATATCAATAACTAAGTAAATTAATAGATCTTGATTTAGGGCAGTAATTTCAAAAAATGTATTCATGTTAATTCCTATATCCTACTCGTTATTTGCCGCGTCTAAAGCTGCGAGATGTGGTGCTTTTGCTGTTTCTAAAGCTGGAGCTTTTTGAGTAGCTAGACTTCTTTGCGTATGAACTATTGGTACTAAATCGTTTTGCACTGGTTTGTGCCGTACTACTTTGTTTAGAAAGGCTAGATGACCCCGTTCTACTTTTACTGTAAGTACTGTTATATTTTTGACCGCGGCTTTGAAATGATTTTTTTGTACGGGTATCTAAATCATTTTGTTTTTTTAATTGGCTTGGTGAACTATAACGAGTTCGGCCGTAATCGTTATAATAACTGTAATTTCTTGAACGTCCCCAATCATTATACGAAGTTCGACGTGAGCCAAATACATCACCCATCATTGAATACATGCCATACCATGCCCAAAAAGACATACCATTGCTACCTTGCGTCCAACTACCATAACTTGGGTTGCCAATTAACTGTTCTCCGGTACCAAAGTCCTGAGCATTATTGGCTTGTTTACTTTGTGCTTTTGATAACGAGTTAACACGCGGCAAAACCCCATCAGACATGTCAGCAAGCACATTAAGTGGATCGCTTAATGCGTCAGAGTAAAGTACGGGGTCAGCGGCAAGATAAATGTTGACCAGTTCATTGAAAATATCTTCTTTACTGGCAAACATACTCGGTTGATTTTTAATGGTTCCTAAACGGTCAAGTAGCGACAAATACATCGGACCTTTAGTCGTCGCATCTTTGTCAAATTCGTTAATTAATTGTGTAAGATGAGGTTTTTGCTGTTTAAGTTTTTCAGCATATTGATGAATTAAACTGGCATTACGTACCTGACCATCAGTTAAGGCGTCAGCTAATTGTTGAATACGAAGCTCAGTGATTGGCGTTTGTTGTCTAATTTTTTCTTCGAAGGGATCAGAGCAACCGACTAAGAAAATAATCAAGCTTAAAAAAGCGTATTTGATGTGTTGCATTCCTGCCATAGTGTCCTCAAAAATGCTATTGTTAAAATATACTCAGGTTATTTGAGTACGAATTTACTATCTGTATATGTAATATATAACACATTATTAATAGCATCATAGACATAATATGTCTATTAATTCGTGATTTCATTTGAAATTCTTCTTCCTTATCTTTTGCATAGTTAACAAATGAGTCATTAAATGAATAAATTAACTCAGCTACCAAATATACTCTCCCTGCAACAGCAAAAAAGCACACAATTGTTTAATCATCAATACCCGCAAGCAACCGCCAATTTGTCCGAGCAACAACTCGCTGACTTTCATCAAGCATTAATGGCAAGTGACTTTATATTAAACAGTGCGTTGCAGTGCCCAGATATTGTAGTGTCTTTATTTTCAAGCGAACGTGTTTACCAAACTGACTGTCCCAATTATCAGCAAATGCTTACCGAGCTGATTACCCCTTGTGAAAGTGAAGAACAATTACATAAAATATTACGGCAGTTTCGTTTACAAGAGATGGTTAATATTGCCGTTGCTGACTTGTTATTTGAGCTTGAATTAACCTTGTCGTTAGAGCGTTTATCCGAACTCGCTGATCAGCTTATTTTAGCTGCATTAAACTGGTTAACATCACTTTGCCAAGAAAAGTGGGGTATACCCAAGAGTAAAAATGGTGAGGTGCAACAACTGTTAGTTTATGGGATGGGCAAGCTAGGTGGGCGTGAATTAAATTTTTCTTCTGATATCGACCTTATTTTTACCTACCCAGAAATGGGGGAAACACGAGGTGCTAGGCGTAGTCTCGATAATCAGCAGTTTTTTATTCGTTTGGCACAAAAATTAATTACTGCCTTACATCAAAAAACGGCCGATGGTTTTGTTTACCGCGTTGATATGCGTTTACGTCCTTTTGGTGAAAGTGGTCCGCTTGTTTTAACCTTTAATGCCATGGAAGATTATTATCAAGAGCAAGGGCGTGACTGGGAGCGCTATGCGATGCTCAAAGCGCGTCTTATTGGCCAAGGTAAATATCATGACCAGCTTTCAACCATACTCAGACCTTTTGTTTATCGTCGCTATATCGATTTTAGTGTTATCGATAGCTTACGCCGCATGAAAATGATGATCGCCCAAGAAGTGCGTCGTAAACAATTAAATAACAACATAAAACTGGGTGCAGGTGGTATTAGAGAAGTTGAATTTATAGTGCAAGTGTTTCAACTTATTCGTGGTGGGCGGATAAAAGAACTGCAACACCGCCGCTTATTAACGGTGTTACCTATTTTGGTCGAGAAAGAAGTTATCACCGCTGAGAATGAAGCCGTGCTGACCGATGCTTATTGTTTTTTACGACGAGTAGAAAATATTATTCAAGCGTTAAATGATCAACAAACTCAGACCTTGCCAGATAATGCCTTGGATCAAACACGGTTATTATGGGCACTTCATCATAAACAATGTCAAATATGGCCAGATTTTCTTGAATTCTTAGCGTTGAAAATGAATAGCGTTCATCAGGAATTTTGTGCACTTATTGGCGAAGAGAGTCCTAATCATCAAGCGAAAGATCAGCATTGGACAGCATTGTGGGACAGTAAATGGTCAAATGAGGAGAGTGTTGCTTGGATCGAACAGATCAGTGTCTTCGTTGATGCTAAAAAAATATGGAGTTTGCTCGCTGAATTTAGAGCTGAGATGGAAAAGCGCAGTATCGGAAATCGAGGGCGCGGGGTGCTTGATAAATTAGTACCCGTTTTAATGTGGCACATACAGCAAGAGCATAGTGGTCACTTTACGCTAGAACGAGTCTTAATTATTTTTAATAAGATATCAACGCGTACCGCCTATATTGAATTATTATTTGAAAATGAAGGTGCATTGAAGCACTTAATTAAACTGTGCCATCAAAGTAGTTGGATCGCAGAGCATATTGCCAAGTATCCGATATTATTAGATGAATTAATCGATCCTAAATTGTTACACAATCCACCAGAACTGAGTAGTTATTCTGCTGACTTAAGACAAGCAATGTTGCGGATACCTGAGGATGATCAGGAGGCACAAATGGACATGTTAAGGCAATTTAAGCAAGCCCAACAATTGCGAATTGCGACTGGTGATATTTGTGGGATTTTACCCGTAACTAAAGTTAGCGATCATTTAACCGCTCTTGCCGAAGCTATTATCGAAGAAGTTATTCATTTAGCTTGGCAACAAATGGCTCAGCGTTTTGGCGTGCCCACGTCGACAGTTGGCGAAAACCACAAAGGCTTTTCTGCGATCGGCTATGGAAAAATGGGCGGTATAGAATTAAGTTATAGTTCCGATTTAGATTTGGTTTTTGTTCATAATAGTCACAGTAATGAGGTTACTAACGGTTTAAAGCAGATCCCCGCTTCGCAATTTTACATGAAACTAGCACAGCGCATCATGCATATTTTTAATACACGTATGGCCAGTGGTATTTTATATGAATTAGATATGCGACTGCGTCCTTCTGGTAACTCTGGTTTGTTGGTCGTCCATGTTAATGCTTTTGCACAGTATCAGCGAGAAGAAGCATGGACATGGGAACATCAAGCGTTAGTCAGGGCTCGCACTGTATATGGTAACCTTGAATTAGCGAATAAGTTTTCAGCTATTAGGCAAGAAATACTGACCTGCGTCCGTGAACGAGCAATTGTTAGTGCCGATGTCTTAAAAATGCGTGCAAAAATGCGTGCGCATTTAGATAAATCAACATCGGCTGACACTGACATAAAGCAAGGCGAAGGTGGGTTAGTTGATATCGAATTTTTAGTCCAATTTCTTGTGCTTAGCGAAAGTGCAAAGCACCCAGAGCTTTGCAAATATTCCGATAACTTACATTTACTTAAAGGGCTACAACGCTGCGGAGTAATAAGCTCAGAGCAACAAAAGCAGCTAACGACTAGTTATTGCACGTTACGTGATTTCGGTCACCACGCGACCTTGAAAAATGAACAGCAATTATTGACTAAGGTCGACTTTGAGGCAATAGCTGAAAACGTTGCTGCTATTTGCTTGTCATTGTATGAAGAATCTTTATAGATATGCCTGATAACTACAAAGACGTTATTATTTAGCGTCTTTGAGACTTTTGCGGCAATAAAATACACTCTTCATCGAGGTAGGGTATATCTAAATCAATCAGTACTATGGCTCGTTGTTGATGACAAAAATAGACCTTAATACCTTCGCGAAAATGTCCTTCAACCGCTTTACCAACTTGGTAAGCTGTTTTGATGATTTCTTTATTAATGCGAAAAGGATCTTTGACCAAAAAATCTCTATTTAACCACCAAATAACTTCTAAACCCTCACTATTTGCATATTCTGAAAGTTTTTGAAACAGTGTTTCACCTAAGCGAAATGGGTGGTTTTCATTGGTGCCACGCCAATTTTTTCGTAAGGGACGTGTGACCATACGACGAGCTTCTAGTAGGTTGACAATGTCACCCTTTGGCTCTTGTAAGTAAACTATATTATTGCGAATTTTTGGACCTGAACTGCCATCGTCACCATGTAAGTTTGCGTAAAAGCGAGATAGACCATCTGCTGCCGCATTATTACTTTTTATTTTTGAAGTCGAAGACTTTGTTGCCATAACGGCTTTATCTGCTGGTCTAATCGGCGTAAATTCTGCTTTTGCCTGTGTATCATCCGACAAAGAAGAAAATAGATCTTCTTGGTTTTCAAATAATAAAAAAGCTAAAGCAATTAGAATTGAGCCAAAAATAATGTTGCGTAACCAAAAGTTCATATAAGGCTTTCTTAGTTATGAGGCCATATGGAAAATTCCAGTATGGTGTACCTATATTAAATACTACCATACTGAAAAGTTGTTATTTATACAACGCTGATGATTTCAACGATGATTTATTTGTAGAGTGAAGGGGCATTTTTATTAGGTCTTGTTTTAAAACGTCGATGTAACCACATATATTGTTCAGGTTTAAACATAATCGCTTTCTCTAGCTCTTGGTTGATGCGAATAACATCAGCCTCATCATTATCGGTAGGGAAATTCTCCATCATCGGCTTTATTTCTAAAGTGTATCCGCTGCCATCATCATTTCTGGTCGGTATGAGTATGTGATTTTGTACGTTTTTCTGGCGAGCAAAAATTAATGTACCTGTGGTTGTTGCAGCATCAGGTACAGCAAAAAAAGGCACGAATAAACTACGGTTTCGACCATAATCTTGATCGGGCAAATAAACACAAACTTCTTTATCACGTAGTGCCTTCATTAAACCCTTAACGTCGCGTTTACCCAACATATATTTATTGGAGCGGCCACGACCTCTAAATTGAAAAAATTCCATCAGTTGATTATTGTGGGGGCGATAAAAAACCACTGTAGGGTGGCCAGTACCTATGCCACGACAGTTAATTTCTACACTTAAGTAGTGCATAGTTAAGAGTAAAACACCTTTACCTTCTCGATGGGCTTTTTCTAGGTGCTCAAGGCCAACAACCTTTGTTTTTCGTCTAACACGCCAATCTGGCCACCACCAGCCCATGCCGGTTTCAAATAAGGCAATGCCGGTGTTTTCAAAGTTCTTCTTTAAAATATGGGTACGTTCTTGTGCCGACATTTCTGGAAAACACAGTTGCAAGTTTTTCATCGCTACCGTTTTGCGACTTGAGCCTATTTTATACAGTAAACGCCCGAGCATCCTGCCGAGCATTAATTGTAATTTATAAGGCAACCATGAAATGGTATAGAGAATAATTACTCCAAACCAAGTTAACCAATACTTAGGTAATAGGAAGGATATTTTAAAATCAGGTTGTAAAACTTTATTTTTACTCACGGGATGATGTCAACTCATTGAAATTCATGTGATACAATATTAACCATTATATCTGTATATCCATAAAGAGTTAAGAGGCATAGGATGAAAGTAGACATTCCCGCTTTTGAGCAAGCAAGTGTGTTGGTTGTTGGTGATATTATGTTAGATCGATATTGGTACGGTCCAACACATCGTATATCTCCAGAAGCCCCCGTTCCTGTAGTTAAAATTAATCAAGATGAACATCGCCCCGGCGGTGCGGCAAATGTTGCATTAAACATAGCTTCTATTGGTGGAAGAGCCACTCTTGTTGGCATTACTGGTGATGATGAAGCTGCTCAGCATTTGAAAAAAAAGCTATCTGCATTAAATATTCATTGTGAATTTGATCAACAAGCTAATATTCCCACTATCACTAAATTACGTGTAATGAGCCGAAATCAGCAGTTGATCCGCTTAGATTTTGAAGAGTCTCTTAGCGAAGTAAATAAAAATGTACTTGAAGAAAAAGTGGCTGCCCAATTGGTTAATCATGACTTACTCTTGTTGTCTGATTACAGTAAAGGTACGTTATCTGACGTTCAAAATTTAATTGCTATAGCTAAAAAGCAAGGGAAAGCTGTGTTAGTTGATCCCAAAGGTACCGATTTTGAACGCTATCGTGGCGCAACATTATTAACTCCCAACCTATCCGAATTTGAAGCTGTGGTTGGCGCATGTAAAACAGAAAATGATATTGTCACTAAAGGTCAGGCACTGTTAGTACATCTTGATTTAGAAGCAATGTTAGTGACGCGCAGTGAACAAGGAATGACCTTGCTTCGTCGAGATCATGACGAATTCCATTTACCGACTCGAGCGCGTGAGGTTTATGATGTAACCGGCGCAGGTGATACGGTTATCGCGACCCTTGCTTTGGCTATTGCAGCGAAAGCTGAATATACCCAAGCGAGTGCTTTAGCCAATATTGCTGCCGGTATTGTTGTTGGCAAATTGGGGACATCAACCGTTAGCGAGACCGAATTATTAGCTGAAATATCGACAGGACAAGAAAGTGGTTTTGGAGTTGTTAGCGAAGAGCAATTAAAAATAGCGGTTAAATTAGCAAAAGCTCGTGGTGAGAATATTGTTATGACCAATGGCTGCTTTGATATTTTACATGCGGGTCATGTTTCGTATTTAGCCCATGCTGGTACTTTAGGTACTCGTTTGATTGTTGCTGTTAATGACGATGCTTCTGTAAAAAGATTAAAAGGCAGTGGACGACCGGTTAACCCTACCGACAGACGAATGGCAGTTTTAGCTGGTTTAGGCGCTGTTGACTGGGTAGTCAGTTTTTCAGAAGACACCCCTCAACGTATCATAAGTAACATTCTCCCTGATATATTAGTTAAAGGGGGGGATTATAAAGTTGAAGATATTGCTGGCGGTAAAGAAGTGATGGCCAATGGTGGCACAGTTAAAGTACTTAACTTTGAAGAAGGTATTTCCACAACCGATATCATCAATTCTATTCGTTTGAAGTAGTCTACCTATTTTACCGATATTATTAACTCGATTAATACTGAAGTAATAAAGCGAAGCAATGAAAAAGCAGCTATATTAGCTGCTTTTTTCTTTAGAAACATCAGTAAGCTAAAGCGTGTTAGCTCTCTAAGTAATCTGTCGCTTTAACATTGAATTCAGCCAGTAAGTCATTAATCAAACGATTAATCTCTCCAGCCATTAAGGCAAAGTCTGCATCAAGTTTTGCTATAACGTCGTCACTATCGATATCGTCATTTTGTTCTTGTAAGACATCAAAAAACTTTAAACGTTTAATCGCTAGATCGTCACAAAGAATAAACGACATCGCTTCATCCCATTCAAGTGCTAATTTCACTACGTATTTATCAGCGTCTAAATGGGTTTTAATTTCATCGCTATCAAGATCTTGATTTTTAACGCGTACTACTGCGCCATCATCGCCTAAGGCATGAAACTCTGCTTCCATACCTAAAGTAAAGTTGTCGCCAATGCTTTTCTCGTTTAACCAGTCAGTCATCAATTCATCAGGCGCTTTTTCTGGTGAAACACTTGTTACAGGTAAAGTACCAATAACTTTGCGCAACAAGGCTAATAAATCTTCAGCTTTACCGCGGCTACCTGAGTTTACAACAATAAGGTTATGCTCAGCATTAATATAAGCATGGGTATCGGTAACGCGAGAAAACGCCCTAGGTAGTAGTTCAAAAATAATGTCTTCTTTAAACTGTTCTCTTTCTTTTTTAGTTGCGCTGCGTGCTTGCTCAACTTCAAGTTGAGCAACTTTTGCTTCAATCATATCTTTTACGACGGGAGCAGGAAGAATTTTCTCTTCTTTTCTTGCGCAAACCAAAAGGTTGCCGTTAGCGGCATGAACCGTTGAATGGCCATGTTTACCTAAAGCATTTACCCAACCAAAATGCGATTGTTCTGTTGATCCACAAGGGGTGAATAAATGTTCAGCTAAGTGTTTTTCTAATTGATCTTCTGATAATGCAAAAGGGCGAGTAAATGTGAAAAAGTATAGGTTTTTGAACCACATAGAAGTTTCCTGCGCCGCTGGAACACTAAGTGCACCGGCTGATAAATTTTAAAAGAGCAATATAGTAACTTAAATGTCAGCTATTAGCACTCACTTGCAGAGTCTTACCGTTAAGATATCGTGATAGAGAATATTTTAACGCATATCATTAAATTCAATATCATAGCTAAGACCTTGTCCAACCTCAGAATGTGCGACTATTGTGCCATTCAATGTGTCAGTAACTAATTCGTTAATGATATGAGTGCCTAAGCCTGTGCCTCCAGTACCACTTTTGGTGGTATAAAAAGGGTCAAATATTTGTGGTAATTTATTTTGAGGAACACCAACACCATTATCTTGGTAATGCAGATATAAACGTTCACCTTTTAGTTTTGCACCTATGGTAATCGTGCCATTCTCTATACCATCAAATCCATGGATAATTGAATTAATTATTAGGTTAGTAAATATTTGTGATATTGCCCCCGCATGGCAATAAATATCAATATTATCAACACAGTTTACGTTAATTGTATGTTTAGTTTTCTTTAATTTTGGCTGCAAAGATTGAATGATTTCATGCAGGTATTGTGCAACATTAATCTTGCGTGTTTTATTGCTGGTTTGATCAACAGCGACTTGTTTATAACTGGTGATCAAATCAGATGCGCGATTAAGATTGTTAAAGAGTAAATGTAAACTTTGGTCAGCATTTTTAGTGAAGTCATCTAATGATCGTTTGGTTAGCTTTTGGTCGTAGACATCACTTTTTAACGAATTTAACAAATCTGATAAATAACTGGTTGAGGTAATACTGACACCAATGGGGGTATTAATTTCATGGGATATTTCCGCGGATAATTTACCTAAAATAGCCATTTTTTCTGCATCAAGTAAACGTTCTTGCGCTTTTTTGAGTTCTAGAATCGAGTTTTTTAATTCTTGGTTGGTCTTTGTTAAGGTTTGTTCTGTTTGGCTGCGGCGAATATTTTCAGCTTTTAACTGTTTTTGTTGCTCGATAAGTTCACGCTGTTGTTTATTCATCTCAAGCATGGTGGTACTTAGTGATGATGTTTTTTTAGCGACTTCTTGTTCTAATACTAAATTTTGATCGTCAAGTTTATGATTTGCCATTAATATTTCTTGCTTTGCGGTACTCAGTCGATTTTGATATTGCACCAGCTCATCGAGCAGATTGTTGTAGGCTCTTTGTAAAATGTTCAGCTCGTTATTTTCATAACTCATGGTATGAAGCTTTGAAGCTTCGGGATCGTCTATATCAAAATGGTTGATTTGTTCAGTAAGTTCATTAAGCGGATTTGTTAATAAGCTAGAAAAGGCGAGGGAAAATAAAAAAACTAACGCGGCTGTCTTTACCATAGCATTACCGATTAAAAAATATATACCCACTTCAATACGATCGAAAATCACTTCATTACTTGATAAGAGAACGACGGTCCCCACTTTTGTTGTTCGACCAGAAAACTCAAAGATGAGTTGAAATGAATGGCCGAATAATCCTTCAGAAAAAGAACTAATGGCAGTAGATTCACTATTTAAGGTGGCTTTATCTGCTTGATTAAAAAATTCACCCTCGGAAAACTCACCTAATTGCGCAATGATTTGATCATATTCATCGGTAACCACAATTCCTTTTATCATAGGAATAGCGACTAATCCCACCGCAATATCAACAGCTTGCTGTGTATTTAGCTCCCAAACAGCACGAGTTAAACTGCTGCTAAATGTTTTTTCTAAGGTTAGTAATTCACTGTTTATGTGGCTCTTAGTGTTAATGTACTCAGCACCAATTTGCACGCAGGTGACAATAAAGGTTAAAACAAAATAAACCGAGAGCACTCGGGTCAATAGTTTTCGAGAAATGCTTGTTACCTTCATTTTATCTTCTTTATTGTGATACCTAGCTTAATTCTAGACATTTTACGGTAGGTTAAAAGTATTTTCTGCTATAAGAATGATTTTTATTCAATGTAAGGTGTTTTATCTCTTTTTAAACGAAATAATTTTTTATTTTAAATTGCTGTGACTTATGCGAAGTCTTTCTTAGCTAAATTTATCAAATTGTCATAAAATTTTAAAAAATAATTCATAATGTCACAAAATTGTCATATAAATTAGGCAGAATATGTGGAATATAATTAGTTAATTTAAATCGTTCTTAATATAAAAGACTCTGTCACCCAATAAGGTATATATATGAAATTTTCTTACAGCAATCTTGCAGCAGCACTATTATTAACTCTTTCTGTATCAGCGTTTGCTGGTGATGTTGATATCTATGGTAAAGCCAATGTTACAGTTCAGTCATCAGATGACGGCACTGGTACTTACTCTGAAGTTAAAAGTAACGCTTCACGTATAGGTTTTAAAGGTGGACAAGATTTAGGTAATGGCCTTGAAGTTATTTTTAAAGCCGAGTTTCAAGTTGACCTTGATGGTGATAGTGACAAGGGTGATAGCATTACTGACCGTAATCAATATATTGGCTTGAAAGGTAATTTTGGTGAAGTATTGTTAGGTATTAACGATACCGTACTAAAACAGTCACAAGGCAAGGTTGACTTATTCAGTGATTTAAACGCAGATATTAAACAGCTCTGGAAAGGTGAGAACCGCATGAGCGACACGGTTACTTATAAATCACCTAAGGTTAACGGTTTTCAACTGGGTGTTACTTATATTGCAGAAGATGAGGTTGATGGACAAAATGGCACCTCAATGGCCCTTTTTTATGGTGATAAAGCGCTTAAAAAATCTAAGATTTATGCTGCTATCGCGGTAGACTCAGAAGTAAAAGGTTATGATGCGGCCCGTTTAACTGTGCAGGGTAAACTTGCTGGTTTCACGTTAGGTGCTATTGTTCACAGACAAGAAAAAGTTTCTGATGGCAGTGATGTCGAAGGTTTCTTGTTTTCAGCAAAATATGGCTTTGATAAAATTACAGTTAAAGGACAAGTACAAACGGCTAATTATGATGGCGGCGATCACCGTTCAGGTATGACTGTTGGCGTGGATTACGCATTAGCGAAAAGTACTAAACTTTTTGCTTTTTACACGAGTTTTGATCTCGACAATGAAGCTGACCAAGATTACTTAGCGACAGGCATAGAATACAAGTTTTAATTAATCACCGTATAGTAAAGATAAAAAAAGCGACTTTTGGTCGCTTTTTTTATAACTAGTGCTTTAGATGAAGATTAATAAATTAAGCTTTTGGCATGAAGATAAATGAATTAAACTTGTTGTGTGTAATATAAATGTCATAAAAAGTTATCACAATGGTCAATAAGTAAAGTGTAGTTAGACAACGGGAAGTTTACATGAATAGACAAATATTGGTTGTTGAAGATGAAGCGCCGATCAGGGAAATGATTACTTTTGTATTAGAGCAAAATGGTTTTAATGCTATTGAAGCTGAAGATTACGAACAGGCAAAAGCAAAGATTATTGAGCCTTATCCTGATTTGATTTTATTGGATTGGATGCTGCCAGGAGGCACAGGTGTTAAGCTTGCTAAATCATTAAAACAGAATGAATATACGCGAGCTATTCCTATTATAATGTTAACTGCTCGTGCCGATGAAGACGACAAGGTTAAAGGTTTTGATGCGGGTGTTGATGACTATGTTACTAAGCCATTTTCGCCGAAAGAGCTTATAGCGCGTATCAAAGCTGTTATTCGCAGAGTTTCTCCTACGGCGCTCGAAGAAGCCATTGAATTTCATGGTATGAAACTTGACCCCATCGCCCACCGTGTTTCAATTAATGACCGCTCACTCGAACTTGGACCTACGGAGTTTCGTTTATTACACTTTTTTATGACTCATACCGAGCGTGTTTATAGCCGTGAACAATTACTTGATAATGTTTGGGGAACCAATGTTTATGTGGAAGACCGAACGGTAGATGTTCATATTAGACGATTACGCAAAGCGATTACTGGCGAAGGGCATGAAAATTTTATTCAAACCGTTCGAGGCTCTGGCTACCGATTCTCCGGAAAGCTTAAAACGAGTGCGTAATACATAAGTATGCATTTTATTATTATTTATAGGTAAAAACGACTCACTATGTATTTTCGTTTATCCGTAAAAAGTATTATCACGCGTTTACTGACTATATTGTCAGTAAGCGCGTTATTTGGTTTTTTTATTGGCCAAACTCTCCTCGTACTCTGTATCAGTACCTTGGTTATTTTATGTTGGCATTATCACCATTTACTTAAACTGATTAAGTGGCTGTGGCGCAGTAAGTCACTCTCTCCTCCTCAATCTGAAGGTATCTGGGGAAAAATATATGATGGCCTGTACCGACAAATCAGACAGCATCGCCACAAACAAAAACAGCTAAACGAAAGAATTAGAAAATTCAGGGATGGTGCTGAAGCATTACCTGATGCTGCCTTAGTTTTATCTGATGAATTAACTATTTTGTGGGGCAATAAAAAAGCTCAGCGCATTTTAGGTATTCGTTGGCCGAGTGATGTTGGTCAACGTATTGATAACCTCATTCGTTTTCCTGAATTCTCTAAATATCTAGAACTCGGTAATTTTGAACAGCCCTGTCATATTATTTCACCTATTAACAGCGAATTACAGTTAGAGCTGCGCTTAATGGCTTATGGCAGTGACCAAGTACTCTTTCTTGCCCGAGACGTCAGTAAAATTAAAAGATTAGAAGAAATGCGGCGTGACTTTGTTGCCAATGTTTCTCATGAACTCAAAACACCCCTTACCGTGGTGCGTGGTTATGTGGAAATGATACTGACCACTGAACATGCGCTCGAACCTCATTGGCAAAAAGCTTTTAGCACTATTGAAACTCAAGTATCACGTATGGACCGCTTAGTAGAACAGTTATTAGTTTTATCACGTGTAGAAAATCATGCCGATGAAGAAAATAAACAACTTGTTGATATGCCTAAACTAATTAAAACATTGGTCGATGATGCCACTTGGCTCAACCAAGATAAACAACACAAAATTACTGCTGATCTTAGTGAAGACTTATGGATTGAAGGCATAGATACTGAATTGAAAAGTGCTTGTGTTAACTTAATATCTAATGCTATTGCTTATACGCCTGCTCATGGTTCTGTACACATTTTATGGCAACGAAGTGGTAATAAGGCTAAGTTTTCTGTTAAAGATAATGGTCCTGGTATTCGCCCTGAACACGTTAACCGGATCACAGAACGATTCTTTAGAGTAGACAAGTCACGTTCTCGTGATACTGGAGGTTCAGGCCTTGGTTTATCAATTGTTAAGCATGTATTGCACCACCATAACGCTGAATTAGCGATTGAAAGTCAGTGGGGAGAGGGCAGTGAATTTATCATTTATTTCGAGGTACTAGATAAAAGCTAAGGTTATTATTTATGCTTATTTAATGAGAGGATAAAGTTTTAGAGTTCTCTATTCTCTCATTGATAAGCTCCCTTAGAAGCCATTATTTACTGGCATTAAGAGACTTTAAAGTGCAGTGTTAATTGGTTGAGTGCAGCAGCAATATTACTGATATCTTTACTAGAAGCTGATACTTGCTCAGCACTGGTTGAGTTTTCATTCGCGACATCACTAATTGCGGTAACATTTTTACTAATTTCATTTGAGACACATGACTGTTCCTCTACCGCGGTAGCAATGAGGTCTGTCATTTGAGTGATACTCTCTATCTCGCCATTCATTGAAGCAATAACGTCAGCAACATCTTGTGTCTTTTCAATTGTTTGTCGACAAACATCTTGGCTAACCTCCATTGCTTTTACGGCATCCGTAGATGCTTTTTGGAGTTTTTCTATCATTAGCTCAATGTTCTTTGTGGATTCTTGTGTTTTTGAGGCTAATGTACGAACCTCATCTGCAACCACGGCAAAACCACGACCTTGCTCTCCTGCTCTTGCTGCTTCAATAGCTGCATTAAGTGCAAGTAAATTAGTTTGTTCTGCAATTCCTCTGATAACTTCTAGCACCGAGCCAATATCATTAGAATCTTTTTCTAAATCTTGAATGATATTATTAGCTTGATATATTTCAACACCTAAATTATTTAAATCATCAATAGCTTGGCTAATTTTTGTATTTGCTTGCCCAGATGATGAGCTGGCTTTTTGTGCTGAGTAAGCTACATTTGCTGCATTATGTGAAACTTCATTGATACTTACAGACATTTGTTCAACTGCTGTGGCGATTTGTGCAATATTCGATTTTTGATTTTGTAAGCTGGTCGAAGACTGTAAACTTAGTGCACTAGTTTCCATTGCTACATGAGTAAGGTTATTACTATCATGAATAATTTCGCTAATGACATTACGCAGGTGAGTCGTCATACGCTGCATAGCTGCATAAACACTGGAATGATTACTATGCTCTATAAAAGAAATCATCAGATCGCCATCTGCAATAGTTTCTGATATTTTTTGCATTTCAGTAGGCTCTCCACCGAGCGGTTTTAAAATAGACTTCGCTGTTAAAAGTGCAATGATAATAATGCATAAAACACATAAAACTATAATGTAGAATATATTCTTATACATTTTATAAACAGGTAAAAAAGCTTCTGCCACATCAATCTCAGCCAATAACACCCACTTAATACCATTAATATTAATAGGGGTATATGAAGATAGTACAGGGTTGCTGTTATAATCATCTATAATTTTATTTCCTGTTTCGCCACTTAGAGCTAACTTTACAGCCTCTGTATCAACACCGTTTTGCTTTACATTTCCAGCAAAAGACGCTTTGACTGAGTGTGCTTTAGGGTCAAGGAATGAGTCTGAACGCATCAGTAAATCACTGCCTACTAAGTAACTTTCACCACTTACGCCCATTCCAGAACGCTGCTGCATCAAATGATTAATCTTGTCGATTGAAAGTTGTAAGGCAATAACTATTTCTACGCCACTGCTATTGGTATAAGGCAAAGCTATAAAGCCAGCGGGTTCATTATTGCTAGGTGCATAACGGCTAAAATCAGACATTGCAAAGTTTTTGTTATTACTAACTTTCTTATATAGTTTTCCTAAACCTGATTGATTATAGGCGCCGGTTAAAAGATTTGTTTGGTAATCAGCTTCTTTAGTTACGGTGTAGAAAATATCACCCTTTTTATCTATAAGAAAAAAGTCATAATATCCATAAGTATGAATAAAACTTTCAAAAAAATTATGGTTATTATTAGCGCTTGATTTAAGTGATTTAGCAGAAGAGAAATTCAACATATTTCCAACAGTTTCTGACAGTATCTTTATGTCACTTTTACGTTCATTAAAATAGTCTTCAATTTGAGTTTTTTTTATTTCACGTACGGCAGTTAATTGAGAAAAGACTTGTTTTTCGAGAGCAGAACTTGATATGTAGCTGGAAATTAAACCAACAGCCATCGTCGGTAATAATGCGATAGATAAAAATGTGATCAGTAATTTATTCTTTAAATTCATCATAATTCCTTTTATAAATAATGTAATCTGCCTAATAATCTCGAACAAAGGTTAAAACATTGTTCTTGATTTAATGATAATAATTAACGATTTAGTTTTATTTTAGCAATGCCAATTAATTACAGAAAACTTTTTTGTTATAAAGTTGTCATTATAGTGTAACGAATAATTTCCATTTGTTAATGTAGGCAAATATTAAGGATAATATAGCTTATATCTATACCTGTAATATAAGTGTCACATAAACTTTATATAGTGTTCATAAATTAATTAGCCCCAAATAAATTAATAATAATTTAATGGGGAAAACACTCTCAGTGGAGAATAACATGGGTTTTAAACGTGCTTTAGGCGTTATAGGTTTAGCAAGCTTGGTGAGTTTCTCATCATTAGCAATGGATAAAGATTTACCTGAATATAAAAAAGTCAGTGGTATTTCAGGTAACTTATCTTCAGTGGGTTCAGATACCTTAGCAAACATGATGACATTCTGGGCTGAAGAGTTTAAACGCACTTACCCAAATGTGAATATACAAATTCAAGCCGCTGGTTCATCTACTGCGCCACCAGCATTAACAGAAGCCACTTCAAACTTAGGCCCTATGAGCCGTAAGATGAAGTCGCGTGAAATAGAAGCATTCGAAAAACGTTACGGCTATAAGCCAATGGCGGTTCGTGTTGCTATTGACGCATTAGCAGTATTTGTTCATAAAGATAATCCTATTAAAGGATTACGTATTGAACAAGTCGATGCTATTTTCTCAAATAACCGCAAATGTGGTGCTGATAAAGATGCAGACCGTTGGGGCGACTTAGGTTTAACAGGTGACTGGGAAGCAAAAGACATTCAACTTTATGGTCGTAACTCAGTTTCTGGTACTTACGGTTACTTTAAAAAGAAAGCCCTTTGTAAGGGTGATTTTAAAAACACAGTTAATGAACAACCAGGCTCAGCTTCAGTCGTTCAATCAGTATCCTCTTCACTAAACGGTATTGGATATTCTGGTATCGGTTATACAACTTCAGGTGTTCGTGCTTTACCTTTGTCTAAAAAAGGTGACAACTATGTTGAAGCTAATATGGCGAATGCTATATCGAAAAAATACCCATTATCTCGTTTCCTATACGTTTATGTAAATAAGCATCCAAACAAGCCATTAGCGCCAATGGATGCTGAATTTTTAACTATGGTACTTTCTAAGTCAGGTCAAAAGATTGTTGAGAAAGATGGTTATATTCCATTACCGAACTCAGTTGTTCAAAAAGAATTGAAAAAATTAGGTATTAAGCTTTAAGTAAAAGCACCAGTACCACTTTGAAAAGGCCTGGCTTATGTCAGGCCTTTTTGTTTTCTATGGCACTCGTAAAAACCTAAAGGTTGATGAAAATCATTAGAGGATTGAGGCTGTTTTCAGTTAATACTGAATTTTAGTTTAGTAGCCAGGAGTTAACAGTAATTTTACGAGAGTATTATTGAAGGGGAGAGAGGGATGATCTTGTTTACTAAATCCTTTTTAACATCAGGGTTAAGCAAGTCTATGAATAAAATATCACGGGATTATCAAGCTCAAAGAAGTATTGATAAGTGGGCTAATAAAACCGTGTAGATTAAGTTACAATTCAACAGATTAACGAGAAATATCAATCATTAAATCGTCAGCAAGATCTTCTAATGCATTTATTAAGCTTGGTGTTTGTTCTTTATTAACCGCTAAGGTTATTTTCGCTTTAAATAGTGGCTGGCCAGTATGTGGCGCATTATCTTGCTCGCTGACAAGCTTTATCATGTTACCCCCTTGATGGTGAATAACCGCAGATATTTCTTCTACAATACCTTCTCGATCGTTTGCTGTTAGCTCTAAAACTACCGGTGACTCATCGCTTATTTGGCTAGGGGTAGTTTTTTCGATAATGACTTTAAAACCGTCCAGTGTTGTAATTGCACGAGTTAGTGCTTCACATTGACCTTGCTCTACCGCTATTTCGAGTACACCAGCAAAACAGCCCGACAAATGATGTAAACTACTGGTTTGCCAGTTACCTTGGTGTTGTTTAATGACTTTGGATAAAGTTTCGACTAAACCAGGACGGTCTATGGTAATAAATGAAATAACTAAGTGATTCATAATGTTCCTCTATAAAGCAAGGCGAATGTCATCATATTAAGCAAGGCGTGATAATTGCGAAAGTTCTTTATGCAACTGGCTTTCATCACCTAAATTTAATTCAACCAACCGTCTTAAATGGGTCACACTGTCAATATCGATAGCATTACATTGCAAGCCTACTTCGCACTGTAAACCTAGCTTGTCATTTTCTTCATGAACGACAGCAATATGCATTTCAACGATTGATTCGCCATTAACTAAGTCAAAATGTAATAAGCCTAACTTACCTTTTAATGACTTTTCAGCTTTAGGCATAGTAACCAAAGCGCCATTAAGTGAAATGTCGTGGATAGTAACTGGATAATTCTGCTGTTCAACCTCTAATATTGCATTGATTGAAAACAAAACTCGCGTGAATTGACGTCTATTTTCCATTGCTTAAGTTCAAATTATAAATGGGTATCTTCAGCATAGCTCCCTTTTAGCAAAAAGGCACTTTATTCGTGTGGATTTTTATAAAACCACAAAAATAAAGTGCCGATAACTATTTAATAACTAATAGATAATTTAAAAATTATCTATTAGTTTTAGCTTAGCCAATTTTTTTGTATCTAATTCTGTGAGGCTCAGTCGCTGCAGGGCCCAGTGTTTTCTTTAACCAAGCTTCATAGTCAGTAAAATTACCTTCATAGAAGTTAATCTTACCTTCATCACGGTAATCTAAAATGTGAGTTGCAATGCGGTCAAGGAACCAACGGTCATGTGAGATAACCATGGCACAACCAGGGAACTCTAACAACGCTTCTTCAAGCGCACGTAAGGTTTCAACATCAAGATCGTTGGTTGGTTCATCAAGCAGTAATACGTTACCACCGGTTTGTACTAGCTTAGCTAAATGAACTCGGTTACGTTCACCACCAGACAACTCACCGATGATCTTTTGTTGATCGTTACCTTTAAAGTTAAAACGGCTAACATAAGCACGGCTTGGAATTTCAAAATTACCAATTTGTAATATCTCATGGCCTTGAGATATTTCTTGGTAGACAGTTTTACTATTGTCCATGTCATCACGGAACTGATCAACACTGGCAAGTTTAACTGTATCACCTAGCTCTACATTACCTGAGTCTGGTTTTTCAGCACCCGACATTATTTTAAACAACGTTGATTTACCTGCGCCGTTTGGTCCGATAATACCAACGATAGCACCTTTGGGCACACTAAAACTTAAGTCATCAATAAGTACTCTGTCACCAAAAGATTTGGTTAAGTTATTAACATCTAAAACCTTATCCCCTAGACGAGGTCCAGGTGGAATGTAAAGTTCGTTGGTTTCATTACGTTTTTGATGATCTTGACTATTAAGCTCTTCAAAGCGCGCCATACGGGCTTTACTTTTTGATTGACGAGCTTTCGGATTTGAACGCACCCATTCAAGTTCTTGCTTGATGGTTTTTTGTAGTGCACTTTCACCTTTACTTTCTTGTGCAAGACGTGCATCTTTTTGTTCTAACCATGAAGAATAGTTACCTTCATAAGGAATACCATGCCCTCTATCAAGCTCTAGAATCCAACCCGCTACATTATCAAGGAAGTATCTATCATGGGTAATTGCTACCACAGTGCCGGGGTAATCGTGTAAGAATCGCTCTAACCAAGCAACAGATTCAGCATCTAAATGGTTAGTTGGTTCATCAAGTAATAACATGTCTGGTTTTTCGAGCAATAAACGGCAAAGCGCGACACGACGGCGTTCACCACCACTTAGTACCGCAATTTTTTGATCCCACTCAGGTAAGCGTAAAGCATCAGCCGCACGCTCTAAAACGTTATCAAGATTATGACCATCTTGCGCATTAATAATATCTTCTAAATCGCCTTGTTCTTTGGCTAAGGCATCAAAATCAGCGCCTTCTTCTGCATATTCGTTATAGACTTGGTCTAAACGAGCCATAGCATTTTTAACTTCAGCAACCCCTTCTTCAACAGCTTCACGCACTGTTTGGCTTTCATCAAGTTGAGGCTCTTGCGGTAAGTAACCAATTTTTGTACCGGCTAAAGACGTTGCTTCACCTTCAAAATCTTTATCAACACCTGCCATAATTCGAAGCAGCGTTGATTTACCTGAACCGTTTAAACCTAAAACACCAATTTTAACGCCAGGGAAAAATGAAAGACTAATATCTTTAAGTATTGTTCTTTTAGGTGGAACCACTTTTGATACGCGGTTCATCGACATGATAAATTTATCTGGTAATGGTTGTGCCATGAAAAACCTTATTATTTGAAGGAAAAAGTAACTTGTCGATATTTTAGGTTAAAGGGGCTAGGCAAGCAAATGTGTTTGAATCGTTTTAGCGCTGGTGTTTAAAAAAAAGCGGTTTGTAGATAATAACTGGTTTTAAAAGAGAGCTTCTAAAACCAGTTATTCGATCTCACCGGTTATATGCCTAATAATATGAATTAAAAAACCAGGTTAAAGATGTACTTTTAATTGCTCAACGATAGCGATAAAGGTGGGTCTTTTAAATGTATCGGCTTGCATACAACAGCATTTTATTATCAATAGCGCTTGGTATTGCGCAGTGTTTTCTAGATGAAGAGACAAAAGCAATAAATCATCTAATAAACAGCCTAAAGCTCTTACTTCTATCGCTTGCATTGCTTTTTGTTGTGTTTCAGGCAAAACCTTTAAGTTAGAAGCGGCACCAAAATCACCAAACAGCATATTTGCGTTTTCATCGACCATAGTATTGTGAGCATAGATATCACCATGGCTGACTTTATTTTCATGTAAATGACGTAAAGTGTCAGCCATGCTAAGGACTATTTTTATTATCTGACTTGTTGTTAATGTGGCAGACGTAGGAAAAGTATCACGAGTACAGCTTGTTAACGAAGGGGGTAAACCTAAGTTATAAAAACGCTGAGGAATTAACTCCATGATTAAAGCAAGTTGCTCTTTCGACATGATTTTAGCAATGACTTTGATTAAGTTTTTATGTTCACCGGCTTGCAAGTAATTATTTAGTTCATCAATAGGGTAACCATCACTGGTTATTTCACCTTTAAAAATCTTTACCGCTATATCGTCATCTGAATCAATGGTTATAGGTTTAGTTAACCATGTTGCTTGATGAATTATCCCTGATGCGCCTTCACCTAATTTTTGTTTTAGTTGAAAGTCTTGTGGTGAAATACTTGGTATGTGTTCAATGACTGGTTGAACACTACGCGTTAACTTATTACCCGAAAAAGCTAGCCACGCCAATTTAGGTAGTTGAAAGAGCCAATCGGGAAGTGTGACTAATTGATTAGCCGAAAGACGTATTAATTCTAAATTTTTACAGTTCTGCATACTATCGGGCAGTTGCTGTAATTGATTGCCAGCAAATGCTAATTTTTGTAAACGGCTTAGCTTGCCCATTGAATGGGGTAGTACTGATATTTTATTATCGGTTAATATCAACCAACGTGTTCCTGTTGGCAGCACGTTTTCATCTACTCGGCTTAATTGATTACCTTTGAAACTGATCATTTCTAGCTGTGGGCAAGCCGCTAAAACTTCAGGAATACTTTTAAAGTTATTATTAGTTAAAAATAATATCTTTAACTTCTTCAATGAAGAAAATTCACAGGGCAAAGCCGTTAATTTGTTATTCGCTAAGTCTAATACTTCAAGAGAGTTTGCTAATGAAAAAATTTTTTGTGGAAATTCAGTTAAATTCTCACTGAGGGTTAAATGTGTTATGTCTGAATATTTACCTGAATTGAGCTGGGCTAATGTTTGCAAGATAAAGCCTAATAGGGCGCTAAAATTTGCTGCTATTTTACCGTTAAACTGAACTAAGCTAAAGTGCTTTAATATTTTTGGCGTAAATTGGCTATTCTTATGCGATTATTAATGATTGCTTCCTGTTTGGTTAACCTTAAAACGATTAATGTCATCATAACTTAACCACTTTATTAACCTTAGTTTATTCATTTACCTCACTGATAAAATAAGAGTCACTATGTATAAAATACAAAAAAAATCATTATTACCAGTGTTGTGATAGCTTTTTTTGTTGCTGTTTCATCGAACGCACAGCATTATCAACAAGGTATTGATAAAAGTAGTATCGTAACGTTTAAAAAGGTCATGCAGGCATTGTTATCTGACACCAAGATGTTCACACAAGGAATTATTTTAGAAGACTTTAGCCTTGTTGAAAGTGCAGCACAGGGGATTATTAATCACCCAAAACCAGCAATGTCGTAACGGAAAAAATTGATGAAAGCCTTAGGATTAAAAGTCGCTACATTTAAAGGTTTTGACGAAGTTGTTCATGGTGGCGCTATCAAAATTAAGCAAGCGGCCAAAGAAAAAAATATGGTTGTTATTGTCGCTGAATATCAATAATTAATACTGGCTTGTCAATCTTGCCATAGCACGTTTAAAGCTGAACTGACGATAGCTTTGAAATAGTTAGTACTAGCTTCTACTTGAGTAGATATTATTTTTTAATGATATTTATAAGTGAATATATAACTAATTAAGCAAAAGCTGACAAGGGTATAGCCAAATCAGCTTTTTGTTTGAAATGAATATTGCAATATAGAAACTGACAGTCAATAATTCCCTTTCAATTCTATTTTTCAATTAGTCGCTTATTTTGTCTTACTTAGATTTCAATATTGAGAATAGCTTTTCTTCACAGTTACCTGAAGATTTAGAAGAGTCTATTTTTCCGCACCAGGTTCATGCCGCTGCTTTTTCTTGGGTATCACCTAAAAGAACGTCAAATCCACAGTTGGTTACGACTAGTCGTGATGTTGCCTCAATATTAGGGTTAAGCGAAGAGCAGCTTAAAAGTGATGAATTTTTACAGTTGTTCACGGGGAATGTCGTGCCCAAAGAATTCGCCCCTTATGCGATGTGTTATGGTGGACACCAGTTTGGCCATTGGGCTGGACAATTAGGTGATGGCCGCGCTATTAACTTAGCTGAAGTAAACACCCCTTTAGATGGCCATAAAGTTCTCCAGCTAAAAGGCGCAGGACCCACTCCGTTTTCACGAACAGCTGATGGCTTAGCGGTATTACGTTCATCGGTACGAGAGTTCTTATGTTCAGAAGCGATGTTTCATTTAGGTATTCCTACCACCCGAGCACTGAGTTTATCGTTAACGGGTGATAGTGTCGTTCGAGATATGTTTTATAACGGTAATGCGAAAGCTGAATTAGGCGCTGTTGTCTGTCGAGTGTCTTCGTCATTTATGCGTTTTGGAAGTATTGAGCTACCGGCTTACCGTAAAGATAAAGCTTTGTTAAAGCAGCTCGTTGATTATTCGATTAAACGAGATTTTCCGCATTTATTAAATGACCACGAAAGTGACTCGGTACAAGGTTATTTAGCTTGGTTTGATGAAATTGCCCAACGCACTTGTCGATTGATGGTGCATTGGATGCGGGTTGGTTTTGTTCATGGCGTAATGAATACCGACAATATGTCATTAATTGGTGAAACAATTGATTATGGTCCTTATGGTTGGATTGATAATTTTGATTTGTCTTGGACACCAAATACCACAGATGCTCAAGGTAAGCGTTACAGCTTCGGCAAACAGGGTGAAATTTCACAATGGAACTTATTTCAATTAGCAAACGCTATCTATCCATTGATAGAAGAATCTAAACCACTAGAAGTGATATTAAATAATTACAGTAAAACGTATCAACAACAGTGGCATGAAATGATGTCCAATAAACTGGGTATTACGGCTGAAGATAAAAACCATAAAGCGGACACAACATTGTTTTTAGCACTCGAAACCTTGTTGGGTGATATAGAAACAGACATGACTATTTTTTATCGTTTACTGGCTGATTTTAGTTACGACGAAAAAGTTAAAGCAAATAACGTCAATCATTTTGCCGATTGCTTCTATCTAGACGAGCAGTTAACGCCACAGCATCAAGCACGTTTTTCTTCTTGGCTAGAAAGCTACGCTAATCGAATTCAGCACGACGAAAAAACAGCAGCACAAAGAAAAGCGGCGATGAATAAGGTGAACCCTAAATATGTATTGCGTAATTATTTAGCACAACAAGCGATTGAGCTTGCAGAGCAAGGTGATTTTAGTAAATTACATGAATTACAAAAGGTTCTGGAAAACCCTTATGATGAACAAGTTGAATATCATCATTACAGTGAGAAACGTCCTGAATGGGCGAGAAATAAGGCGGGTTGTTCGATGTTATCGTGCAGCTCTTAAAGCGTTGTTGATTAGCGCTTAAAACTAAAAATAAAACCTTACCGACCTGTATTTTTCACGAGGTCGAGTAAGGTCAATTTTGCTGGCGTAGAGACTTTATCAAAGCCATTAACTTAAAAATTAAGCGACAACGGCTAAGTGTTTATCGCGCTACTTGGCACACTAGTCGGACTAATATGCTCAATAGGATAACAGCCTAATATTTTAATGAAATTAGTAATTGAGGTTATTTCATTAATTGCTTCTTGTAGTACAGCACTCTTCAAATTGGCTTCAACATCAATATAAAACATTTCTTCCCATGGTCGCCCTTGAATAGGTCTAGATTCAAGTTTACACATGTTAATACCTTTTGCTTTTAAAATAATAAGACAGTCAACTAAGGCACCTGCTTTTTGTCCTGTTGCTAAAATCAATGCTGTTTTAGCAGGGATTTGTTCAGCGACATCAATAGGTTTACGAGCGACTAAAATAAAACGACTATGATTTTCTGCTTGGTTAGCAATCGACTTTTCTAAAGCATGAAGCTTATAGAGATGACCACCTTCTTCACTGCCAATAACGGCGACTGTAGGGTCTTGCAACTCATACGCTTGAGCCATAGCATCAGCGGTACTGTCACAATATTCGATGCGAATATTTTTTTGTTTGTCGAGAAAATTACTACACTGAGTAAAAGGTTGTCCGTGCGCGTAAATCGTTTTTATTTTGCTGAGTTGGGTATTTACTGCTGTTAATAAGCAATGCTCAATCGGCTGAGTTATCTCGCCAACAATTGACAAGTTAGTGTGTTGCAGGGCATCATAAACTTCGTTAATACTACCTGAACTGGTATTTTCAATGGGCAGCATACCGTAATCTACATGACCAGATTCGACTTGTTGCATAATTTCTTTGAAACTTTGGCAGCCGTATTCATTGATTTTTGCTGCACGGCGTGAGAAATATCGATGACTAGCTAAATAGCTATAAGAGCCCTTATTACCTAGAAAAGCGACGCTAACCGTAGGCACTTGGATATTGGGGTTGGCCAATGTTTGTAAATAGGCTTGCTGATTTAAGACTGAATCTTCAATAATTGTTTGATAAACGCTGGTAACGTAATGAGCATCTAAACCGAGCACTTTACCTTGGTTAATTAAACGTATTAATAATTCTTGCTCACGTTGTTGATCGCGAACGGGGCGTATCTGATGCGCTTTACTTTTTGCAACACTGAGAGTGAGAGAACGGCGTTGAGCAAATAACTCTAATAATTGCTGGTCAAGTTTGGTTATTTTCTCACGAATTTTATTCAGATCTAAATCTTCACTCACAGTACTTCCACCCTATATATTATTTTCGAAAATGGTTAAAAAGAAAGAATCCTGATGTTTTAGTAAAGGAAAGTAATGAAGGCGACTAAAACAAGCTATTAGCTAGGATATATAGCATTACTGTAGCGAGGGCGAAGAAATTGTTCAAGCCTTTATTGCTAAAGGCTTGTATTAAAAAAATCTATAATAGAAATAGATTTTTAGCTTTGTGGAAAACATTGCCAAATAATGGTAAAAGAAGACACGGTTGCTACTCCCCAGACAATTGAACGCAGTAGTCCAATATTGAATAAATATAATAAGTTGTAAGCCACTCGAGCGATAACGTGGGTAATTGCTAAGAAAGTTACACTGTCGGTTATTGTATTCGTGGTTATTGCGAGCAAAACCGCTGGGACAAAAATAATCAGTGATTCAAATGCATTTTGGTGAGCCGCGAGTGCTCGGGCCCCAAAGCCAGTTAGTTTTGCTTGTTGCGCACGCGGATGGTTATTGTCATAGCCATCGAGTTTACTCATAGCAATTGCAACAGGGGCTTTAGCTAAATAAGGCAATAGAGTGGCTGTAAATAAACACCAGATAAGAATCGTCATACTTTTCCTCTTTTTATATTGTAGATAGTAATTTTAGTGTTGAAAATTTAACTTAATAGCTCAGTAATGTCAGTGTGTATTTTGTCTCACCCGGTAAGAAAGGTGAGGGCTTTCCTTGTACCCAATCATCATGACCTAAACCATAATAAGGGCTCCACGGGTGGCCAGACTGGCTGGTTGGCATATGTAATATTCCTGATGCCTCATGACCCGGTGAAACCACCATACGTTGAGAGGCACCAAAAGACTTTCCTTGTACACGAGGCATATAGCTATCGCCAGCAAGAGGTATTGGCAGCATATCTAACCAACGACCAATAAAGGGTATAGCGTTACTAAGTGGGTGTTGTATTTTACTGGTGTTCTGTTGCCCCCAAGTCGCTTTAGCTAATGGTTGGTCTTGGGTCATATCCGTTAAGGTGGTAGAGAGTGCTCGCTCAAAAACTTTTTGCCAGTTATCTTCGGGCAACCATAAAAAGTTGCTTGGTTGTTCATTAATCATTTGCCAAAGCGGTGTTTCTACTTGGTGGCGAATGGTGTGAAAAGAGTAGCCATTATCTAAGTGAGTTAAGTTTTCGTTGAGTAGACTAAAAACATCATTACGCACATTCAAGCGAAAATTATTAACAAGGCGATAAGCGACTGAGTCTGTGCATGCACATAAATTATCAGTATTAAGGGTTTCTTTCACTGCTTGCCAACGCGGATGACTGATAATAGCGTCGGGTGTTAGTACTTTATCAATTAAAAATTTCTGCCAGCGTTTTAAAAAAATGGCGCGGTCGTCCAGCGCAATATCAAGTAAGTTTTGTTCCGAAAACACCTCTTTTGCAAGTAATCCTTCTCTGATTTGTTGTGCCCTTGCACCAAGTGCATAACCGCCGTTGCCTAATTTTTCTAACATTTTACCGCCAACCACACGAGCATTTGCGGTCCATAAACGGTTATTTTGCGGATTTTTAACTTTAGGATACAGATCCGCTTTTAAATATCCTTGCCAATGATTGATACCGTCACCCCAATGTGTAGGTGTTTCGCCAAACGAGGAGGATTTTTTTGGAATAGGCCCCATGATTGTCCAGCCAATATTTCCCGCTTTATCTCCGACAACTAGATTTTGTGCCGGAATACCTGCTTGGTTAGCAATGTTAAATGCCTCGTCAACGCTAGTGGCTAATTCGAGTTGAGTTTGGTGCAGATTTACGGCTTCTACATCATGTGCAACCCAGCGATAAGCTAATAACTGTTGGCTGTTGTTCACTCCTATAACGGGCCCCCAAATTGTTTCTTTGACTATGATTTCCTGTGCGTCTTGACCTTTTACCGCAATAACATGTTTATGCTCAGTAAAGTCTTGATAGCCAGCAGGTGTCAAGTATTGGCTCTTATCTACATTGGTATCTAAAATAATTATATCGCTCCAATCGCCGTAACTATTAGTAAACCCCCATGCAATATTACCGTTACTGCCAGCAATGATATTAGGTGTTCCCGGGAGGGTCAGTCCTGTTACTTTGATGGCTTTATTGTTATCGCTTTGATATTCAAAGGTTGCCCGAAACCAAGTGTTTGGTACGCGTATTCCTAAATGCATATCGTTAGCGACAATGGCACTTCCTGTTTTACTTATTTTCCCCGATACCGCCCAGTTGTTTGAACCAGGGAACTCCTCACCTTGATATTTTTGCTCAGGTGTATCTGTTACTAAATTTAGCACCGCATTAGCAGCTAAAGCATCTTGTTCCGATGAGGCTGAAGGCCATGCACGTGTTGGCATTTTACTTGATGGATACTGACTACCATCAATGGCAGCATCCCAGATGCTGCCTTTAGGATTAAGAAATTTAAAGACATCTTCACCTAAGGTTTTTTTTATATTTCCTAACGTTCTTTCACGGTCACCTGCCGCATATTGCAAGTCCATGTACATACTTAATACAGTTAATATGGTGTCTTCTTCTTGCCAAGAAACAGGAGCCTGTTGAAGTAATAGATATTCAAAGGGAGGTGAGCTTAAATTATTTATGCCCTGATTCACACCACGGGTATAGGCTTTGAGTAAGGCCAAATCTTTTTTAGGAAGTTGTGCAACTATCGCTCTAGCACGCTCACGAAAGCGATGACGGCGGATCTCTTTATCATGTGGTAAGGCTTTTTCGCCAAATAAGCTGGCGAGTTCGCCTGCTGAATTACGGCGCAGTAGGTCCATCTGAAAAAAACGTTCTTGGGCATGTATAAACCCTGTGGCGACTGCAACATCGTTACGTTTCTTCGCTTTTATGGTGACAATACCCTGACTATCGCGCTCAACAATGGCTGTATCACTCAAGCCAAGTAATGTTCGCTTTCCTTCAAGTACCGGTAACGCGCTATCAATTTGGCTGTAAATCCAAGTACCTAAACTTGTAACAACTAAAAATAAGATCAGCAAGAAACCAATTAATATATGTTTAAATCTATTCATAATGTGGTGTATTTAGGATATTTAGACGTGCTAGATTACCTTATTATTTATAAAGTTAATATTTAATGATAGAAGATTATTATCGGTTTATGTACAAAGAAAAGCCGAGCTACTTTTTTATTGCTATTTTTCCCGATAGAATAGCAATAATTACTATTGATAAACCTAATTAAGGAGTTTGTATGGCATCTTTACAAGATCAGCTATTAAAAGCAGGCTTAACGACTAAGCAAAAAGCGCGACAAGCAAATACAAGCCAGCGTAAATCAAATAAACAAAAACGCAGTGGCGTAGCAAAAGACGAAAGTTTACAAGAACAAGTAAAGCAAGACTTAGCTAAAGCTCAAAAAGAAAAATTGGCGAAAGACACCGCGCTCAATGAAGAAAGAAAGCAACAGCTCGCCAACAAAGAAAAAATGTTACGTATTCAACAAATACTCGAACACCATCAAATAAAAAATGTTACCGGTGAAACAGAATATAATTACACCTTTAACAGTAAAATTAAAAAGTTATTTGTTAACGCGGTTACCCATAGAGCTTTAGTTAATGGCCGATTAGCGGTTTGTGGGTTAACTGAACAGAGCTATTTAGTCACAGCAGAAACCGCAGCAAAAGTAGCGACTTTAGATGCTAGTGTTATTTTAGTACAAAATGATAAAGTGGAAAGTGATTTAATTGAAGCTGACGATCCTTATGCCGATTATCAAATTCCTGACGATATGATGTGGTAGATAGCCATTTGTGCAAAATGAAAGCAGTGTTAACCAAGTAGATATGTTAAACTCGCGCAAAATTAGGGTGGCTGTTTTTAGACAGTCTAGTGTTTTTTTTAAATAAAGAGAAGTTGATTTATGTTTATTGTTCGCTGGATTATTGGTCGTATCATCTTATTGTTAAATTTTGTTTTTTCACCGAGCGGCCCAAAAAGAACAACTCAGTTGCAAGCTGAAATAGATACAAGCACTCAACACTTGAGCTTATATCAATTACCCGCTTGTCCTTTTTGTGTGAAAGTTCGTCGTTCTATAAAACGCGATGGTTTAAATATCGAATTACGTAATATTAATCAAAATGAAAATTATCGTGAAGAGTTAATCAAAGAAGGTGGAAAACGTACGGTACCTTGTTTGAAAATCACTGATGAAAACCAAAAGGTTACTTGGTTATATGAATCGTCTGCTGTGATTGATTATTTACATCAATTTGCCCGTTAATTGATAGGACAGTAATATTATTTTATAAATAATGAAGTATTTCTCTATTTCTCGGGTCTATTGGTTTATCGTTAGTTAATTAATAACCTGAGAAGTAGCCATATGTTAATTAAATCTCCTGGAAAATCTGCACTAAAAGAACATCAAGTTACCAGCGAAAGTGTTTACTTAAAGCGTAGGCAGCTTATTAAGCAAATGGGTTTCTTCGGTGCCGGTACTTTATTATCTTCAACTATATCTAGCACTGTAAACGCCCAAGGTTTAGATTTTTTTTCATCAGAACCAGAAAACACCTTTCAACGTTATCCTTTAAAGTTCACGGCTGACGCTACTAATAATACTGAAGTGCTGACACCTGAAGCTAAGGTAACCAGTCATAATAATTTTTATGAATTTGGTATAGGTAAAAACGATCCCGTTAATAATGCGCAAAACTTCAATATTAAACCTTGGCAGCTCACGATAAGTGGTGAGTGTGATAAGCCTTATACTTTAGATTTAGATGATTTAACGAAAAGTTTTGCCCTTGAAGAGCGCATTTATCGGCTGCGATGTGTAGAAGCTTGGTCAATGGTTATCCCATGGGTTGGCTTTGAATTATCAAAACTATTAAAAAAGGCACAGCCGAACTCTCGAGCTAAGTATGTTGCTTTTGAAACCTTACACGACCCAGAGCAAATGCCCGGACAAGCAAGTAGGCGAATGGGCGGCGGTATTGATTACCCTTATGTGGAAGGGTTACGTATTGATGAGGCGATGAACCCACTTACCCTAATGAGTGTCGGTCTCTATGGCAAAACATTACCAGCACAAAATGGTGCGCCAATCCGTTTAGTGGTGCCATGGAAATATGGTTTTAAAAGTATTAAGTCGATTGTTGCAATAAAATTTGTTGAACATCCTCCTGCGTCAACATGGAATATTTTAGCCCCTAACGAATACGGCTTTTATGCCAATGTTAATCCTGAAGTTGACCATCCAAGGTGGAGTCAAGCCAGTGAACGAAGATTAACTTCTGGCGGATTGTTTGCGCGTAACCGTATCGATACTTTGCCTTTTAATGGCTACGGTGAGGAAGTTGCCGATCTATATAGAAACCTTGATTTACGAAAAAACTTTTAAAAATAGCGACAGGGTAAAATCGTGAGTAGGGGCTTTATTGCCCCACTAATCTGTAGTAATAACTTGAGTCGTATCATCTCTATGAAGTATAAAGTTATTTTGTTTAAAGTTTTTGTCCACCTTGCGGCTTTTTTACCGCTAGCCAATGCTTATTATCTGGCTTTTACTGATCAACTAGGCGCTGACCCAGTTGAAGCCATTATTCACTTTACCGGTATTGGTGCGTTTAATTTATTGTTGTTAAGTTTAATGATAACGCCTTTAAGTAAGCGTTTTAAAATATCAATATTATTAAAAGTTCGCCGTTTAGTAGGCTTATATAGCTTTACTTATGCTTTCCTACATTTAACCAATTTCCTAGTGTTTGAAGTGCAGTTTGATTGGTCACTATTTGTGAGTGAAATACTTGAACGACCTTATATTACTATTGGTATGGCGGGCTTATTGATTTTGTTAACGCTTGCGATAACATCAGTTTCGTTATTAAGAAAAAAAATGGGTAAAAATTGGCAAAAGCTCCATAATTGGGTTTACTTAGCCGTTGTTCTTGTTGGGATTCATTTTTATTGGTCGGTAAAGTCTGAAATCATAGAACCGAGTATTTATCTTTTTATTACTTTTCTTCTTTTAGCACTTCGTTTTAAAAAACTAAATAAGTGGATAAAAAAAGACTAGCCAAAAGCACCGGCTAGTCTTAACTTATTTATTATTTATAAAGTAATGATTATAAATAATTTTATGGATTTGCTTGCAATGTTAATGTCATACCTGAAGCTGTACTATAGCCAAATATATCTATATACCATGTACCTGCAGCAGGGGTTGTAAAGCTACAGCTTTCATTGTTACCATTTTTATAAGGTCGACAATCATAGGCAGAAGCTGTTGATTGTGCTCCTCGGCGAATATATAAGTCAGCATCACCTGACCCCCCTGAAAGGCTAATAGTCAGATCGGCATAACCTGCAGGTAAAACTTGAGTAAAGCGCTTCCACTGTCCTTTTGATACAGCAACATTCGACTCTGAACCATTAAGCGCAGGATTTCCTGTAGCAGCTTCTGTAAAACTACCTGTTAAGCTAACTCCCGAAAATGCTGAATAGGCTTTGACTCGAACATAATATGTTCCACCCGTTGATGTACCTGCACAAGACTCTACATTTCCGCCTTTATAAGGACGACAGTCATAGCTTGAATCGGTAGGTGCTGAACCAAACTTAACATACATATCAGCATCACCAGAACCACCCGTTGTTAAAAAGCTGATATCTGTTGCGCCCGATGGAACTTCCATCGTGTAAACAACGTCTGCATTTGTTGACGCACTTAGGTTCGTGGCAGCAACACCATTGGTTAATACATTACCCGTTGGAGGTGTTCCTGTTGTCGGACAAGCACCAACACCTACAGCACACCAAGCCGTTTCTACTGCTGTTTTTTCGGTAGCACCATATAAATCTTGTGCGGCTTGAGCTGTTGCCGCTCTTGCACCCGCAAAATTAGTATTTTGATTCATGTAGGTAACAAGTGCACGATAGAAAATCTTTTCGGCCTTTGCCATACCTATACTGGGTACTTGTGCCGTTGATTTGTTGCGCGGATGAGTACCACCGTCTACCAACAAAACATAAGCTAAATTAGCAATACCTGAGTTACCGTGAACACCACCTTGGTCATTACTATTACTTGGGTTACTTACAAAAGGAATGCGCTCTGGGTACCAATCTTTTGAGTAATTATCTTGAGTTGGATTATCCATGTAACGTAAGGCCTGACCTTGAGTGTTATATAAACCATCTCCCAATAACCATGAAGAACTTGTTGTGCCATTACGGTAAGCTTCGGCTGAGATACCAAGAATATCTGACCAAGCTTCGTTTAAGGCGCCTGATGCATTGGCATAAATTAGGTTTGCCGTTTTATCTGTGACACCGTGTGTTAATTCATGACCTATGATATCAAAGTCACTGGTAAAGTCGTTCATGCCACCAGATGCTTGACCATACATCATTTGTGAGCCCGTCCAATAAGCGTTAACTACGCCTAAATCAACACTAGATACGAGTGTCATTCCATTGTTATCAAGGCTGTCGCGACCAAATTTACTTTGATAATAGTCATACACTTTTGACGCGCCATCATGTACACGTTGTGCTGCGGCGTTACTGCCACAACTTTGTGTGTTAGTACATAACAAAGTACCTGGAGCCGAGTTTGCCGAACCGCCATTAAGCGTGTATGTCCGCCAATTTTTAGCAGAATGTACTTGTGGCTCTCTCGCTAAGATTTCAGAAGTATTCACATCAAAGTATATAAAATCACGACCAAAGTCTTCACCGCCATTATCCCATGATACTTCTAGTCTATAAGCGAGTTTAGTTTCTTCTGAAAGTGGTAGGTACACGTAAGCAAGCTCTGGAATATTTAACACGTCTCCAACACTTTCAGCAGCAACCAGTGCTTGTGCAGAGTCATTGCTTAATGCACTAGCGTTGTTCATTACTGAAAACGAAGGTAATGAATTAGTGGCTAATTTACCCGTAACTTTATAAACGCTACTTGCACTATTACTTGCGTTAAAAGTATTTATTGGCGAATTAGTATGCATAATCATACTTGTACCATAAACTTTAATACCGTTAATCGTTTGATCAAAGTGAGTATGGCTTTTACCTAATTCATCAGTCCATTGGCGTCGAACTTTAAATTTTTCATTACCAACTGAGCCGTATGAGCTTTGATTTGAAATGATGTTTTGAAAGGCTTGTTCTGCAGGGTTTTTGATTACCAGCGGGTAATTTCCAAGCACTGGACTTGGGCTTGCTGGTGCCATAACCGGTGTTCCGGTGTTTGTTTCTTGTTGCAGTGAACTGGCGCTCATTTCAACAGCTGTTGCGTTCATTGTTGCAGCGGTAAGTGCTGCGCCAATAAGGAATGAAAGTTGAGAAATCTTATTATTATTTTGCATTAAGTGTTCCTAATTTTACTTAATTTATACTTGCATTAAAAGCCAAGTGATATTTTTATTTTCCTCCCTCATTCCTTTGATTAATTTGTCCTCCAATGGCCTTGAGGATTTTTTAGCCAGTCTTTGCTGACAAATCAACCGTAACATTGATTTAACATCTTTAGCAACAAATTGATCTATTATTAATATTTAATTAACAACTCTATCAATAAATTATTGTTTAAAAAAATTTATGCGAAGTGATATTTGTGAAATAGGCAATGATTTATATAAGGAAAAATAAATAAAGATTCGAGAAAATAATGAAAGTATCTAACAAATTAATAAGGTATTAACGCGTTCGTTAATTAATAAAGGTTAGCGTGTTGGGTAGGCTATTGTTTAACGTTACAAAGGTAACCTTAGGTTGTTCTTGGTTGTTAGGTACTATGCCTTCAACAAGCGCGACAATGGTTGTTGATGGTGCATTAGCACTTCTAGACGTTACGACGACAGAAACGAGTTTTCGCCATTGGCAACCAACAAATCCACAAATATCACCAAGCTCGAGTTGCTGGTAAGTTATTTGAAAGTTAGTGATAGATTTATCAGCAAGGTAATGAATTATTTTTTCATCTGCTTTTACCGCGTCAATTGCAATAGAATTAGCTTGGCAGTGATTTGAAATCGATAAAAGAAACATCAATATTATAATTTTTGCCATTGATAACCTTTCCTTTATCGATTTTTAAGCAAGCTGACTATTAAGAGCGAGCCGTTACTTCTAATAAATGATAACCAAATTGCGTTTTTACTGGTCCTTGAACTGTGTTTAAATCAGCAGTGAAAACCACTTCATCAAATTCTGGTACCATTTGACCACGGCCAAATGATCCTAAATCTCCACCTTGCATTTTTGAAGGACAGTTTGAGTGCTCCTGCGCTACAACCGCAAAATCTGCTCCATCTTCGATTTGTGCTTTAAGCGTTAAACATTGCTCTTCTGTATCTACTAATAAATGACGTGCTGATGCTTGTGACATGTTGCTTCCTATATGATGGTGTAAATTAATCCTCTAACTTTACCGTATCTTTAGAAAAAATTAAAGAAATCGATGGATTGAATTAATATTCATCAACTTTATACTCGGTTTATTGATTAAAATGACAAGTTAACAATAAATTTATACTTTTGTCCTCGGGTCCTTATTCGGTGTTTGTTAAATCATAATCGTTTTATTTAATTGTGATGTGATAAATTAATCGTCATTACCCTTTGGACTTTGCCTTATGTTTTTACCGAATCTTAAACATTTACGCTATTTAATTGCGCTTTACCAAGAACAAAATTTTCATCGAGCAGCTAGTGCATGCTTTGTTAGTCAGTCAACCTTAAGCAGCGCTATTCTAAAATTAGAAGAACAGCTAAATTGTCAATTAATTGAACGTGACAACAAATCTTTTTTATTTACGACTCAGGGCATTGAAGTTGTTGAGAAATCCCGACAGTTACTAGTCTCGGCCAACGAATTAGTCAGCTTTGCAAAACAACAAGGTAGTGAGTATACCGGCACCGTAAGTATTGGTTGTATTCCAACGATTGCGCCATTTCTCTTAACTGATTTTGTGCGCGCCTGCCAAAGTAAACTTCCTGATTTAGCCTTGTTTTTACGTGAAGATACCACTGAAAACTTAATGAATATGCTTAATAATGGTGAAATAGATGTGTTGATTCTAGCGTTGCCAATAGGAGTAAATAATTTTCATTGTCGATTAGTAGGTAAAGACAGGTTTTTTATGGCAGGTAATAAAAGGCTAGTAGAGACATTTCAACAAACAGACAGTTATAAACATTTACCGGAACAGAGTATTTTCCTATTATCATCAGAGCATTGCCTTACTGAACATGCCTTGTCAGCATGTAAACTTGCTGATAAATCGCGTATTCATTCTTTTTCTGCGTCAAGCTTATCAACATTAGTACAGATGACCGCTTTTCATCAAGGTTTTACTTTTTTGCCTGAAATGGCGGTAAAGAAAAATATTGGGGAAAATGAGGGGTTAACCATAGCACCATTAGACCAAGATTATTATCGAGAAATTGGTGTGTTATGGCGAAAAACGTCAATGAGAAATGTTTTATATAATCAATTGTCAGCTGTGATAACTGACTTATTAATTTAATTAATCAAACTAACTAATCGATAACTCAGCTTAAGGTAACGATTTATTTAACAATAGCTAAATCATTATTTGCTAGTTAATTATTTGCTAGTTAATTATGTATAGTTAAGTGGTCTTTGTTTGTTCTAGCATAAGTTGATTTTTATTTTACTTGTTATTATGGTTATGTTGATAATGTGTTATTAGTTATCTTATTATTTAATATTGTATAGTGTTACTTAAAGAATTCTTAACTATTTGGATAGTCTTTATTTTATAGATAATTAAAAAGGTTATGGGTAAATTGACACTTAATAGTGCTAGCTGAGGTCTTCTCAAAGACAAGTAAAGGGCTTTTAAAATGAGTGATTTCAGCCATTGCTACTTTTCTTAGCGCTAATTAAATAATTGCAATCACTGTTGGGAATGCTAATAAACGCCTCCATTTACCATTGGTTATTAAAATATGACCGATGAGTCACTAACTACATTATTAAGTCAGTAGGTTTTGAAGTTATAACTTTCATGGATAACAACAATAAGCGGCTAATATTTGTTAGTCGCTTTTTTTTAGTTAATAAACCCTTATAATGTCACCACACTTGTAAGAGAAGTACTTTATGACCATTGTTTATAAAACCCGAACTCAGTTAGTTGTTGAAACCCTTAGAGAGAAGATCCTCAGTGGCGAAATTCAAGCAGGGCAACCTTTACGGCAAGCGGCATTAGCCGAAGAGTTAAATGTTAGTCGAATTCCGGTACGTGAAGCGTTACTACAATTAGAAGCTGAAGGTTTAGTTGCTTTTGAACCGCATAAAGGCGCTACAGCTACCGAGCTAAATGCTAGTCAAGTTGATGAGTTATTTGAACTACGGGCTATGTTGGAAGCTGATTTGTTGGCGTCATCAATCCCTCGTCTTACGGTTGAAAAACTTGACGAAGCGACAGAACTTCTTGGGAAATTAGACAAAGCGCTTGGTAAAGAGAATGCTGCTAATACCTGGAGTGAATTAAATTCTGATTACCATAATTGCTTATACTCAGGGGCAAATCGTCCGCAAACACAAGACTTAGTAAATACCTTGAATAAAAATGCAGACCGTTATATTCGCATGCATTTATTATGGGCAGGGGGTATTTCAAAAGCAGAATCTGAACACAATGAATTACTCGCTTTATGTAAAGCAGGTAATATTGAAAAGTCTGTTGCTTTGTTAAAACAGCATATTTTGGGTTCTCGTGATGAAATAAAAGCGTTCCTTTGTGCAAGAGAGCTAGCAGAAGGATGATGTTAATTCACCCAAACTAATAAAGTAGTGGCGAAGTCTTGTCTGTACTTTATATTGCTGGATAGTAGAACATAACGGTCACTATGCTTATTTGGGGTGTATTAAATCACTGATAATATTTTTTCGTAGAATTTAGTCTGATAATATTAAGCATTAAGGCTAAGGTTAACAGTCGAGCAGACACGGTAGAGATATTAATTATTCAAAAAATCCTTAGTAAGTTTATCGCGACAGTGTCAGAATATCCCTCATAATATAGTGATTAAATAAAGTATCACTTTCCCATCGTCATCCTGAATGAATTTCAGTATCAATATGGCGGCTTTAAGATTACGAATCTATTTAAAAAAGGACTAAAAATGAGTTTATTAATCACCGGTGGTACTGGATATATCGGTAGTCATACCGTGGTAGAGTTACTTAAATTAGATAAAGATATTATCATCGTTGATAACTTATCAAATTCATCTACCTTAGTCCTTAATCGCGTAAAAGCAATTACCGGCAAAACAGTCACTTTCATTAAAGCTGATATTTGTGATGAAGCTGCGCTTGATGCTGTTTTCAAAGAACATGATATTGAAGCTGTTGTGCATTTTGCTGGCTTAAAAGCGGTTGGTGAGTCCAACGAAATACCACTGAGTTACTATCAAAATAATGTTTCAGGCTCTGTTACTTTATTTCAAGTTATGGCTAAACATGGTGTTAAAAATTTAGTTTTTAGTTCTTCAGCGACGGTTTATGGTGAGAATAACCCATCACCATTAGATGAGACTATGCCAACCTCTGCGACTAACCCTTATGGTCAAACTAAGTTAATGGTTGAGCATGTACTGTTTGATTTAGCAAAAAGTGATAGTGAATGGTCAATCGCCTGCTTACGTTATTTTAACCCGATTGGCGCACATGAATCGGGGACTATTGGTGAAAACCCTAACGGTATTCCTAATAACTTATTACCCTATGTTGCTCAAGTGGCAGTAGGGCGTTTACCTCAACTACAAGTATTTGGAGATAATTACGACACGCCAGATGGCACAGGTGTTCGCGATTACATTCATGTGGTAGATTTAGCGATTGGTCATGTTAAAGCGTTAGAAAGTTTAACGAAAATACAAGGTTGTAAAGCGATTAATATCGGCACGGGTAATGGCACTTCAGTATTAGAAATAGTGAATACTTTTGAGCAAATTAGTGGTCAAAATATCGCCTATAAAGTGGTGCCGCGCCGCGCGGGTGATATTGGCACTGTTTACGCTGATGCATCATTAGCAAACAGCCTATTAGGCTGGCAAGCAACACGCAATTTAAATACTATGATTGCTGATACTTGGCGCTGGCAGTCACAAAACCCCAATGGGTTTGAGTAAGTTAACTTATTCAGTAAACCGCAGTTTTAAGCATTGCACATCAAACTAAAAATCACTAAAGTAGCGGCTCTAATTGCCGCTATTTTTTTATGTTTTAATTGGTCTTAATTACACTTATGCACGCTGTACATAAACTTCATCATTATCGTATGAGTCTGAGCACGACGACTTACAAGTCTCGTGGACAACGCGTTTTACGTTGTGACTTATGTCGTCTAGCAAAACCTCATTGTATTTGTTCATATTCGCCAAAATCTACCAGTAATGCCGGTTTTTTATTATTGATGTATGATACCGAAGTACTAAAACCGAGTAATACAGGCAAGTTAATTGCTGATGTCGTGCCAGATACCTTTGCATTTCTTTGGTCAAGAACTAAAGAAAATAAAGAAATGTTAGCCATTTTAAACGACGAGCAATGGCAACCTTATGTTGTTTTTCCACAACAATATGCACAGGCTGAACGTGAGGTTTTTTGTAATGAAATGACCATACCTTCAGGTAAAAGACCACTCTTTGTTATGTTGGATGGTTGCTGGCGTGAAGCGAAAAAAATGTTTCGTAAAAGTCCTTACTTGAACCAATTTCCCATTGCTGCTTTTGACCCACATTTACTTGACGAAGCGGCTAATACCTCTCGCTATCAAATACGCATTGCCGAAGAAAACTATCAGTTTGCTACCGCAGAAGTTGCCGCAAGAATGTTAGCAATGGCAGAAGAGCCAGTAAACGCAAAATTATTAGATCAATGGTTTGATATGTTTAGTTATCAATATCAAAAAAGTGTATGCCAGAAGAACCGAGGTAATCCACAAGCATTAGAAGACTATCTTGATTATACTAAAAAACATAATGTTGAGCTAAAAGGCACTAAATAGTTTTGTCGATTATTAGCTCAGAGCCAGCCTTTTTGTTGCGCTATTCTGGCAGCATCAATACGATTAGTCGCGTTGAGTTTAGAAATACATTCCGACAAATAATTTCGAATAGTTCCTTCTGATAGAAATAACAATTGAGCAATATCGTTTGTTGTTTTACCTTCACTTGCTAATTTCAAAGCTTTACGCTCTTTGTCTGATAATGGGTCGACATCATCTAGGGCAGCAATTGCTAATTCAGGGTCTATTACTTTTTTCCCTTGCATTACTTTTCTCAGAGCCGCTGCCAACTCATCAGACGGAGTATCTTTAAGTAAGAAACCTTTAACGCCAATAGTCAAAGCGCGCTTAATATATCCAGCACGACCAAACGTAGTGATGACAACTGTTTTAATATAGGGGTGATTTTTTGCTGTGATTTGCGCTAACTCTAAGCCACTCATTAAAGGCATTTCAATATCAGTTAGTAAAATATCGGTACTGTTTTTATTAATAAGTTTCACTGCTTCAACGCCATTTTCAGCTTCGCCAACAATTTCAATATCTGCCTCTAAATTAAGTAAGGCTGTTAATGCTCCTCTTATGAGTGCTTGATCTTCAGCGATAATTACTTTGATCTTTTTATTTAATACTTCATTTTTCATTGATGAAAGCCTCTGATGGTAAACTAATTTTTAACTCAAACCCTTGTTTTGTATTTATGGTGAACTGTCCATTGAGTTCCTTAACGCGCTCTACTATTCCTATCAGCCCGTTACTGAACTTAGGTTCTCTATTTTCGTCTTGGTAATGAGAACCGTTGTCGCATATTGTGAGACATAACGAATCTTCAGTTTGTTGAGTTTTAGCGATAACGTTATCACCGTTACTGTGACGAAGAATGTTCGTTATTGCTTCCCTAATAATAAGTAATAACGAACTTTCTGCTTTTGCTGTTAATTTTTGTAATAACACTTGCTGTGTTACCGTGAAATTTCTATCAATTAAACGAGCAAATGCTTTATTGATTTCAGCTTGTGGATCTTTAGCTTTATAACCTGAAACGGCTTGTCTAACTTCACTTAATGTTTCACGCGTAATTTTTGCAACATGTGATATTTCATCAATTGATTTTTTTATTTGTCCTGCTTTAGCTAGCTTCTCGGCAAGCTCTGCTTTTAGTGCGATTGAAGAGAGTGTGTGGCCGAGTAAATCATGTAAGTCTCGTGCAATTCTTTCGCGTTCAGCAACCGTTGCTAATTGCTCTATTTGCTGTTGACTGCGTTGTTCTGACAATTTTTGCTTGCGGCTACGACGCTCAGCTAAACCAAATAAAAAGTTTGGAATACTACAAAAAAGTGCAGGAGTTATGAAAAAAAAGTTGACGAGATCAAAGACTGCCGCAGTAATAAAAATGAGACCAATCGTGATCCCTAAACCTATTATACTTTTTGGGGCAGGGTAATAATAACCAATAAAATAACTTGCAAAGGCAAATAAGGTAAATGTGCCGGGGGTAAAATATGTACCGAGAAAACTTAAAAGTAAAATAGCAAAAATAGGACGAATAGCCATTCGTTCATCATTACTTTGACCAGTAATATAAAAATAAATAAAACAACTATAAACGATGAGCGAACCAGATATTTGTATAACATCGAAATTTTGCCAGTTGGCAAATAGAGGAAAAAAATAAAATAGCGAAAAAAACAGCGGAAGCCATGTCCACAGTACAATTTGGTTTTCGGTTAAGCTCGGTGCTACAAAAGTGCTATTATTGATATTCATTTCAATGTCCAAAACTTCGTATGATATTAGTTAACTAAAACGCGCTATTTATATCATATTTAATGAGGTGCTGCTGAATCTGTAATTAATTATATTATTTTAATATCAGCAGCTTAAGATTTTAATAGATATTTAAGTATTCTTCTGAAGTAGATTTTTTGCCCAACTGTAATTAGGGGATACCTCTACTGCTTTTGCCCAATCGGCCAATGCGGCCTCTTTATTACCTAGTTCCAATTGCGTTAATCCGCGCCATGTATATGCTTCTGCAAATCCCCAATGATACTCAGAATATTGATCGTTATTGTATTGTTCAATGGCATTAGATAACTCTATTAATGCTTGATGTTTACTTCCACCAAACATGGCAGGTGTATTATATTTACTTACACCTGTAAAGAGTAATACACGTGGATTGTTAGGTGAAATTTTTTGGGCTGTTGTCAATGCGTTTATTGCTTTAGGACCTAATTCAATCCCGCTCATCGGTTGATATGCAATACGTAATCCGTAAACCTGCGCTAGTAGCGCCCAACTTTCATTGTCTTGATTATTAATTTTAACCAGTTCAGTTAATTGTTCTGTTGCTCGGTTTAACGCAGCAGTGCCTTTGTCTTGCTGTTGAAGAAAACTGTAATTGAACCCAAGACGATAATTCGCTAAAGCTCGGTCGTAACCGTTGCTGGATTCTTTAATATTTACTAATTCTGTTAAGTTTAATTCCATTGACGCATTTTCAATAGCTGTAATGGTTTGCTGATCAGCTTGCGCCTGAGTACTTAACATTAATGAAACGGTAATTGCTAATTTAAATAATGTAGTTTTCATCGTATTCTCGCTTATATTTTGTTTTAAGTTAAAGAAGAATTTTGTTTATTCCCCCTTGGCGAAAACAAGTATTTCAAGTATCTAGTTTTAGTATTAGAGCACTTTGTCATGACTTAAAATGACAAATGTCATTAATTCGTTTCGGTATCTACTATTTAGGTATATAATGCGACCGCGAAAATCGAAATTAATTGAATTGGTATAACTTTATGAGAATATGTGGTGTTGAATTAAAAGGTAATGATGCAATTATTTGTATTATGTCACGTGAAAACGGTTTGTATGATATTCCGCAAACGCGCGTGCAAAAAATATCTTTAGTAGATGCAGGTGATTCCGAAGCAGTACAACACTTCCAATTTACCTTTGCTAAATTGATGGAAGACTATCACGTTGATAAAGTTGTTATCCGTGGTCGCGCTTTAAAAGGTAAATTTTCTGGTGGACCGATCGGCTTTAAATTAGAAGCGTGTATTCAACTTATAAAAGAACTACAAGTAGAAATTATTGCGGGTAGTTTTGTTAAGAAAACCCTAGTAAGAAGTCAAATAGATATTGATTTTCGTGATACCGGCTTGAAGCAATATCAAGAACCTGCCTTTGATACCGTTTTTGCTTTTTTTGAAAGTGACCCTTATATGAAGTAAGTGTTTCTTTTAGTTGAAGCTAATAAAAACCCCAGTAAGTTTGCACTTACTGGGGTTTTTACGTTTACGGCGATCAGTAGGATATGGTGCTAAGAGCCTAATTAATATGCTTCAAATGTGCTAACAATAAAATGATGAGAAACGTTATCAGTCGCTTTTGTTAATAACCGTTAATAACGCCGCAATAAGCTCATGGGTGCTAGATTTAATAGCGGCATAATTTTTTCTCTTAATATTGGACTCTAAGCTCATTGCGACTCGTGTTATGTTGTTATAACCAAACATTTGTGCGGCTCCAGCTAGTTTATGTGCTTGCTTAGCAAGTGCATCATTATCATTCGTTTGATTCAACAATATGAAGTTTTTATGTTCTGCAATTAAACCCACTTCAAATTTAGCAACCAAATCAGATATATCAATGCTGCTATTAGTTAGCGAGCTACTGTCTTCGTGGCTAATTTTGATAGGCTGTTCAAAATACTTAGCGATGGTATTGATAAAGGTTTGTCGCTCAAAAGGCTTAGCTTGAAATCCATTAAATCCTAGCGCTAAATATTGTTCTAGATCTTTGGCTAAGGTATTTGCCGTTAATGCAATAATCGGCACTTCACAAGCTCTAGCTCTTAGAATTTTTATCGCTTCTATACCATCCATTTTTGGCATCTGAATATCAAGTAAGATTAAATCAGGTTTATTTTTAAAGTAAGACGCTATTACTTCGTAGCCGTTTGTCGCAGTATAAACCTCAAAACCTAGTCCGGTCAGTAGCCTGCTCATTAAATGCCTATTATCATCATGGTCTTCAGCCAATAAAATAGCGCCACTGAAGGTCTTCTTTGTTACTTCGAATTCTTTTACAATCTCAGTTGAACTGGTGGGAGTAAAGGGTAATATCAAGGTAAAAATACTGCCTTGACCTATCTCACTTTCAACATCGATTATTCCCCCCATGAAGTCAGCTAATTTTTCAGATAAATTTAACCCTAAACCTGAGCCACCAAAGCGCCGACTAATGCTGGTATCTGCTTGTGTAAAGGCGTCAAACACTCTTATTAATTGTTCATCACTGATACCTATGCCTGTATCACGTATTTTGAAGGTTAATTCGTTGATATGATTATAATGCTGCGCGTATATTTCAATAGCAACATCCCCTTTTTCAGTGAACTTAATGGCATTTGAACAAAGGTTAATAAGAATTTGCTTTAAACGAAAGCCATCAATATTGATCATAAAAGGGGAGGGCAAAGTATGGTGTATGGTGAAATTTAAGCCCTTAGATTTAGCTTGTTCTGAGAAAATATTTTTAATGTCGACAAGTATTTGTATGAGATCTAAGGCCGTTATTTCTAATTCAAATTTATTTGCCTCTATTTTACTTAAATCTAGGGTATCATTCAACAAGCTCAGTAAATGTAAGCTATTATTATAGATGACTTTTATACTATCAGTACTGTTATCAATATCACCATGTAATATCGCTTCAGTTTGGCCAATAATAGAGGTTAAAGGTGTTCTTATCTCATGGCTCATATTCGCTAAGAATTGAGATTTAACTTCATTCGCTTTAATAACCTTTTTCGATTCTTGTTTGATTGAAGCCGTTTGTGTGGAAACTTGATGCTCTAATTGCTTAATAAGGTCACGTTCAAAAATTGCTTTTTTTTGATGAGCCTTAATGAAAAAGACTAATATGAGCAAAGATGAGATGAAATATAAGGTATATGCCCACCAAGAGTTCCAGAACGGTGGTAGCACGGTTATTTTAAGTGAAACACCTTCTTCATTCCAAATACCATCAGGGTTGCTTGCTTTTACTCTTAGTAAGTATTCACCATCAGATAGATTTGTGTATGTTGCTCGGCGATTTTTATAATCGGTCATTATCCAATGGTCATCAAAACCTTCAAGCTTGTATGCATATTGATTTTTTTTCGGGGCAGAAAAATGTAAAGCACTAAACTCAAACGCCACTAAATTTTCTTTGTGGCTTAAAGTGATCGCTGATGTTGCATGGATCCCTTTCTCCAAAAAAAATGTACCATCTTCAGGTTTTGCCTTATTTTTATCGTGTTCTTTATTGGCATCGATAGCGACTGATTGATTCAACAATAGCATTTCGGTGAAAACGACCACAGGTTTATTGTTATCCTGAATTAGCTTATTAGGAAAAAATCGATTAAAACCATTAATACCGCCAAAAAACAATTCGCCACTGTCACTCTTATAAGAAGCGCCAGCATTAAATTCATTACTTTGTAAGCCATCGCCAACATCATAATTTTTAAACGTTTTAGACTTGGGGTTAAATTGAGATAAGCCTTGATTGGTACTTATCCATAAATAACCTTGATCATCAATCTCTATTGCATAAATGGTGCTATCAGGTAATCCATCCTCTTCGGTAAAACGTACAAACTCCCCCGACTTCATATCCATAAGGTTTAAGCCATTCATGGTGCCTACCCAAAGGTTACCCTCGTCATCTAAAGCTATTGAGCTAATATAATTATGACTTAAACTGTTTGGTTGAGTCATATCATGACGATAATGAATAAATACTTCAGTCTTAGGATTGAAATAATTAAGGCCCTCAACAGTAGCCACCCAAAGATTTTTTTGGTTATCTTCAGTTATTGCTAAAACATGGTTATGGCTCAAACTGTTTAAATTAACTTCACTATGCTGATAGGTCCTGAATTTTGCAGTTTTAGGGAGAAAATAATCTAGGCCATTAGCAGTACCTACCCAAAGGTTATTTTGGCTGTCTTCAGTTATCGCTTGGATACCTCTGCTACCTAAACTGTCTGAATCATCCAAGTTATGCCGATAAGTACTGAATACTTCTGTTTTGAGGGTAAATTTATTTAATGCACTCCTAGTGCTAAACCAAATATTGCCTTGGTGATCTTTAGTTATTGCGTTAACCCAGTTATTACTTATATTTTCTAGGTTAGTTTTATTTATACTATAATGCTCAAACTGCTGAGTTTTTTTATTAAAGCGATTAATACCTTCTGAATCAACCCCCACCCAAAGATCGCCTTGCTGGTCTTCAACGATCGCAGCAACCCAATTACTACTTAAGCTCCCGGGGGTAAATGCATCTCGACGGTAATGACCAAACTGCTCTATTTTTGGATTGAAGCGGCTAAGACCCGCTTTGTTAGTCCCTGACCAAATATTGCCTTCTCTGTCCTCTAAAATAGCCATAACATTACCAGAGCCTAGGCTATTTATATTAGCCTCTTCATGACGGTAATAGGTGAAAGCCTCAGTTTCAAGGTTCAGTCTATTTAATCCTAAACTTGTCCCAATCCAAAGGTTGCCGTTTTTATCAGCTGCTAACGTTAAAACTACGCCATCACTTAAACTATTAGCATTATTAGCCTCATGGCGGTAATGAGTAAATTGCTCAGTTTGCAGACTAAATCGATTTAAGCCGTCTTCAGTAATCATCCAAAGATTATCTTGCCTATCGGTAATTATTGACCAAACTGTTCCTTGAGTTATGCTATTGGGGTCGTTAGCATTGTGAAAGTAATGAGTAAATTGCTCGGTTTTTGCATTAAAACGACTAAGACCAGCATGAGTGCCAACCCAAATTTCGCCGTTATTATCCTCTAATATTGCCCAGACATTATTATGGCTTAAACTCTTTGGATTATTTATATTATATTTATAATGAGTAAATTGCCCTGTTTTTGGATCAAAACGATTAAGTCCGCCCCGAGTACCTATCCAGATATTGCCTAAGCGGTCTTGAGTTATTGCATTGACAACATCATGGCTTAAGCTATTTGGATTATTAGCATTGTGACGAAAGTGTCTAAACTGTTCAGTTCTCGGATTAAAGTGGTTAAGTCCAAATTCTGTACCTATCCATAGGTTCGCATTTTTATCTTCAAATATAGTTCGAATCACATTGCCTGTTAGTGAGTTCTTATTTTTACCACTATGCTTAAATACTTTAAACGTATAGCCGTCATAACGTGCTAACCCGTTGGAAGTCCCTGCCCATATGAAGCCTTGTCTATCTTGTAGTATTTGATTTACATCACTTTGTGGTAGGCCATCTTCAATAGATAGACGCTCAAACCGAGTTGATTGCACTGCAGCGAATGAAACGCAGGAAGGAAAAAGTATCAGCAAAAATAAAAACAGCGAAGGCTTTATTTTACGGTTATTGAAAATAATACTCATTTTTACAAAACCTTTCAATATGAGTAATACAGCAGATTTTAACTTCATAATGGGGGGTTAACTTTAGTGAGCTATATGGCGTTGAAAGAATATTATTATTACATTATTAGGTTATAAACAATACAAATAAACTTTTATTAAAAATTTTTAAAACTGGACGTTATCCCGTTAAAGACAACAGTAGTGAGAATGATATCAGGATGGGAATAAAAGCACTTAGTTTTTTTTAGCAACTATAAAGCGCTATCTCAGTTAATATCATTTTCAGTTATAAATCATCATGCTGAGACTCATATAAATCTAGTACCAGCATGATGGAGTCTTAAATAACGAATATTAATAATATTAGGGTTAACGTTATTTAGTTGTTGTTAAACCACGACGGTCAAGCAAAGGTTGAACTTTAGGGTCTTGACCTCTAAAGCGACGGTACATTATGGTGGGATCTTCACTACCACCGGGCTCTAAGATATGCTTACGGTATAAATCTGCAGTTTTCTCATCGAATATGCCATTTTCTTTAAACGCTAACCAAGTATCTGCATCATAGATATTTGACCAAATGTAGCCGTAATAACCTGATGAATAACCGCCAGAGAATATATGAGAAAAGTAACCTGTTCTATAACGAGGTGATATCTCTTTGATTAAGCCAATTTCAGATAAGACCTTTTGCTCAAATACGGCAGCATCTTGCAGCTCTGCTGTTTCTAAAGAATGCCAGCTCATGTCAAGTAAAGCCGCACCAAGGTATTCAGTGGTACCAAAACCTTGATTAAATTTACCTGAAGCTTGAATTTTATCAACTAATGCCATTGGAATAACTTCACCTGTTTTATAGTGCTTAGCAAAGTTTGCTAATACTTCTGGCTCAGTCATCCAATTTTCCATGACTTGTGAAGGATATTCAACATAGTCACGTGGTAAAGCAGTACCAGTTTGTGAACGGTAATAACCGTTAGACAACAAGCCCTGAATTGCATGACCGAATTCATGAAATAAGGTCGATGCTTGATCAAAAGTTAATAATGTTGGCGTATCACCGACCGGGCGTGGATAATTTAATACGTTGTAGATAATAGGGGTAACTTCTTCACCATACATACGATGTTGTTTACGGAAGCTGCTCATCCAAGCACCACCACGTTTACTTTCGCGCACGTAATGGTCAGTCATATAAATACCAACATAGCTGCCGTCTTTATCAAAGACTTCAAAGGTGCGTACATCTTCATGGTATTTAGGTAAGTCGTTGCGTTCTTTAAAGGTTACGCCCCATAATTTTTCAGCAGTGAAGAAAATACCTTGTAAAGTCCCTTCAAGTGAAAAATAAGGCTTAGTTTCTGCTGCATCTATATCGTAGCGAGCTTTACGAATTTTCTCAGCGTAGTACCACCAATCCCAGGCTTCTATTTCAATTTTAGAGCCTTGTGAGTTAGCCAGCTTTTGCATATCAGCTGACTCTTCTTTTGCTCTTGCTAAAGCGGCTGGCCATACTTTATTTAATAAACCAAATACGTTTTCAGGTGTTTTAGCCGTCGCATTTTCAAGGACAAAATGTGCGTGAGTTTTATAACCTAATAACTGTGCTTTTTGGTAACGTAAGCTGGCTGTTTCTGCAGCAATACTCTTGTTATCAAACTCATCGTCATTGTTACCGCGCATGGTGTAACCTTTATATAAGGTTTCCCGTAATTTACGGTTAGTTGCATAGGTTAAAAAGGGATTTTTGCTAGGACGATGAGTGGTGAATACCCATTTACCCTCATGGCCTCTGTCGCTTGCCGTAACAGCGGCGGCGGCAATAATATCGTCAGGTAAACCGTTTAAATCAGCCTTGTTATCAATAACCATTTCAAAACTGTTCGTTTCGTGTAATAAATTTTCGCCAAATCTTAAGCTTAATTCACTCAATTGCGTATTAAATTGGCGTAATTTTACTTTGTCAGCGTCTGATAAATTAGCACCACCACGGACAAAACCTTTGTAGGTTTTCTCAAGTAAGGTTAATTCGTTTACTTGTAAATTCAGTTGATCTTTTTTGTCATAAACCGTTTTTACCCGAGCAAATAATTTTGCATTAAGATTAATATCGTCATTTAACGCTGATAATTGTGGTGATACTGCTTTGGCAATATTGCGCATTTCTTCGTCAGACATTGAACCGGTTAAACCGTAAAATACATTACTGACGCGGTTAAGAAAATCACCTGACTTTTCCATCGCTTCAATGGTATTTGCAAATGTTGCTGTGTTAGTAGCATTGGCGATAGTGGAAATTTCTATTTTATTTTCACTAATGGCTTGCTCAAATGCGGGTAAGTAATCACTTTTTTTAATTTGATCAAAAGGGGGAATGCCGTGTGGCGTAGTAAATGCACTGAACAATGGATTTATATGTTCAGCTTTTTTAATTATTTGCTGACTTTCTTTGATTTGATTCTTGTTATCGTCGTACGACTGACAACCGGCTAATGTGATAGCAATAGCAAGTGGGGCGAGTAAGCGCTTTTTCATAAATGACCTTTATTAAATGTTAGACAATTAAATGATTTTGTTAATATCGTATAGACAAAGCTAATGAATTTATTCTATGTTGCACTCGACCAAGCTACAAGACGCAGCACGTTTAAAAACGGTGAGTAACCGGTTAAAAAAGCTGAATTGTTAAGTTGTCAGCTTTTATCTTGATTATTTTTGTAAAATACAGAATAAAATAAGTAGGCTTTAGCGGAAATAAAAATCCCGTGCGAGCACGGGATTACATAAGTGCAATATGTAGCTAAGCTTAATCAGGAATATAATCAAGTACTAAGCTATTTGCAGTCGAATTGTAGTGAATTATTCGCTGGTAGTTTGGCGATATATAACTGTCAACAGAACCGGCAGTATACCCAACGGTAAATAAGGCTTGTTGGTTTGCATCATATTTACTGAGAATAAAAACGCCACTACTATCGAAACGATAGAAATAACTATTATTAGCCGAGTCAATGGCTACGTTAACCGTTCGTATACTCGCTCGCAAAACGCCTTGGTCAGTAAAACTTGTACCATCAAAAGTTGTCCACTCTGAAGTGGTGCTCGCTGTATAAAGATCTGCACCACGACTACTGGTGACTATATTTGATAAAACGCCACTATAAGCGCTGTTAATATTTTCATTACTGGCAATTTGTTGAACACTTTCAGCAGTAAAGGCATTATACGCTAAGGTATATTGTAGCAATGCTGAAGTGTTAGCGTTATAAGCAATAACATGATTGCTTGCCGGTACGTCATAGATGATGGGTGAGTTGAAAATGTTTTCTCTATCCCAAAACTGCACCGCTAAGGCTAAGTTTGCATATTCTAACGCTTGACTGATAACAATGGCTTTACCGGCGACTATCGCGATAGTTTTAGGCCTAAATTGTAGATCTATGTCAGCAGCTGGCAGTAAGTTAATACTGAAATCGTTAAGGTTTATTTGATAATGATTAATACGCGTTTGTGGCTGCCCATTTTCATCGTTGTAGTTTTCACTATTTGAAGCCAACAGGAGTGAGCCATCCGGGTGAATAACCAAGTCGGTTAAATCAACACCGCCAAGCGGTGAATTAATCGTTGTTATTGCAGCGCCAGTAATAATATTAAACACTTTTATCACATCACCTTGGCCGATATAAATATTAGGACGCAGTGGGTCTAATACGACAGCTGAGGTATTAGGTGTAATATCAGTGATAACAATTTCACTGATGCTTGTTGTGTCAAAGTCGCCCTTTTCAAAGCTGACTTTTATTGTACCCTTGACGCTTTCAGAACTATTGACCGGTGCTAAGGTGATTTCGCCATAGTACAAACCATTAGTCGTTATTTTGCTTGGATCGGCGTCGATCGCTAGGGTGTTATTAACGGTATCAGCCGTTAACGTTAACCAATTAACATTACTTTGTGCTTGCCAAGCTACCGCACTGGATTTATTGGTGACAATATCTACTGTATGACTGAGCGTTGACTTGTCCGCTTGTGAAGTAAAGGTTAGTGCTGAAGCGTTACTGAATAACCTTATTTCATCAACCGCTAACTCAACCACTACTTGTACATTGATACCTGTCTCTGGGTCGGTAAGAGTAATGATACCGGTAAATAAACCCCAACCGACGATCTCATTTGAATCAATGGAAATAACAAGCGTTTTACTCTCTTGCGTTGTTGTTTGAGTAAAAGATAACCATGAAACATCTGTTGTTGCTTGCCATGAATTACTCACGCCTGAAATAGTCAATTCCTGGCTAGCAACGCTGGCATTGCCTAAGGTAGTATTAAAGGACAACTGAGATGCCGACACATCAAACTGCGCTAAAGTTACCATTTCTATTTGAGTACTATTTACCGCGTTCACTAACAAGCGTTTATTATCAGATGAAATATCAATGCTGGTCGGCTGTTGTCCCTGAGTTTCAATGGTAGCAGTCAGTGCTGATGCTTGGTTGTAAACATTCACAACGAAGCCGCTAGCGGGAACAAAACGCAGATAATGGGCAAAATTGTTATTCGACTTTTCAACAAATAACGTCGTTGCACCCTCTGCTTGGTTGAGTAATCCCATATCGGTAAAAGCGGTGCCATCAAAGCTAATGTATTCACTTGTTGGGCTAATAAGATAAAGCGCGGTTTCGTTATGATTAACGACAAAGCTTGAAATACTATCGGCTTCAGCTAACCGTTCTGGTTTATATTCATGGGTTAAGGTCGTAATGATTTTATCTTGACTGAAGTCATTAATTTTTGCGTTATAGCGATTTAAGGTTGCTGTTTGAAAGTCTAGTGCATATAAAGCTTCTGTTTCACTGGCTTGGTCAATGGTTGCGGTGAAAAAGATATTCTCACGATCCCAAAATAAGCGTTGTAACTCTTCATCTGCATATTCAAGTGTTTGCGTGACAATAAAGTATCGGCCAGAAAATTGTACGTAACGGCTAGGTTCAAACTCTATGGTTGGTGATGCAACTTCAGTAAAACTATAATCGCTTAAATTGATATTATAACGATGAACAACTTCAGTGGTGGTCTCGTCTTCATTGATAACAACTTCAAGCGCTTTTGCTAGTAATTTACTACCGTCAGGATGAACAATAAATTGCTCAAGTAGGGTGTTATCAGGAGCGATAGCGATGGTTGCAATTAATTCACCGCTATATTGTTGATAAACAAGTAAGTTGTTTTCTGAGCCAACATAAAAGTAGGGCATGTTAGGTGCTGCTATTACGGTATCGATATTTGCGGCTATGTCGGTGATAACTTTAGTTTCTGTTTGCTCAGTACTTTGAAATAATGATACCGGTAGAACATGCCCCATAACAACTTCATTTTCAATGGCATTGAGGGTTATTTCAGTTTGATTTATCGCTGCTACCGGCATGGCATTAACATCAACAGCAACCTTAAGAAAGTCATTGTCGAGTTTTGTTAAGGTTAACCAGGTTGAGGCAGAACTTGCTTGCCAATTTATTTCAGCGTTGCTGTTGGTACTGACTTTGATGGTTTGCTCAAGCACTGAAATATTCGCGGTTGACGTAAAAGCTAAGCTGGCTTGGTTGGCATATAAATACTGATTATCTAAACCAACTTCTACAGGGATAAGCTTAGTATCACCCGTTGTTGTTTCGGTGAGTATAATATTCCCACTTGATAACTGCGCGGCAGTAAAACTGCTAATATTGGGGGTAACGGTGACCGTTGCATCACCGGAACCTGAAGATATGTCAAAAGTTATCCAGTCAATATCACTGCTTAACTGCCAGTTATTACTCTCACTGGTGATAGCGATTGTTTGGCTTGGAATGCTGACATCACCAAAGGTGCCACGAAAACTGACCAGCTCAGTATCTATATTTGCTTGCCAAATAAGTAATGAAACGTTGATGTCATGATGCACTAAGGTTGCGCCATTATCAGAGAGTTCGCCCGTTGAAAAACGCAACTTTGTGACGTATTCACCTAAATTAATTTGGTCTGCTTGGGTTAAATCAATATGAACAGTGGCAGAATTACTGGTTAGGTTTTCAGTTCTAAAGGCTAGCCAGCCCACGGGTTGGGAGTCAGGGGCATAACCCACTAATAAACCGTCGCCAGCAAAAGTAACATTAACGGTTATTGAATCGTCAAACTCAGTAATTATCTCATTGCTAAAGCTAATCGTTGAAACATCAGCGTTAATGGCGTAATTTTTTGATTTATCATTAGAACCACCACAGGCAGAAAGCAATAATGTCATACAAAAAATGGTGAACATTTGACTGAGGTTCTTAAAACATACCTTCATACAGATCCCTGTTTTATTTTGCTGTTTATCTGCAAACTTTACGCTTACTTTTATAACAACTTATTCTGCGTGATTATTCACTCAAAGTAAAAACTTATTATTTATCTAAAATTTAAATAATTGAACACTATAATTATCTGTTAATTTAAAGATAATATAAGCGGTAAAACGTCTTTAAAGGTAATGAATCATTGAACAAAGCTATCTTACATTGTTCGGTAGGTATCCTCTCTCGTCGCGAGCATTCTTATGAAGAGTTAATGCAAAAGCTCAAATTTCGTGAACACAGTGAAGATGAAATTACGCCAGTCCTTGAATTTCTAATTGAAAAAAACTATTTGAGTGACCAACGTTTTGCCGAGTCTTTGTTTGGTAGCCGCCTTAATAAAGGTTATGGTTGGCTTTATATTAGCAATGAATTGGAACAAAAAGGCGTTTGCGATACTATTATAGTTGAACTGAGTAAAAATCAGCAAATTGATTGGTATCTTCAAGCCGAGCTTGCGTATAATAAACGCTTTGGCGAAAGTACAATTAAAGATCAAAAAGATAAATTAAAACGCATTCGATTTATGCAGTCTCGAGGTTTCTCTTCGGATGAAATCATGATATTGATTAAATATACTCATAGCGATTAAACGAATAAATTCAAGAATTAACTTTTCAGAGAGTGAACATTCCCATGATTAAAACTAGTGCACAATTACGACAGACTTTTTTAGACTTTTATGCTTCGAAGCAACATCAAATTGTTCCAAGTAGTTCATTAGTTCCAGGTAATGACGCGACGTTATTATTTACCAATGCCGGTATGGTTCCTTTTAAGGACGTTTTTTTAGGGGCAGAGAGTAGAAGTTATACTCGTGCAACCTCATCACAACGTTGTGTTCGTGCTGGTGGTAAACATAACGACTTAGAGAACGTTGGCTATACGGCGCGCCATCATACTTTCTTTGAAATGTTAGGTAACTTTAGTTTTGGTGATTATTTTAAACAAGACGCTATACGTTTTGCCTGGGAATTTTTAACCGTCAAATTAGCTTTACCTAAAGAAAAGCTTTTAGTGACTGTTTATGACAGTGACGAAGAAGCCTTTGCTTTTTGGCGTGACGAAATAGGTATTCCGGTAGATAAAATTATTCGTATCGGTGATAAGTCACCCAGTAAAAAGTACGAGTCAGACAACTTTTGGTCAATGGGTGATACGGGGCCATGTGGACCTTGTTCTGAAATATTCTATGATCACGGTGAAAATATTTTTGGTGGACCTCCAGGCTCACCAGATGAAGATGGTGACCGTTTTATTGAAATTTGGAACTTAGTTTTTATGCAGTACAACCGTCATGCTGACGGTACCATGGAAAACTTGCCAAAGCCTTCTGTTGATACAGGTATGGGCTTAGAACGCATTTCAGCAATAATGCAAGGCGTGCATAGCAATTATGAAATTGATATTTTTCAAGGCTTAATTAAAGATACTGCTGAGTTATTACAGTGCAATGATTTAGAACATAAATCTTTGCGTGTCATTGCCGATCATATTCGCTCATGTAGCTTCTTAATAGCCGATGGCGTTATGCCTTCAAACGAAGGTCGTGGCTATGTATTACGTCGTATTATTCGACGTGCCGTACGCCACGGTCATAAATTAGAAGCAAAATCACACTTCTTTCATCGACTAGTTGTTTCATTAGGTAAGCAAATGGGTGAAGCCTACCCTGAGCTTATTAGCCAACAAACGGTTATTGAAAAAATATTACGTATCGAAGAAGAGCAATTTGGCCGCACGCTAGATCGTGGCATGATCTTACTTGAAGATATTTTAGCGAACCTTAAAGGCGATACTATTTCAGGTGACGATACCTTTAAACTTTATGACACCTATGGTTTTCCTGCCGATTTAACGGCAGATATTGCCCGAGAACGTCAATTAAAAGTCGACCACAATGGTTTTGACATTGCTATGGGACTTCAACGTGAACGTGCTCAGCAAGCAAGTCAGTTTGGTTCTAACTATAACGACCAGCTTAAATCTGACCACAACACACAGTTTAAAGGTTATACCCGTAATGAATTCTCCGCAACGATTGTTGAATTATTCAATAACGAAGCGTCGGTTGCTGAGTTAAAAGCAGGCGAGCAGGGCATTGTTATTTTGGACAAAACACCTTTTTATGCGGAATCTGGTGGCCAAGCAGGAGACCAAGGCCTTCTTCATATTGATGACGGTATATTTGAAGTACACGACACCACTAAAATGGGTAACGCCTTTGCTCATAAAGGAATTGCTCGCGTAAATATTGGCTTAAATCGCCTAGTAAAAGCGGAGATAAATACCGAGCGACGCGCAGCTATCGTTAAAAACCACACGGCTACTCACCTTCTTCATGCGGCATTGCGTAGCGTCTTGGGTGAACATGTTACGCAAAAAGGTTCGTTATGTGATGCTGAAAAGTTACGTTTTGACTTCTCTCACTTTGAAGGGGTTACCGCGCAAGAGTTGCAAACTGTTGAACGTTTAGTTAACCAAGAAATACGTAATAACTTGTCTCGTGAAACCAACTTAATGCAGATAGACGAAGCTAAAGAAAAAGGCGCTATGGCTTTATTTGGTGAGAAATACGACGATGAAGTACGAGTGGTTACTTTAGGTGGTTTTTCTACCGAGCTTTGTGGTGGTGTTCATGTTGATCGTACTGGCGATATTGGCTTTGTTAAAATAGTGTCAGAATCAGGCATAGCTGCAGGTGTTCGTCGCATAGAAGCTGTTTCTGGTGAGTGTGCACTTGCTTTTACTGAGCAGCAAGGTTCAAATCTAAGCTTAGTTGCTTCAATGGTTAAATCTGATGTGGCGAGTATGCCAGGAAAAGTTGAGCAATTAATTAGTCGCGGTAAGCAACTCGAAAAAGAAATTCAAATCCTAAAACAGCAAGTAGCGGCTCAAGCCGGTTCTGACTTAATCAGTGAGGCTATAGATGTTAATGGTGTTAAGGTACTTATTGCAGATTTAGCCGGTATCGAGTCTAAAGCGCTTCGCGGCATGATGGATGAACTCAAGAATAAAATAGGCTCAGGGATCATTTTATTAGGCACAGCATCAGACGGAAAAGTAGGTTTGATCGCCGGTGTAACTAAAGATCTCACTGGACAGGTAAAAGCCGGTGATTTAGTTAATGCCGCAGCACAGCATGTTGGTGGTAAAGGAGGTGGACGTCCAGATATGGCACAAGCTGGTGGCAGCAAACCAGAGAATTTACCTATGGCATTAGACGCAGCGAAAGCATGGTTAATTGACCAGTTATCGTAATATTATAGTAAGCTAATATATTTCATTAAGGAGCGTTTTAGCTCCTTTTTTGTGGGTAAATCTTTTAAACAGCAAATTAGGTTACTTAGCTGTTAATGCAGAGTTAACCTGCGTTAACTACAATATTAATAATAACAAATAGTTATAATTAATTTCAAAAAATCACTTTATTGCTTGAATAAGCTTGCTAGAATGCCAATATTGGTTATAAGTGCAAAGTTAATAACTGATTATCACTTGTGGTAATAAAATCTTTGTAAATAGTGGTAAAACTGGGTCTTAGTGAACTTAAGTAACTATTTTTTACAAAGTTTTTAATTTTTATTATGTACTTTTACCAAAATTAAACTAAATTTATTACTAGCTTATAATTTTTTAGTGGACTGGCTTTTAAACATAAAGGATATTTAGGATGTTAATTTTAACTCGTAGGGTTGGTGAAACGTTAATGATTGGTGACGAAGTTACCGTCACTGTTTTAGGTGTAAAGGGTAATCAGGTTCGTATTGGTGTAAATGCACCAAAAGAAATATCTGTTCACCGTGAAGAAATTTACATGCGCATACAAGCAGAAAAAACAGGAAGTGACAGTAGCGAAGCCGAAACAGGTAATAAATTTTAGCTTTGTTGAATACCTTCATTAAAAAAGTCGGCAATTGCCGACTTTTTTAATGACTAATATTAATTTTTTTTAGCATTAATTTAGTGACAATAATCTTTTTGAGCTTGAAAAATAGCCTTGTTGGTTGAAATCTCAGCAAACAGATTTAAAAGTACAGAAAAATAGAAAATATTGTTGACTTATTTTCTCGATCCATTAGTATTCGCACCCACTGGAGATGTGACCGATTGGTTGAAGACGATCACCTGTTAAAGGAGTATCTGGCTACTAGCCTGATAGAGAGTTTTTTCTAAGATGTATTTTAAAGTACGCATTAGAACTCTACAGTAAAGAAGTAAAAATGGAGAGCTGTCCGAGTGGCCGAAGGAGCTCCCCTGCTAAGGGAGTAACGGCTTTAAATCCGTTCGAGAGTTCGAATCTCTCGCTCTCCGCCATTACTTTTATTAAAGGTAACTGCGGTAAAAGTAATAAATGCAAAGCAATTTGCTATCTTTAGACTAAGATATAAAAAATAGTTCATGTGAGGGCGCGTAGCTCAGCTGGATAGAGTACCTGGCTACGAACCAGGCGGTCGCAGGTTCGACTCCTGCCGCGCCCACCACTTTTCTTTATTGGAATGTGGACTAAGCAAATATCATCGCTTATAAAATTAATAGATATTATCTTCAAACGAGATATTAAATAAGGTTTAATGTGGGCGCGTAGCTCAGCTGGATAGAGTACCTGGCTACGAACCAGGCGGTCGCAGGTTCGACTCCTGCCGCGCCCACCACATTTGCTGTAAAGCTGAAATAAACCAATCTTAGGATTGGTTTTTTTTCTTCTAAAATATAGCAGTTAAAAAACTCAAGTATCATCCTTAGGAGGTATTTTGAGTTGTTAAGCAAATACCAAGGCTTATAAAAATAATGGGTGTTATCTTTGAACAAGATAGTAAATAAAGTTTAATGTGGGCGCGTAGCTCAGCTGGATAGAGTACCTGGCTACGAACCAGGCGGTCGCAGGTTCGACTCCTGCCGCGCCCACCACATTTGCTGAAAAGCAGAAATAAACCAATCTTTGGATTGGTTTTTTTTCGTCTAAAGTAAAGTGATAGTTTATCTAACTTGCTGGGGAGACCGAGCATATAAGAGTGGCTACGAAACTAACCACTTCCGGTCGCAGGTTTGACTCCTGCCGCGCCCACCACATTTGCTGAAAAGCAGAAATAAACCAATCTTTGGATTGGTTTTTTTTCGTCTATATTTTGCCTAGCATAAAGTGATAGTTTATCTAACTTGCTGGGGAGACCGAGCATATAAGAGTGGCTACGAAACTAACCACTTCCAGTCGCAGGTTCGACTCCTGCCGCGCCCACCACATTTGCTGAAAAGCTGAAAATTGAAAAAAACCAACTTTCGAGTTGGTTTTTTTTCATCTATATTTTGCCCAGTTAAAGTAATAGTTTATCTGACCTGCTGGAGAGACCTAGCATATAAGAGTAGCTAGAAAACTAACCACTTGTGATCGCCAGTTATTCGCCTGCTAGCACCGCCATATTTATTTGTAAACTGAGCAGTGTTGTTGGTTATTTTAAACCTCTGCTGATAAAAGGACTGTGCTTAATCAATACGCAAATGATTACGTAATAACATGTGTGTAAAAGATGTTTTTAAATAGAAGCCACGCGGCAGTGTTTTAAAGGGCTCGCCGTGTTTATTAAAGGCTTGTGTCTTAGCTTGGCTATTGGCCGCTTTTGGGCGAAGTTGTAACACTTGCCCATGTTTTCCTGAGATATTTTCTACTTCACCTAATACAATCATATCGGTAAGCTCTTGCCAGTCTAGAGCGAGTAATTGTTCTTCTTCATAAGAGGGGGACCAAATAAAAGGGGTACCAACTATACGCTCGCCTATTGGTATATGTCGTTCAGAAATTACCGGAACCCATAAAACACGCGCCATTTTGTTACGTATATGGCTGGTTTTCCAACTAGCCCCTACTAAGCCAGTCAAAGGTGCAACACATACAAATGTTGTCTCTAAAGGTTTACCTTGCATGTTAATGGGTAACGATTTTAATTCAATACCTAAATGTGGAAAGTCAGGTTCAGGTTTTGACCCCGCATTAGCGCCAAGGACCTGTTCAAGTAAAAGACCTATCCAACCTTTTTCTCTCGTTAAATTGTCAGGGACTACTACGCCTGCTTGTTCAGCTATTTCAGCTAAATTAAGTCCAGCAAGTGCTTGCGCTCTTTCTAGTAAATCATCTTCGTTAGCAGGGATATTAATTTTAATGAGTAAACTCTTTAGTCGTGACTTTTCTTTACTCAGTATAAAGATTCATAACTTTTGACGCTATGGTCTAGATAAAATAAAAAATTAATTAATTGCCCGCAAGCCCATATTATGGAAGAATCAAGATATATTTTATGAAAGTTATTGGGAATTCCTTTGATAGATGCTGAAGGCTATAGAGCTAATGTCGGCATAGTCATAATCAATGATAGAGGACAAGTATTTTGGGCTAGGCGTTATGGTCAACACTCGTGGCAATATCCACAAGGGGGGGTTGATGAGGGAGAAACAGCAGAAGAAACTATGTACCGAGAATTGCACGAAGAAGTGGGATTAAAACCGGAACATGTCAGTATTGTTGCTTCGACCAAACACTGGCTGAGATATAAATTACCAAAACGTTTAATTAGGCATGAAAGTAAACCTGTCTGTATTGGGCAAAAACAGAAATGGTTTTTACTTAAGCTAACTTCAGAAGAGTCTGCGGTTGACTTACTTCATTCTGCTCATCCAGAATTTGATGATTGGCGTTGGGTAAGTTACTGGTACCCAGTGCGTCAGGTAGTGTCTTTTAAACGTGAAGTTTACCGTAAAGTGATGAAAGAATTTGCTCAGGCGTCTATGCCTTCTTATCGCCATCAAAACCGTAAACGTCGTAGTTGATTATTATTATGTAGCAGTTTTATACGACAAAACACAAATGTATAATATACCCGTATCACTTAAAGATGGCCCTATATCTTAAAGTGAACGGGCATTTTTATTTAAGGAGCAGTATGTTAACTATCCTACGGAGAATTGTTCTAGAATTTAGCCAAAACGCTGAACTCGACAGTGCATTACATCGTATGGTGGAACAAATAAAAGAAACGATGAATACTGACTGTTGTTCAATTTATCTTGCTGACCACCTCAAACAACATTTTTTATTGGTTGCCTCTGACGGTCTGGCAGAAGGTTCATTAGGTCAAACAACTATTGGTTTTACTGAAGGCTTAGTCGGTTTAGTTGGCCAGCGAGAGGAACCACTTAACATTGCTAATGCGCAAAACCATCCTCAATTTATTCATGCCCCTGAAGTGGAGGAAGACGAACTAAATGCCTTTCTGGGGACCCCCATTATTCATCGACGAAAAGTGCTGGGCATACTGGCGATTCAACAAAAAGAGGCTAGGCACTTTACCGAAAATGAAGAAGCATTCTTAGTTACCTTGTCAGCCCAACTAGCCACTTCATTGGCCAATGCCGAGGCTAATGTGTTAATCACTGAGCAAGATGCTAATAGTCATTGGACTAAAGCATTACAGGGGGTTGCTGGCTCATCAGGAGTAATGATTGGTGAAATGTATGTTGTGTATCCAGCGGTAAGTTTAGCTTCTGTTTCTTTACAACGAACTACAGCCCCAACGCTAGAGTTGCAATTCTTTGAAGAAGCCGTGGCGAAAACACGCATAGATTTTGATTTCATGGCCAGTAACTTGCGAGGTATTATTGCGGAGAGTACTTTAGATATTTTCGATATGTACAAGCAGTTATTAAATAATGCAAATATTACTAAAGAAGTTACCCAAAAAATAATATCAGGTTGGACTGCTGAAAGTGCTTTAAAACAAATCATAGATAACTATGTTATTCAGTTTGAGGCCTTAGATGACCGTTATTTGCGTGAAAGGGCCAGTGATATACGTGACTTAGGTAATCGATTATTACTTAACTTAAAAAAATTAAATATAAAAGAGCAAGAACTTCCTCAAGAATTTATACTGGTTGCTGAAGAAGTAACGGCAGCTATGCTTGCACAATACCAGCACCAAGGCTTAAAAGGTGTAGTCTCGCTTCATGGCTCCAATAATTCTCATGCTGCTATCTTAGCAAGAGCACTAGGTGTACCAGCTGTAATGGGTATTGAGAAAATATCGCTTAGTCGATTACACCAGAAGAACTGTATTGTGGATGGCTTTAGTGGTGAGCTTTTTGTTCAGCCTAATGAAGCCTTACAACGTGAATATCAACACTTAATCGCTCAAGAGATATTACTCGCCGATAAAGTTAAAAAAGTAGCACAATTACCTGCTATTACCAAAGATGGTCAAACCATTGAGTTGCAACTTAATGCAGGGCTTTCATCAGGGTTTGAATATTCAAAAAACTCAGGTGCTGTAGGGATCGGTTTGTATCGTACTGAAATTCCTTTTATGAACCGCAGCTGCTTTCCTTCTGAGTCAGAGCAAACGGAACTTTATCGTCAAGTATTACGTGCTTTTCCTGATCAGCCTGTAACTATGCGTACTTTAGACGTTGGTGGTGACAAGTCACTACCCTATTTTCCGATCAATGAAGATAATCCATTTCTTGGTTGGCGTGGTATTCGCATTACACTTGATCATCCTGAAATTTTTCTCTTGCAAGTACGAGCAATGTTACGAGCGAATGTTGGCTTAAATAATTTAGAAATTATGTTGCCGATGATTTCAAGTACTTTAGAGGTAGACGAAGCAACCCGCTTAATCAATCAAGCTTATTATGAACTGTCTAATGAATTTGATTTTATTGGTGAAGAAAAGCTCACTCGTCCAAAAATCGGTATAATGATCGAGGTGCCAGGTATTATTTATCAATTGCCTGAATTAGCCAGTAAAGTTGATTTCTTTTCAGTGGGCAGTAATGATTTAACTCAATATTTATTAGCGGTTGACCGAAATAATGCCCGCGTATCGGCGTTATATAATTCATATCATCCAGCTGTTTTAAGAGCGCTTAACCATATTGCTGAACAATCAGCTAGCTCACTGGTACCTCTGAGCCTATGCGGCGAGCTAGCCAGCGAACCAGCAGGTGCTTTATTATTATTAGCGATGGGATATGACAAATTAAGTATGAACGCGCATAATATCGCAAAAATTAAATGGGTGATCCGCCATGTTGATTTTCATCAAGTAAAAATGATGTTGGCGCATGTGTTAACCCTTTCAACATCCAAACAAGTACACAGTTATTTAAATGAACAACTTGAACAATTCGGTTTAAGCAGTTTCGTACGTACCGGTAGGTAGTGTTTCCGGTTAATTTAACTTAAAAAGCAGTAAACAATGTTATTAAGTATCTTTTTAATTTGCGTGTTACTCGGGTCAGTGGTCGGTTTCTCTGCTGGTCTTTTAGGCATAGGTGGCGGGTTGATAATTGTACCCGCTTTGGTGTATTTATTACCGCAGTTAGGAATTGAACCGAACTTAGTTATGCCAATGGCGCTTGCGACCTCGTTAGCCACTATTGTTGTTACTTCACTTTCTGCGGCGTTAGCTCATCACCGTAATAGCAATATACCTTGGCCACTTGCTAAGCAACTAATGATGGCGATTGCATTAGGATCGTTACTTGGTGGATTTATTGCGGATATGCTTTCTGTTGTTGCACTAAAAAATACTTTTGCTATTGCTGTTTTTTTACTTTCGTCTTATATGTTTATTGCTATTAATAGAGCGAAGAAAAATAAATTAATTAATCACAATGATGATGAAAAACTACCCAAAAATATAATTGTTAAAGCTATTGGCTTTTTTACTGGTATTTTAGCAAGTCTGATGGGCATTGCTGGTGGTGCTATTCTAGTCCCTATATTAAGTTACTTTAAAGTCCCTCTGCGCCAATGCATTGGTGTTGCCACGGTGAGTGGTATGGTTGTGGCCATATTCGGTGTTAGCGGCTATGTGATTGCGGGTTGGGGAGAAGAAAACTTACCCAAATATAGCTTAGGCTATGTTTATTTACCTGCTTTGCTTGGTATCATTATTACGTCTTCTCTTTTTGCTCCAATAGGTGTTAAGGCGGCGAGTAAGCTACCGGTAGGTACTATCAAGAAAGCATTTGCGATATTTTTGATGCTAGTAGCAGTTAAAATGATACTAAGTTAGTACAATAGCATTTGTTTAAAATTAAAATTTTTTAGAGAAGGAAAGACAGTGAAAGAATATTTAGATCTCATGCGACATGTTCGTGATAACGGCGTACAAAAATCAGATCGCACAGGTACAGGCACCAAAAGTATTTTTGGTTATCAAATGCGCTTTGACTTAGCAAAAGGCTTTCCACTGGTCACCACTAAAAAATGTCATTTAAAATCCATTATCCATGAATTATTATGGTTTATTAAAGGTGAGTCTAATATCGCTTACTTAAGTGAGAATGGCGTTAAAATTTGGGATGCTTGGGCAACAGAGTCGGGTGAACTAGGTCCTGTATATGGCGTACAGTGGCGTAATTGGCCATCAGCCAATGGCGAAACAATTGATCAACTTACGCAATTGATTGATGATTTAAAAAATAACCCCGATTCACGACGTCATATTATTACCGCTTGGAATCCTGCCTTATTACCTGATACATCTATAAGCCCTGCAGAGAATGCTGCACAGGGCAAACAGGCGTTACCCCCGTGCCATACGCTTTTTCAATTCTATGTACTCAATGGCAAGCTGTCGTGTCAATTATATCAACGCAGTGCCGACATTTTTCTAGGTGTACCGTTCAATATTGCAAGTTATGCATTATTTACCATGATGATCGCCCAAGTTTGTGATTTAGAACTAGGTGATTTTGTTCATACTTTCGGAGATGCTCATTTATATTCAAACCATATGGAACAAGTTGATGAACAGCTGAGTCGCACTCCGCTAGCTTTGCCAACCATGAAAATTAATCCTGAGATAAAAAGTATTTTTGATTTTACTTTTGAAGACTTTGAATTAGTGAATTATCAATGCCACGCTCATATAAAAGCCGCTATATCTGTTTAAATACAAACTTCATCAACTGAGCAATTGCACGTTATTGTTTTAGTCGATGAAGTTGCTGTTAACTATGCATAGTGATAAATTTAGCTAATAAGGTTTGCTTATTTTTACTATGCTTTAGATCTTTTTTGATACAATCAATAGGACAAACGCCAATACAAGTCGGCTTATCATTATGGCCAACACATTCAGTGCATTCATCCACGTCAATCTCATAAATCATGTTACCCAATGCAATAGCCTCATTAGGGCATGCTAGTTAGCACCTATGACAGTTAATACATATATCTTCTAAAATCAGTGCATCTAGAACCACTGCTATAACGGACGTAATATCTTTAATAAAGTCGTTTATTTGATAAATATACAGCATTGAAAAATTTACTAATATTTGACCTAAATTAATAATATAAGCCAAAAAGTGTGCTACTTTTTAATGTAATACAATCAATAATTGATAATAATAATTAAGGTGAGACTATGGGAACTGAAAATGCCCTTTATACAATTTTAGTAGAAAAAATTAAACAAGATGCGCTTGTACTTCCAACCTTGCCAGAAGTCGCACTGAAAGTCCGCCAAGCGGCTGATGACCCAAACATTAATTTAAAACAAATGAGCGATATTATCAGTTATGATCCTGCTTTATCTTTGGGTATGTTGAAAGTAGCGAATAGCGTTATTTTAGGACGTTCAGTTAAAGTTGAAACAGTCAACCAGGCTGTTACTCGCATCGGTTTGCGCCAAATAAAAAGTATCGCAACAGCGATGGCGTTAGAGCAAGTATTTGTCTCAAAAAATGAAATAGTTTCAATGTATTTGAAAAAGTCATGGAAAAAAACCGTCGACGTAGCAGCGGTTGCCATCAGTTTAATAACTTTTTATATTCAAGACCATAAACACACATCATTAACGTTAGACACCTTAACATTGGCGGCACTGGTTCATAATATTGGTGTTTTACCGATTTTAACTGAAGCTGAAAATCATCCTGATGTTTTCGCTAACCCGACTTTTTTGCAGCAAGCTATTGCTAAGTTAGCTGCGGATATTGGTGGAGAAGTGACTAAAGCGTGGGGATTCTCAGATGAATTTATCACCTTAGTGACCAGTTGGAGTGATTTAACGGTACTACCTCCTGAAACTCATTATTTGGATTTCATTCGTGCGGGGGCTATTTACAACGGTATTTTCAAGAATGTATCAACCTGTGAAGTGCTATTAAAAAGCTATGTGAATAAAGGTATTTTACCCGACGTTGACTTTATGGAAAGTGAAGAATTTCAACAGATGGTTACTAATGTAAAAACTATGTTCAGTTAATAACAATAAAGTTGTAGACAATAAAAAAACCCTGAAATATCAGGGTTTTTTATATCAATAATTTTTATACTTACAATCAATACTTCACAAAGGAGGTTTAATAAGCTTACTTAGCGGCACTTAACCCTTGGTTGATGTTGATTAAGTCTTGCTCACTGATTGTACCTGCCGCACGTTTTAACGATAAAATTGATTGTACATAGTTATAGCGTGTTGATGATAAGTTACGTTTTGCGTTATATAAATTACGCGTGCTATCTAATACATCAACAATAGTACGAGTTCCTACTTCAAAACCAGCGTCCGTTGCTTTTAATGCACTATCAGCACTAACAACAGCTTGCTCAAGGGCTTTGATTGCCGAAACAGCAGCAATAACGGTGTTGTAAGCATTACGTGTATTACGAACAACATTACGATAAGTTAACTCTAAATCTTGACTGGCAGCAACATAGTTGCTCTGTGCCTCGCGAACAGCACTTGACGTAGCCCCACCAGAATAAATAGGTACGTTTAACGTTATGCCGATAGACTGACTATCTAGAGCCGGGTTTTCAAAAGTAGCATTGTTAACTTCGTTATCTTGATCTCTAGCACCATAACTGCCCGATAAACTTAATGTTGGATAATGACCAGATCTTGCGATATTAATATTCTCTTTAGCGACATCAACCGCTATTTTTTGGCTAATTAAATCTAAATTTTTTGCTTCTGCTGTTTGTTGCCACTCGTTTGCACTGTCGGGTATAGGGCGTGAGGTACTGAAACGTTCAGTGTTTAAAACACTTAAATCTCTTGGATACACATTGGTAATTACCCTTAACGCTTCTTCTGCAGTGTAAACACTATTTTCAGCGCGAATTTCAGAAGTAACGGCATTATCGTATTGCGACTGTGCTTCATGCACGTCTGTTACCGCTTTTAGACCAACAGAATAACGTTGCTTTGTCTGTTCTAATTGACGTTCAATAGCCGCTTTCTCTGCTTTAGCAAAATCTAAATCGTCTTTAGCACTTAAAACATCAAAATAAGCGGTCGTTACTCTAACAATCAACTCTTGTTTTGCTGCTTGATAAGAAACATCACTGCGGTGTGCGGCTTTTTTGGCATTATCTAATCTTAGCCATGTACTATGATTGTATAATGGCATACTTAAACTCAAGCCATAGCGCAAAGTATCAGATTTATTGGTCAATGTTCTATTTGATGATTGTCCATCATCTGATGTTGGAATAAATTGATCTTTACTCATTGTGTAGCTAGCTGCAGCACTGATCTCTGGTAATAAAACAGCTCGGGCTTGATCTATGCCTTCTTTTGATGCGTTAAATAAAGCCTTTGATCTCAATACGGTAGGATCATTTTTTTGTGCTTGTTGATAAACGCTCAATAAATCTTCAGCGTTAACTAACGTAGTATTAGTTACACAAACCAAACCAATGATGAGTGCCGTAATTGTTTTTTTCATGAGTGAGCTATTCCTTTGAGTGTGCCATGTACGCTATATTGTTATGATACTATCGTATCTTGATTTTTGAATTAGCTAAATATAATAAGTGTTTGCGAATGCATTCTAGTGTAACAAAATGTTTTATGCTAGTGGTCGCTTTATTATAGTATCTTCATTTATTTAAATTTTTTATATGGGAAATAAAGCCACTCAATGCCTAACAAAAATACAAAGCCATCAAAGTTTTCAAATAAAGACGTCACCATCTATCAACAAAAAACCTGCTACCAAGGTGTTTTTAAAATGGATGAGTATCAACTTAGCCATCGATTATTTGATGGTGGCGAAAGTAAAGTATTAACGCGCGAAGTTTTTGAACGTGGTCATGCAGTAGTCGTTATTCCTTATGATGCGACCTCTGATCGCGTTGTGTTAATCGAACAATTTCGGGTTGGCGCTATTGGTCAAGGAGATACGCCATGGCTATTAGAGTTTGTCGCCGGTATGTTTGGTCAAGATGAATCACCTATTGATGTTGCTATTCGAGAAGCTAAAGAAGAAGCTGACTTAACGTTAAATGCTAATCAACTCGATAAAGTGCTGGAGTATTTTTCAAGTCCTGGTGGTATGAGCGAAGTTATACATTTATATGTTGCTAACATAGACAGCAAAAATGTCTCAGGCGTGCACGGTTTAGAGACTGAAAATGAAGATATTTTGTTGCATGTTATGTCAAGAGAGCAAGCCATGTCGTTGTTAGAAAATGGAAAAATCACCAATGCAGCAACAATAATTGGGTTACAATGGTTACAAAATAACTTTCATCAACTACAGCAGAAATGGTCTTCGTAAATGATACAGCAAAATAAAAAATATCAGCCAAGATTATCAACCTTAATGAATCTTTGTGACGTTAATTATATGTTTTTAGTTCGCTTATTGGCCAGTCAGAACAATGAAGAAGCGGTTGGTGATGAGCGGTGTTTTTTTATTTCTGATTTTTTATCCTATAAGATAACAATACTCGAAATTACTCGTTACACCAGCTTGGTGAGTATTTGTCAAGAACTGCCTAAGACAAAACCACTAGTTACTGAAGAAGATAACAATAATAAAACGGTATTTGACCACATTTTACGTCCCAAAATGATTATCCGCTTATACCATGATGCTCGAATGGCTGAGGTGATCAGTAATCAAGACATTAAACAAGTTCAACCTCGTTACGATTACCCCAATAGTAAAATGCATTTACCTGATGAAAAAGAGCAAATTAATCAGTTTCTTAAAGAATGGCTGCAACTTTGTTTAAAGTTAGGCCAAGTCAACTTATCACTTTTTGAGTAATCCTTTTGTCTTCTATTTTTAAAATTGCGCAAATAAGCGACTGCCATTTGTTTTCTCAAACAGATGGTTTGCATCATGGTGCTAATGTTTACCATAACTTAGTCAGTGTATTACACGAGATTAAAAATCAGCATTTAGTAGATGCTATTGTATTCACCGGTGATATAACTCAAGACCATAGTGAAAAGTCTTATCAACTTTTTGTGCAAGCTGTTGTTGAAAGTAACATAACGTTACCTTTTTATTATTTGGCGGGGAATCATGATGAACTCGAGTTATTGGATAAATATTTATCTGTTCCTCCTTTCAATGGTGAAAAAGTCTTTAATGATAAATATTGGCAAATTGTTTTACTTAATAGTAAAAGTGAAACACCGAAAGGTCTAGTAACACCAAGTGATTTATCTGCATTTGAGTCAATCGTGGATGGTAAAAAACATCAATTAGTGATGATGCATCATCACCCATTAGATGTTGGTTATTTTATTGATCAACACGGTTTAGAAAATCAAGCAGAGTTTTGGCAAACGATTAATAAGTTTTCGAGTATCAAAGCCATTACCTGTGGGCATGTGCATCAAGCATTAACCTTGTATTCAAACCAATCACCAGCCATACCTTTATTTACCTGTCCCGCTACATCGATTCAATTTGACACGAATAAAAGCGCTGGTGCTTCAAACGGACAAGGGCCAGGCTATCGTGTTTTTTCGCTATTTACTGATGGAAAAATAAAGTCAGACAGCTACTTTTTAACAAAGGAATAAAATGTCAAAACAGGTTAATATTTTATATCTACATGGTTTTAATTCATCACCACAATCGATGAAAGCGCAACTGACAAAGCATTATTTTAATGATAATTTTCCCGAAGTCTCATTTTTTAGCCCTCAGTTAGCTTCGTCACCAACGGCTGTTATCGAACAATTAGCGACACTAATAGACTCAAAAATCGATAAAGAAAACATTTGGTATTTTATTGGTTCATCACTAGGTGGCTATTTTTCAACGTATTTATCAGAGAAATATCAAGGCAAAGCTGTATTAATTAATCCTGCGGTAAAGCCCTTTGAATTATTAGTTGATTATTTAGGTGAACAAACTAATCCTTACACCCAGGAAGTTTATTACATTGAAAAGCATTTTATTGAGTCATTAAAAAGTCTTGAACAACAATTTATTTCGAAAAATAATTACTTGGTCATGGTACAAACAGGCGATGAAGTGTTAGATTATCAAAAAGCTGTCGATAAATATTGTGACTGCCAAATAATTGTCCAGCAAGGCGGGGATCACAGCTTTATTGATTACTCGAAAGTGTTACCTAAAATTGCGATGTTTTTTAATTTATACCCTAAAAGTCAATAAAGTAGACCGATAGGTATTAAAACATTTTTTAATCATAATCATTATTAGAATAGTTAAATGAGCGAACAATATAATTCAGACTCCATTGAAGTCCTCAGTGGTCTAGACCCAGTACGACACCGTCCAGGTATGTACACAGATACTTCTCGCCCTAATCATTTAGGTCAAGAAGTTATTGATAACTCGGTTGATGAGGCTTTGGCTGGGCATGCGCAAAATATCACCGTTGTGCTCGATAAAGACCAATCACTCGAAATTATTGATGATGGTCGAGGTATGCCAACCGATATTCATCCCGAAGAAGGTGTCTCAGGTGTTGAGCTTATTTTCTGTAAACTTCATGCTGGTGGTAAATTTTCCAATAAAAATTATCAATTTTCTGGTGGTTTGCATGGTGTTGGCATTTCTGTGGTTAACGCTCTTTCTACCCGCGTAGATGTTTCAGTTCGCCGTGACAGTAAAGTGTATGAAATGGCTTTTGAGCATGGCGAAAAAGTTGAAGAGTTACATGAAACTGGTACGGTTGGCCGAAGAAATACCGGTTCACGCGTAAAATTTTGGCCTGATCCTAAATATTTTGATTCAGCAAATTTTTCAGTGCGTCGCTTAGTTCACTTATTAAAAGCGAAAGCTGTTTTATGTCCAGGCTTGACCATCAAGTTTCATGACAAGAATGAAGATAAAAAATATCAATGGTATTACGAAGATGGTTTAGTCGACTATCTGAAAGATTCTCTTAAAAGCTGTATTTGTTTACCTGAGGATCCTTTTGTTGGGACTTTTTCTTCTTCGCATGAAGCAGCTGATTGGGCAGTAACTTGGCTCTCTGAAGGTGGTGAGGGGATTGGAGAGAGTTATGTTAATTTAATTCCAACCATCCAAGGTGGTACACACGTTAATGGTTTACGTCAAGGTTTATTGGAGTCAATGCGCGAGTTTTGTGAATTTAGAAATCTCATTCCTCGTGGTGTAAAATTAACGCCAGATGATATATGGGACAAATGTTCATATATTTTATCGGTGAAAATGCAAGAACCACAATTTGCAGGACAAACTAAAGAACGCTTATCTTCTCGACAATGCGCCGCTTTCGTTACCGGTGTGGTAAAAGATTCTTTTAGTTTATGGTTAAATGAACACACTGAAATCGCAGAAAACCTTGCTGAATTTTGTATTTCAAATGCGCAGCGACGTTTGCGTGCCAGCAAAAAAATTATTCGTAAAAAAATCACTCAAGGACCTGCTTTACCTGGGAAATTAACTGATTGTGGCAGTCAAGATATTGCCCGAACAGAATTATTTTTAGTGGAAGGAGACTCGGCAGGAGGTAGTGCTAAACAAGCAAGAGATCGTGAGTTTCAGGCAATTATGCCGCTTAGAGGTAAAATTTTAAATACCTGGGAAGTCGATTCCGGACAAATACTGGCTTCACAAGAGGTCCATGATATTTCAGTGGCATTAGGCATAGATCCCGATAGCGATGATTTATCAGAATTGCGCTACGGTAAAATTTGTATTCTTGCCGATGCCGATTCCGATGGTCTTCATATTGCGACGTTATTATGTGCTTTATTCATGCAGCACTTTTTACCCTTAGTGCAACGCGGCCATGTTTATGTGGCTATGCCACCACTTTATCGTATCGATGTCGGTAAAGAAGTTTTCTATGCCTTAGATGAAGCCGAAAAAGACGGTGTTTTAGATCGAATAGAAGCTGAGAAAAAACGGGGTAAAGTTAATGTGCAACGTTTCAAAGGTCTGGGTGAAATGAACCCTCTGCAACTACGCGAAACGACAATGGATCCAAATACCCGTCGTTTAGTGCAACTAACTGTAGATGAGCACTCTGAAACGATGGAGTTAATGGATATGCTACTGTCAAAAAAACGTAGTCCAGATAGAAAAACATGGCTGCAAAGTAAAGGTGACATGGTAGAAATTTAGCCTGGTTTAGTTTTTAACACCAAAGCATGAGTTAACTCATGCTTTTTTTTGCTCATTTTATCTAACCACTGCTTTTATTTAAAAAGGTTATTTGCATACACTTTCAATATAAAATAACATATGATTTTTCATATGTATGAAAAATCATATGTTAGCTGTATATTGTTATTTTATATATGCTCCAAATTAGCTTTCGGATAAATGCGGTGCCAGTTATGAATAATGATAGGGCGGTTCAATTTTTTAAAAATTTAGCTGATGATACTCGGCTAAAAATAATCTTACTGATACAAACGGAAAAGGAATTGTGTGTCTGTGAATTAACGGCCGCTTTGTCTTTATCCCAACCTAAAATATCACGTCATATTGCTCAACTTAAATTGCATCATATTCTCAGTGAACGAAAAGTAGGACGCTGGGTTTTTTATAGTCTCGTTGATGCTATGCCACTTTGGCAAAAAGAAGTCATCGAGTTATCAAGTCTTAACAATCAAGCATATTTAAGCGCATGTGTAACAAACCTTATTGATATGGGCAATCGTCCAAGCAGACAGCAAAAATGTTGCGAATAACCGAAATAAAGAGGAATAAATCATGACAATTAAAGTAGGTATTAATGGCTTTGGTCGCATAGGACGTTTAGTTTTGCGTGCGGCATGGCAATGGCCAGAAATAGAGTTTATTCAAATTAATGATCCCGCAGGTGACGCTAAAACATTAGCACACTTACTGAATTTTGATTCTATTCATGGTCGTTGGAAATTTGATGCACAAGTCGACAATAATCAAATGGTCGTTTGTGATGAAGACGGTGAACATCGCATTAATATTAGTCATAATTTAACCATAGCTGAAACCGATTGGTCACAATGTGATGTTGTTGTAGAAGCTTCTGGAGTGATGAAAACGACTAAGCTATTAAGCGCTTATTTAGCACAAGGTGTTAAACGGGTTATGGTCACAGCACCCGTAAAAGAAGAGGGCGCCTTAAATATTGTCATGGGTGTTAATCATCACCTTTATAACAAAGCACAGCATAAAATTGTCACTGCTGCTTCTTGTACCACTAATTGTTTAGCGCCAGTGGTTAAAGTTCTCCAAAACAGTGTTGGCATAAAACACGGGAGTATGACAACTATCCATGATATTACTAATACGCAAACTATCCTTGATGCGCCTCATAAAGATTTACGTCGAGCACGAGCTTGTGGCCAAAGTTTAATTCCAACGACTACCGGGTCTGCAACCGCTATTACCCATATTTTTCCTGAGCTGAAGGGAAAATTAAATGGTCATGCCGTGCGAGTTCCGTTAGCGAATGCCTCAATTACTGACTGTGTATTTGAGCTAAATCGAGCCGTAACTGTTGAAGAAATCAATCAATTGATGTCTACGGCGGCGCAAGGAGAGTTAAAAAATATACTTGGCTATGAAGAACGTCCTTTGGTCTCTGTTGATTATAAAACGGATCCACGTTCATGTATTGTTGATGCGTTATCAACCATGGTTGTTAACGATACCCAATTGAAAATGTATTTGTGGTATGACAACGAATGGGGTTATGCCAATCGAGCTGCAGAGTTAATGTTGTTAGTTGGGCGATCTGATATTAAGCACTAGTCTTTGAGAATGTCGACATAGACGGCGTTTTTAAACGAATAATATCTTGGCGTTACGCTAGTGTTAAATACTTTTGGTTATTTATTAGTATTCGCCAACATCAATCGAAAATACCATTGTTGGTACCTTTATGTTAAACAAAATAACCGCACTGCCTAGTGCGGTAAAACAGTATCTATTAATTACCACTAACTATTGGTTTTTCACTTTAACCGATGGTGCTTTGCGTATGCTGGTATTATTACATTTTCATCATCTAGGTTATTCCCCGCTTGCCATTGCGATGTTATTTCTATTTTATGAAGTTTTTGGCGTGATTACCAACTTAGTGGGTGGATGGTTAGGAGCAAAAATTGGTTTGAATAAAACCATGAATATTGGTCTGTTCAGCCAAGTTTTTGCATTATTAATGCTGACAGTTCCTGAGCAATATTTAACCGTTATTTGGGTTATGTTGGCACAAGCGCTGTCGGGTATAGCGAAAGATCTTAATAAGATGAGCGCTAAAAGTAGTATTAAAACGCTGGTACCAACGACCAATAACAACCAAGATCACGCTGTTCTTTTTCGTTGGGTTGCTTATCTGACGGGATCAAAAAACGCCTTAAAGGGCATAGGTTTTTTCCTAGGTGCCTGGTTACTAAGTACCGTCGGATTTTCAGCAGCAATGCTAATAATGGCGAGTGTGTTGGCGATTGTTTTTGTGCTTAGTCTATTATTATTACAGGGTGATTTAGGTAAGGCAAAGCACAACGTTAAATTTAAAGAGATATTCTCAAATCACCCATCATTAAATTACTTGGCGGGCGCGCGCTTATTTTTATTTGCCGCTAGAGATATTTGGTTTGTTGTTGGATTACCGATATATTTGGTCAGTAATTTAGGTTGGCAACATACTAATGTTGGGATATTTATGGCGTTATGGATTATCGCATATGGTATTGTTCAAGGCTCAACACCTAAATTTTTTATTAAAAACAACCAACATAATATCAACGGTCATTTGTTATTTACTTGGGGTATGATTTTATCCAGTGTCACCTTGTTGTTAGCACTGTTGATGTTTTATGCGACCAAGCTCAACATCAGTACTGAAATCATCATTATCGCTGGTTTATTTATTTTTGGGGCTGTTTTTGCTATTAATTCCGCGCTGCATAGCTATGTGATCGTAGCCATGGCGAAAGAAGATGGCGTTTCTATGGACGTTGGCTTTTATTATATGGCTAATGCCCTGGGAAGGTTATTAGGTACCGTGATGTCAGGTGTTATTTATCAATTTACTAACTTAATTACCTGTTTAATTATTTCCGCTTTGTTTGCAGGGCTTTCAGCTTTATTGATCAAACGTATTACTGTGTCAAACGAGTAAGGCGAAAAACAGTGGCAATGTTAACGTTAACAGCCTGCTGTTAACGTTAACTATCGATATAACGATGAAGCTAGTAACGGACCGCTAAATCATTTAATTGGATGTTACCCAGTAATTGCCCATCAGTAGTCATTGCCTGTGCACTTTGCTGAGACACCTGCGTTATTTTTACTGTGTAAGGGCTAACGTTAAAACCGGCATAGGTTTTTCCTGCGTCAGTAATGATATTATTTAAATGTAATAGAGAAAACTCATCACCAACTTTTACGCCATGCTTTTTGCCTAAATTAATCGTTAACGAATTACCGGCTATTTGTACTATCTTGCCTCGAGTAGGTTGACACATCATATTTTCGTCGATATCAATGATCATATCGCCTAACACTTTTTCAATAGCCATTCCGTATTGGCTTTGCCAGAATACTTCGCTATGAACATCAACTTGCTGACGTTTGCCAAATTCCCATGGGGCAGAGCTACGGTACTGCTTAGTGAAGACAGATTCACCATTACTACCGTTGTAAATATATAGGCTGACACTAAACTGACGGTTAAAAACATCTTCTTGCCAAAACTGCCAACCATTGGTTGAGCCCTGTGCAAAGCTAATGTCATTAATTTCAGAATACATGACATACTGAGTATCGCTGATATTAGCTAACGACATGGTAAGACTTTTTATTGCTTCAACTTGCAAACTGTTATTTAATCTTGAGAACTGAGACTTTTCTTTTAACAACAATCTGGTGTCTAGATAAATACCTTGGTTGTTAATTTTATAAGCAAGCTTAGCCATCAATTTATTATCAAGCGCATAAACTTTACCGATACTTGCTTGCTCTCTATGCATTAAGTTACTACGGGTAATTAATAAAGACTTTCGATAATCAGAAGAGAAGCACTGTTTACTTTGTGGGAAGATGTCAGCACGAATGGTTACGGTGACCAAATTGCCCTCATAATTTTCATCAACCAGCTCAAAAGAATTAACAGTACCGCTGGCGCGAATATTAATTTCATTTTGTGTCAATAATCCGTTAACCGTTTTTTGCACACTCGATACTGAAGCACCGGCAACCAGTAAGGCTTTTTTTAATGCGTTCTCTATGGCTAATGTTTTTGCTCGTTCGGCATTGCCCTGCATTATTACTGACTTTCCCTGAGCTTCATACCACTGGGCATCAGCAGAAAGAGTGATAAAAAATAAAAGTAGAGCTGATATAAATAAACGCATATGAAGTCCGTCAGTAAAAAGGGTTTAATATCTCCTGTCGAATATGCAGTTTCTATGCCCACTTATTTTTATGCTCTGGTAACTTTATAGATTGGCGCGATTTGTGCTTTATTTATTTTAGAAACTATTTAATGTCGTTTATCGATATTACTGCAAAACTGATTATTCGCTTTCAGAGCGATTAAGGGGAGCTCAATGAAAAAGTGGCTTATTCCATTATTTATTCCAACGTTGATGTCGTGTTCATCAATGAATATGATGAGTGATGAAGATAATTTTTATAAATCAAAGCAAGAAGTGCGAGGTGAAATTGACAGTTTCAATCTCCCTAGGCATGCGATAGCAGATGTGGTTAAAGGGCTTACTTATCAGATGCTTGAAAGTAGCTCTTTTGTAAATCCTAAAACACCTATCGCGGTAGCTTCTTTTGTCGAATTAGAAAACCTTGAGTCAACTAATTGGCTGGGTAATCAAATATCAGAGAACTTTGTTCATGAATTACAGCGCCATGGTTTAGTTGTTATTGATTTTAAAACGACGGGACATATTCGTGTTACTGCTCAAGGCGATTATGTTTTTAGTCGCGACTGGAAAGAGCTACCAGAGCGGCAGATTATTGACTATGTTGTAACCGGTACCATGATGGAACAAGAAAATGGTGTGATGATTAATGCTCGGATGATTGGAATGCAATCACGTGTTGTTGTTGCCACGGCACAATCTTTTATTCCAAGCTGGGTAATAGGTGAACAGATTAATCAAGATGAAAGTGTTCGGATAAAAGATGGATTAATTATTCGAAACAGCGTTATGTTAGCAGATGACGAACGTTCAATTAAAATTGTTAATTAGTTTTTTACATTGATGTAGGACTAACTTTTGGTATTTATGATGAAAAAAATTATTCTTAATATATTAACCGCTGGTAGTTTGGCTTTGTTACTCGTCAGTTGTTCTAGTGTTTATGACAAACACGTACAATGGCAAAGTGTTAAACCTGAAACCTTCCCAGTGTTACATGCTATTGGTCAAGCGCCGATAAGTTTGCAAAACTCCCAACATGAAACTCAGCGCATGTTGATGGCGATTAATGCCTCAAAGCTTGCCGCTTATGCCGAACTTGCAGAACAAGTTTATGGGCAAAAAATAAATGGTGAAATGACCATGTCACAACTGATAATGGGTAAAAATGAAGTGTCGGCGTCAGTTCAAGGTGTTATCCGCGCAGCTAAAGTGATTAAAAGCTATCCTGTTGGCGACAGCTATACCACAGAGTTAAGTTTAGACTTTGAAGATGTTTATAATATTTATTTAGCTTCTTCACCAAAACGTGAAATTAAAGCGGTTACTTATTATTAAGTGTTAACATCACACCCTTAAAAATTATACTGCAGACTTGCATAAAAATAAGCGCCGTTAAAACCGAAAGGAGCTGAACGGCGTGAATATTTAAATACACCCGGGCTATCAACAATGATATTACCTTGTTGATCTTCAATCGTGCCTCCTCGAGAGTTTCCTATACGATTTTTGTCAGGCATAACATTAAATAAATTATGACTACCCACAGTGACCGCAAGATTTTTTGTCATTTGATGGCTAACGCTAATATCAGTTAATAGCTCTTCGCCATAAGTTTGTTTACCACCATCGGTTATCGTATATTTACCATAGTGATTGAATAATATATTGATGGTCCAATGCTGGTTTTTATAGAGGGTGTTTAGACTTATTTTATTGCGTGGTTGCCACTCTTCAATGATAGAAATATCTTGTTGTGAAAAAATTTCTTCAACGCTAATGGTATGCAGAGTGCTGTGATCAGGTGTAAATAACTTGGTTACCTCAGTATTGGTAAAGTTTGCCGCCAAGGTGAAGTTAATATCTCCAGCAAAAGCTTGAGTCTGCCAAGTAGCAACAATATCTGTCCCTTGAGTTGCGGTATCAGCGCCATTTAAGAAAAACTGTCCTTTGGTAGCAGACTCCTCAGTAAAAGCTTGATCGAGTAGAGGTGATATTCCCATGCCCAATTTACTACTAATGACAATACGGTTATCAATATCAATCTGATAAAAATCAACACTTATATCTATATTATCAGTAGGGCTGTAGATAAAGCCAACACTGAGGTTATCAGATTCTTCTTCTTTTAAAGAAGGCACCCCGAGTCGAGTGGTCAAAGTACTGTCATTTCTGAAGGTTTCCACTTCTTCACTCAACAGAGAGCCACTTTCGTCAACAATAAACTGTGTACTGATATTATTGAAATACATTTGCTGCATAGAAGGTGCACGAAAACCTGTGCTATAGGCACCACGTAAAATAAGTTGTTGGTGTGCTTGCCAATGCACCGCAACTTTTGTGTTGGTACTGTTACCAAATATATCATAATCATCATAGCGAATGGCCGCACTGAGCTCGATAGAGTTATTGATTTGGGTCACAGACTCCGCAAAAATTGAAACAACATCTCGGCTCTCGTTAACCGCAAGTTCAGGTGCAACTCCTGGAAAACCTTGAATACCACCGGCGGCATCTTGGTCAAACAATGCTTGATTATTGTCAGTATCATAATCCTGAAAGCTGTAGGGGTTACCTGGTATTATTTTGTATATTTCTTGGCGAAATTCTGTGCCTAACGCGAGTGAATAATTTTCATAGTCTTGGCTGAAGAGTAAATTCACTGTCTCAAGTGACAAAGATAGCCCGTAAGCAAAAGCAGACTTTGGTAATTGAGCACGTAATTCATCTGCTGTTAAGTCACTGGTTTGTGATAGATAGTTAGCGTAAGAAGCATTAAGTGAATCTTTAGTCGTATAGTCTATTTGGTTCTTGCCATAGGTATATGAAATATCAATGGCGCTGTCATTATCGAAAGCCGCTTTATAGCCAAAATTGTATGACATATCTTTTATATCTGAATCTATTTTGGGTAAATAACCTTGAGGAATAACGGCTTGCCCATCGCTTAATAATGGGTTTTCATTACTATTCGCGCTGTGACGAAAAAAAGCGGCAGATTGATTTTCTCGATGTGAATAGGTTAAAAAGCCATAAAGTTGCCCGTGATTCAGTTCAAATGTACTGTTTGCGGCAAAAGAAAGTTGTTGATACGAAGGGTCGCCAATACGAAATGTTGCTCGGTTAGCTGTTAACTCTCTTGGATCATCGGTTTGCCAATGACCATTGTCCAATTGAGTGCACTGGCCAAATTGGCAGGCACCATGTAAACCTGAGCGGTTGGTACTTTGATGGTCGACTAAACTTAATGTGGCATTGATAAAACCATCATCACCCAACGGCAAACCTTGTGTATAAGATAGCTGATAATCTTGACCATCGCCTTGCTCATAAGCACCAGCTGATGTTAATAAGGTTGTTTGTTCACTACTATCGTTTAACACAATATTAATAACACCCGCTATAGCATCCGAACCATATTGTGCGGCTGCACCATCACGTAAAATTTCAATACGTTTAATCGCTCCTACTGGAATGGCATTCATATCTGTTCCGGCTGTACCTCGCCCAACAGAGCTATTAATATGAATTAAACTCGCTTGATGACGACGCTTGCCATTTAATAAAATCAGTGTCTGATCTGGCCCTAAACCACGCAACGTTGCTGGCTGTAATACGTCACTGCCATCACTTATTGCTGAACGAGAAAAATTAAAAGAAGGTACTAGTGCCTGCAATATTTGACCAAGGTTAGTCTGGCCACTATTACGCAGAGTGTCAGCAGATATAATATCAACAGGAACAGGTAACTCTTTTACGGTTCTGCCATTAATATGACTACCTACAATAACTATTTTTTCAATGGATTTGGCTTTTTCTGTGGTATTAATTTTTTGTTTAGACTTGCTCTGTGCGGTAACGTTATTTTTCTGCTTTATCGACCATTGGCCTTTATTATTTACTTCTGCATGAAGACCCGTATTTTTAAGGAGTTTCCTCAAAGCCAAAGAAACTGAGTAATAACCCTCTATGGCATTACTGTTAAAACGTCGGGTTAAATCATAAGAAAATATAATGGTCTGATCGGCTTGCTGGGCAAGTTTAATTAATGCTTGATCAACGGATTGAGCGGCGACAGAAAAGTGCGTTATATTAGGTGCAATAGCTTGTACTTTAGCTTGAGTAGTTAAACTAAAAGATAATGGAAGAATAATAAAGAATGAACAAAAAAAATGTATCACTTTTTTTATTAAAACGGCACTAAGTGGCTGCTTTTTTCTTTCTTTAAATAAATAGTTTAGCAAGGTGTCAACTAGTGCTTTAATTGTGTTCGTTGAATACAGAAAGCTCACCTTCTATTTATAATTTTCATTCACTGTATTTATCTATAGCCTACTTGAGGCGTTGACCATTAAATTATGGCGTCAGTGGCTTTGGTGATAACTACAGTATTGTGACTTGTCTTGGTATATATTAGGTCGAAATTATAGCTAATTGAATCTAATAAAGTACCAACATCGTCTGACTTAAAATAACCGGACACTTTCATTTGGGCAAGCGCTTTATCTTTGATGGTAAATTTAACATCGGTATAGCGACTAATTTCATCAAGTGCAGTGGCCAGTGATTCACCATCAAAAATAAGTATGCCTTTTTTCCAGGAAAGTTCATGAGATAATGTGAGTGATGAAATTTTATTTGTCGGTGATTGAATTTTGTTGATTATAGTCGATTTTTCACCTGCAACTATAATGCTATTCTTTTGCGGAAATTGAACCGTGCTGGCTATTTTTTCAGTTAATGCCGGTAATGTTTCATTCGAATCAGCGATTAATACTCGCCCTTCGGTAACAATTAACTCTAACTGATTATTATCGCTTTTTTGTACATTAAAAATGGTGCCTAAAGCGGTAAATGATTGTTGCCCAGAAGTGACACTAAAGGGGCGTGATTTATCTTTTGCGACTTCAAAAGAGGCTTCGCCTTTGATCAAATTTAATTGACGATGTCCTTCACTGAAGCTAATAGTGAGTAAACTATCAGTGTTTAACTCGACATTTGAACCATCGGGTAAGGTCACTTTTTTATGCTCGCCTATTTTTGTTGAAAATTGATCGTAAATAACTTCAGATGACGTTGATTGAAAAAACGAAAATATCGGTTTATTTAAAAAAAACTCACTGGTGATGATACCAAAGAAAATAACACTGGCAGCCATTGATAATTGCATGAATAATTTTTTAGAGTGAGGAGAGTGTTTTTTTTCTAAAGGAAATAAACCATTAAACTCGGCAAGTAACTTAGAAATTTTGGTCGAAGGTGAGTACTTATGAAGGGCTAAGTGATGATTGTTTTCTTGATTAACCCAAGCAACAAAAGCTTGTCGCTCTTGTTGCGATAATCCTTGTTCAATGCGAGATAGCCAATACTTGGCCTGCACTTCTATTTCATTATTATATTGTATTTTAGCCATAATAAATATTTTGTCTTCATTCAATTCACGCAAACATCGATATATTTATTCGACCATGCCGTGCATCCTAGCGTAATAGCAAACGGTTTTTATTATCAATTAAAACTTACTTTACCTAACAAATCAATATGATAATCAGGGCTTTCAAAACTAGAAAACCCTCCTATATTTCTACTCTACCTTTATTTCTTTTTGTTTGCACGTTTTGCTTGTTTTTTCGCCTTAGCTTTTTTCTGTGATTTACTAATTTTGATTTTAGGTTTTTTCAAGGCAACTTTAGACTCTTTATATTGTGGTTTTAAGCCTTCAATATTTCGACGTGATAAACGCTCGTCCATGTAACGTTCAATCTTGGCAATGACTGGCATATCGTGTGCTTCAACTAAAGAGATAGCTGTACCTTTATTACCCGCTCTGCCTGTACGACCAATACGGTGTAAATAAATATCTGCTTTGCGTGGCATATCAAAGTTAATAACATGAGTAATGTCATCAATATCTAAACCACGAGCAGCAACATCAGTAGCAACCAACACTTTTACCATGCCTGAGCGTAATCGGTTAATGGCATGATTACGTTTGTCTTGTGGCATTTTACCTTCAAGCCAAGCACAAGGGATTTCTTCAGCGTAGAGTTTTCCTGACAAATGCTGGACCGTTTCACGTTTATTGGCAAAAACAACCGTGCGTTCAAAGCCTTCTTGTTTTAACAAGTTGATTAATAATTTAAATTTATGTTCTTTGTCATCTGCTAAGTGAAGCCATTGGTGAATTTTGGCTTTTTCTTTTCGTGATGGGTGAGACTCTAAAAATACTGGCTCGTTAAGTACTTCTTTTGAAAAACGTAAAACACCTGCACCTTCGAGGGTTGCTGAAAAAAGCATGGTTTGTTTACGCCAGCGAGCTTCACCAACAATACGGTTAATCGCATCAGAGAAACCCATATCAAGCATACGGTCAGCTTCATCAAGTACAAGAATTTCAATGTCGCGGGCTTCAAATTGTTCTGATTCAAGATATTCAAGTAGACGACCTGGCGTAGCAACTAGAATATCGGTGTTCTTAGTTAAGACATCTTTATGGCTGTCATAACTAACACCGCCAGTGATCAGGCCAGTTTTAATATCAGTTAATTCAGTTAATTGTGTACATTGCTCACTGGTTTGAATAGCAAGCTCGCGCGTTGGCGATAAAATAAGTACCCGAGGAAAACCTGGGCTTTTACGCGGATAATCTAGCAAATGTTGAGCGATAGGTAATATAAAAGCAGCTGTTTTACCTGTGCCCGTTGGCGCTGAAGCTAAAACATCTTTACCTGTCATGGCGACAGGTAAAACCAACTCTTGAATAGATGTTGGTTTTTTATAACCAGCATTTGTAATGCCGCCTAGTAGGGCTGAATCTAGGTCAAATTGCTCAAACATAAAGTATAATTTCGGTCAGGATAATATTGCCATGAATTATAAAGCGAAACAGGCTATTTAGCTAAAGCTAAAGCTATTTATTTTTAGTTTTTATTCACTTTCAATAATCTCAGCTATTTCTCTTTGAATTTGTTGGCACCACAGCGCAATACGTTCATCACTTTGTTCGTATTGATTGTCTTCATCTAATGCCAAACCGACAAATTGACTATTATCTTCGGTGAGCGCTTTAGAGGCTTCAAACTCATAACCTAGGTTGGGCCAAAAACCAATCACAAAACCATCTTGTGCGATGACTTGTTCATGCAACATGCCCAGCGCATCTTGAAACCACTCGGTATAACCAATTTGGTCACCCATGCCATAAAGCGCGATAATTTTTCCTGATAAATCTAAAGTCGCGATATCATCCCAATGGCCTTCCCAATCTTCTTGAATTTGACCATAATCCCAAGTAGAAATACCCATAATAACCAGGTCGAAATCGTCAACCTTACTTAGCGGTGTCTCTTTGATATTAAATAATTCAACGTCGAACTCTGTCTTGAACTTTGCTTTATCAGCAAAATATTGTTGAATTTTCTCCGCCGCCATTTCAGTATAACAAGTGGTAGAACCGTAAAATAAACCAATTTTCATGAGGTAGCCTTTAGCATCTTTTTTGAGCTTAGAAGTAAGATATTGACCGATTAACATTAGGGTCACTATTTTTGCGAGAGTTTAACAGATAGTTTATATCAAGGCAGTAAAATATATATATCGTTATAAAGTGACTGTTTACACTTATTAATCGAGTGATATGACTAGGTTTATTGCATTTTATTTCAATTCCCTGTAATTTTAGCGACCAAGAAACGGTCATGTTATATAGCTCAATTAATCTTGTGTAATCACTGAGATTACCGATTGTTAGTTCTACTTTTAGGAAGTCATTAATGTTTAAGAAAATTTCCCTTGCCCTTACGGCGGTTTGTATTGGTGTTGCTGGTTTAGTGTTTGCTGTAGAGCAGCCGACTGTTGTTGCAAATAGCGTCTCAGCCACCACGTCTACCATCAATAATTCTACCGAATTCGATGCGGTTCAATTAAAAGCAAAGCTTAGTTTAATGTTAGGCTTAGAAATTGATGCCGTTAAACCATCAGCTATGCCTGGTTTAGTTGAACTTATCACTAACCAAGGTTTGTTCTATGCGAGTGCCGATGGTAAATTTTTCATTCAAGGTAAACTCTATGGTTTAGGCGGCAAGGTTGTCAATTATTCAGAAGCAAGTTTAGCACAAGTTCGACTTGACGGTATGGACAAATTTGCTGATGCGATGATTGTCTATCCAGCAAAAAATGAAAAGCATGTTGTTACCGTATTCACCGACATCACTTGTGGCTACTGCCGCAAGATGCATGAACAAATGGATGAATATAATGATAAAGGTATCACAGTACGTTATTTAGCTTACCCTCGTTCAGGTGTGAAAGACCGTTCTGGTCAATATTCTCAAGGCTTTAAAGATTTACGTTCTATTTGGTGTCACGAAAATCCAGCAGATGCGTTAACAAAAGCTAAAATGGGTTCAAGTGTTGCTCAACGTATATGTGATAAGCCCATTGAAGGTGAGTTTGATTTTGGTCGTCAAGTTGGGGTTAGTGGCACACCGGCTGTTATTTTAGAAAACGGTATGATGTTACCTGGCTATCAAGAACCCGATGCGCTTGTTGCTATAATTGAACAGATGAAAATGGCAGGATAAATTATAATCGTTTGTTAATGATCTAACCTAAATGGCAGGCCCAATAGCCTGCCATTTTGCTCTCTTAACCTCATTGAATTAATCATCAGAAACTCTCCTTATGCAAAAGCAAATAGTACGCCGTGTCAAAGTCGAAGATAACCATCTTCCCAATCATCTTCATCCACTTATTAAGCAAATATATGCCAGCCGCGGTATTGATAAGGCAATTGAACTCGAACTTAATGTCAGCCAACTCTGTGCCATTGAAAGTTTAAAAGGTATTAATCAAGGCTGTGAGGTTTTATATGAAGGCTTAGTCGCGAATAAAAACATTGCCATTATTGGGGATTTTGATGCCGATGGTGCGACCAGCACCGCATTAATGATGGAAGCTTTACGTTTGTTTGGCTGTGAAAATTATCAATTTCTAGTACCTAACCGATTTATATATGGTTATGGTTTAACACCAGAAATTGTCGAAATAGCTGCTAAGCAAGGCGCAGAGCTATTAATAACCGTTGATAATGGTATTAGTTGTGTTGCCGGCGTCGCTAAAGCCAAGTCATTAGGATTAGGTGTTATTGTTACTGACCATCACTTACCGGGCATGACACTACCTGATGCCGACGCTATTATTAATCCCAACCAAGTTGGCTGTGACTTCGCCAGTAAAGCGCTGGCGGGTGTTGGTGTTGCTTTTTATTTTATGATGGCAATGCGTAAATATTTACGTGAGAAAAACTGGTTCGTTGACAAAAATATAGCAGAGCCTAATATTGCTCAACTCCTTGACTTAGTTGCCTTAGGGACAGTAGCCGATGTTGTTTCTCTTGATAACAATAATCGAATTTTGGTTGAACAAGGCTTAAAAAGAATTCGTGCTGGGGTTACGCGCCCAGGCATTCAAGCGTTGCTCGAAATAGCCGGTAAAGATCAGAAAAAGATAGTTGCCAGTGATTTTGGTTTTGCTTTGGGTCCAAGAATAAATGCCGCAGGGCGTTTAGACGATATGTCGTACGGTATTAATTGTTTACTTGCTAAAGACCTTGCTTCTGCTCGGGTCATGGCTGCTGATCTTGATGATTTGAATAAGTCGCGCCGGGAAATCGAGCAGGGGATGCAGCAAGAAGCAGAACAAGTATTAAAAAGCTTAAATTTTTCAGATGATAACTTACCGCATGCGATTTCTTTGTTTCAAAAAGATTGGCATCAAGGGGTTATCGGTATTGTTGCTGGTCGTTTAAAAGAAAAGTATCACCGGCCCAGTATTGTTTTTGCTGGCACGAGTAATGATCTTTCTCTTGAGAAAACAGAAAAAACCAGCGAAATTAAAGGTTCAGCACGCTCTATTCCTGGTCTACATATTAGAGATTTACTGGAACATATTGACACGCAGCATCCAAATATTATTATTAAATTTGGTGGTCATGCCATGGCGGCAGGCTTATCAATAGCAGAGGAAAACTTTGAAGAATTTCAGCGCTTATTAAACCAATATGCCGAGCTTTGGTTAAGCAGTGACGATCTCAAAGGTACGCTTGCCTCCGATGGTGAACTACCCACCAATGAAATGACTTTATCTTTTGCTCAGCTATTACGTGATTCTGGCCCTTGGGGACAAAACTTTATCGAACCTTTATTTGACGATAAATTTAAGCTGGTTCAGCAACGTATTGTCGGCCAGAAACATCTGAAACTGGTTGTTGAAAAAGCGGGGCAAGTTTTTGATGCTATCGCTTTTAATGTTGACTTAAGCCGTTGGCCTGACCATCAAACTCAACAAGTCCATCTTGCTTATCGTCTCGATATTAATGAATTTCGTGGTAAGCAAAGTGTGCAATTTATTGTGGAATACCTTGAATAAAAGCCTGGCAATCCGTTGCTTTATTTTCAGCCAGTTTAGTCAGTTAAATCGTTTATTTAGCGATGAAATTACGCTATAATGCGCGATTATTTTATTTTATTCTTTCGGGCGTGAATCTTGACGCCAAATTTGCGATGTAAAATTATAAACTATGATTGAAGCTAACCCGGTATTAAACAAGATTAAAGACATCCGCGAGCGTACAGATATGCTTCGGGGGTATCTTTGACTACGACCAAAGATTAGAACGTTTGGTTGAAGTGGTACGTGAATTAGAGTCACCTGAAGTTTGGAATGATCCTGAACGAGCACAAGCACTCGGTAAAGAGCGCTCTTCTCTTGAAGCCATTGTTGAAACCATTGATGAAATGGATCGAGGCTGTGAAGACGTTGAAGGTTTAGTTGAGCTTGCTCTAGAAGAAGAAGATGAAGAAACCTTTAACGATGCGAGCGATGAAATTCAAGCGTTGGAAAAAAGTTTAGAAAAATTAGAATTTCGCCGGATGTTTTCTGGTGAACATGATGAAAATAGCTGTTATTTAGATATTCAATCGGGTTCTGGTGGCACTGAAGCACAAGACTGGGCTGAAATGTTAATGCGTATGTATTTGCGTTGGGGTGAAGCACACGGTTATAAAACAGAAGCGATTGAAGTGACTGACGGTGATGTTGCCGGTATTAAAGGCTGTACGATTAAGTATACCGGTGAATATGCTTATGGCTGGTTACGTACAGAAACAGGTGTTCATCGCTTAGTAAGAAAATCACCATTTGATTCCAGTGGTCGTCGTCATACCTCATTTGCTTCGGCATTTATTTATCCTGAGATTGACGATAATATTGAAATCGATATTAACCCTGCTGATTTACGTATTGATACCTTTCGTGCCTCGGGCGCGGGTGGTCAACATGTTAATAAAACTGATTCAGCTATTCGTATTACCCATGTTCCAACGGGCGCTGTTGTCGCTTGTCAAGCTGACCGCTCTCAACATAAGAACCGTGCAACGGCGATGAAGTTGTTAAAAGCTAAGCTCTTTGAAATGGAAATGCAAAAGAAAAATGAAGGTAAGCAAGAATTAGAAGATGGTAAATCTGACATTGGCTGGGGTAGTCAAATACGCTCATACGTTTTAGACGACAGCCGAATTAAAGATTTACGCACCGGTGTTGAAAATCGAAATACCCAAGCAGTTTTAGATGGCGATTTAGACAAATTTTTAGAAGCCAGCCTGAAATCTGGTTTATAAAGTAGAAGATCCTTGCGTGGCAAGGTTCGACAATCAAAACTTAAAAAGTTAACGAGAAAAAAAATGACCGACCAAGCACAAGTAAATCAGCAAGATGAAAACAAATTAATCGCCGAACGTCGCGGTAAATTAGCGAAAATTCGTGAAAACTGTCCGGCTAATGGCCACCCAAACAAGTTTGACCGAAAACACTACGCTGCTGATTTACAAGCTGAGCATGGTGAGAAAGATAAAGAAACACTTGAAGCTGAAACCGCAACCTATAGTATTGCTGGTCGAGTTATGGCTAAGCGTGGGCCATTTTTGGTACTACAAGATATGTCTGGTCGCATCCAAGCTTATGCACATAAAACCGTGCAAAAAGATATTAAAGAGCGTTGGGGCACTTTAGATATTGGCGATATTATCGGTGTTACCGGCACTATGCATATGTCTGGTAAAGGCGATTTGTATGTCAATATGGACGAATATCAATTACTCACTAAGTCATTGCGTCCGTTACCTGAAAAATTCCACGGTTTATCTGATGTTGAAACTAAGTATCGCCAACGCTATGTTGATTTAATCATCAATGAAGAAACGCGTAATACTTTCCTTATTCGTTCAAAAATTGTTGAAGGTATTCGTCAGTTTTTAACTGTCCGCGGTTTTATGGAAGTTGAAACGCCAATGCTACAAACTATTCCAGGTGGTGCAACGGCTAAACCTTTTGAAACTTTTCATAATGCCTTAGACATTCAAATGTATATGCGTATTGCTCCTGAGCTTTATTTAAAGCGCCTAGTTGTTGGTGGTTTTGAAAAAGTATTCGAAATTAACCGTAACTTCCGCAATGAAGGTTTATCTTCACGTCATAACCCAGAATTCACTATGATTGAATTCTATCAAGCTTATGCTGATTACATTGATTTAATGAATATTACTGAGGATATGTTACGTACCCTTGCTGAAAACGTATTGGGTAGCTCTGTTATTCGTAACACGGTTAAAAATAGCGATGGCGAAGTCGTAGAAGAAAAATTTTATGACTTTGGAAAATCGTTTACGCGCTTATCTATGGTTGATGCTATTTTATTATACGGTAACGACCTAGACGAAAACATTTTACGTAACCCCGAAGCAAACTTCGATGCACTTAAAGCTATGGCCAAAACTGTAGGTGTTAAAGAAACTGAAGCGTCAAAAGTATGGGGCCCAGGTAAATACATTTGTGAAATATTTGAAGAAGTTGCCGAGCATATGCTTGATCAACCCACTTTCATTACAGAATACCCTTGGGAAGTTTCACCATTAGCACGTCGTAATGATGACAACCCATTTATTACTGACCGTTTTGAATTCTTCGTTGGTGGCCGTGAATTAGCTAATGGCTTCTCTGAGCTTAACGACGCAGAAGACCAAGCAGCACGTTTCCGCAACCAAGTTGAAGGTAAAGATGCTGGTGACGATGAAGCAATGCATTATGATGAAGACTATATTCAAGCGCTTGAATATGGTTTACCGCCAACTGCGGGTGAAGGTATTGGTATTGACCGTTTAGTGATGTTGTTTACTGACTCACCAACGATAAAAGATGTTATTTTGTTCCCTCATATGCGTCCTCTAGCTGAGTAACCTTTATCATGAGCGCTTTTAGAAGCGTTCATTAGATTTATAAAAGCCGGATCAGTTAATCACTTATCCGGCTTTTCTGTTTAGAAATAACGCCAAAGATGTCATATGTTCAGGATGACAACTGGTTTCAGACGAACATAGTCTAGTTACCCCTGTGCCGTCATGCTGAATTTATTTCAGTATCTGTTCTTGTGTTGTCAACGACGAGATCCTAAAAAAGTTTAGGATGATGGAGGCGGTATCAAGTTGATGGAGTTAGTATCAGGCTGACGTAGTTCATATCAGCATAACTGGCTTGTCTTAGAGCAGAGTAACTGAAATTGTTAGTTAAATATCTGTTAAGCCCCAAACGAAGGCAATTACACCGGTGAAGCCAATAAGTATCATATAGGCGGTGCCAATAAATGAATATTTAATAAAGGTAAAAAAATAACCTTGCTTATAAACTCGTTTTTGCATAATAAATAAATAAATGGGGATCCAAGTTAATAAGGCTTTACTGGCAAATTCAATTGAGCCAGTAAGTATGGGGAGGACTGTTTTACTATAGCCAGCAAACACATCTAATAACTCTACCAACAATATAGTAAAGAAAATAAAACTATGGCTGTGTAAGGCAACAGTTAAATGCTCCATATAAAGACGCTTTGAAAAGATATACATTATCTTTAACAATATGGCGAAAAGAGGCAGTAAAATAAACATTAATTGTGGTAATTTTCCAATAACTTCTTGCACTAATGGCGTTGCATCAGATCTGAAGGCTTTTTCTGCTTTCTTGATCAAAGACTTTGTGAACACATTAAGTTTTTTATTACTATCTTCACTCAAAAAATCAAAAGACAAGGTACCATCGGCATTGTTGCTTATGGTCGTAGAAATTTTGTCTACCTTATCTAGCTCCTCACCATTTTTAAATTTTGCAATATTTGAGGTTAATAAATCATAACGTTCTTTCTTATTCCCGCTAAGCGTTTGTCCATCTTTAAATTGTCTTAATTCTAAATCGACAAGTGTTTTGGTCATATCAATTAACCGTTTATTTTTTTCAATACTGTAATCTTTATTCATATCGGTTAGATAGATTTCAAATTTTGCGATGCTTTTTGTTGTTTCTGACAAATCAACGGTATTGTCTGGTGAGCCATCAATGGCTTTAAGCTTGTTTTTTTCAAGTAAAACAAGTTGATTTTTGATTTGAGTGATTGATGTCTGATTGTCGCTTACCGCGAGAAGAGAATCACTGTCTGAGAGCACAAAAAATTTTAAGGTAATAAAAAAGACAATACTCACAAAAAGGTATAGACGCAGCGGAGGCACGTAATGGACGCGTTTTCCCGTAATATACTCATTAGTTAAAAAACCAGGACGAGTAACTAATGGCAATATAGTTCGAGCAGCTCTTGAATCAAAACTAAAAATATCATCAAGGAGGTGTAATATAACCACCCAAAAATATTTCAATGTTGATTCTGCTTTTTGGCCACACTGACCACAAAAAGGACCACTGAGTGGTTGCTGACAATTATCACAATTATTATTTGCTGAACTTCTTATGGTATCAGGCTGTTCAGAGACTGATGACATGATATCAATATCATTATTTTTTTTAACTAACTCGGTATTTTGCATAAAAGTTTCAGAATAAATACAAACAATAGAACAAAATCATAGCATTATGTTTATAAAAGTGTGAGTGAAAAGTTATAAATATTTACAAATTAATTGAGTTAACTGCGTGCTGTTTGTATAACTATCTGCTAAATTTACTCTAATAAGAAAAATAGGGTTGAATGTACTATGTTTATTATTATGCAAAAAAGTAAATAATAAGCAAAGTGTAGTAATAGAAAAGCCAAATACAGGAGAATTATAATGGCGTTTGAAGTTAAATTTGAATTAACAGAGTCAGACTTAGACCACTTCCGTGATGTAATGCGTAAAGCACAATCAGGAGTTGCAAAACTTAGTGAAGCAGTTATTTTAAGTAACGCTAAGAGTATTAGCCAAGATATTAAAGGAAGTGTTCCAGAATTTGTCAGTGAACGCATTAAAAAACTAGAAACTTTAGTGGCAATGATAGAAGACTCTGAATGGAAAATTCCAGCAGAAGAGCGCAGTGATGTGCTAAGTGCATTGGCTTATTTTAGTGATCCGGAAGATTTAGTACCTGACCATATTCCTGTATTAGGCTTTTTAGACGACGCCATCATGATTGAATTAGTTGCCGAAGAACTGAAAGATGATATCGAAGCATTTTTAGAGTTTTGTGCTTATCGTAGCCGAGAAGAAGGCCGTAGTGGTGATGTTTCAGTGACTCGTGAAGAGTGGCTAGATTCTAAACGTCGCGAACTTCATAGTCGTATGAGAAACCGACGCTCAACCCGTCGAAGCGGTCGCTCATCATTTCGTTCAGTTTTTTAAACTCTACTTTAAAAAGATTGAATTTTAAAAGCTTACTCATTTTTTGAGTAAGTTTTTTTTTGTGTTGTTAACGACGAGATCCTAAAACAAGTTCAGGATGACGGAGGTGGTATCAGGATGACGGGGGCGTTATCAGGATGACAAAGGTGGTATCAGAATGTCAGAGGCTTATCCCTTTGCGGTCATGCTGAATTTATTTCAGTATCTGCTTTTTGTTTTGTCAACGACGAGATCCTGAAACAAGTTCAGGATGACGGAGGTGGTATCAGGATGACGGGGGCGTTATAAGGATGACAAAGGTGGTATCAGAATGTCAGAGGCTTATCCTTTTGCCGTCATGCTGAATTTATTTCAGTATCTGCTTTTTTTTGTCAACGACGAGATCCTTAAACAAGTGCAGGATGATGGAGGTGGTATCAGGATGACGGAGGTGTTATCAGGATGACGGGGGCGTTATCAGGATGACAAAGGTGGTATCAGAATGTCAGAGGCTTATCCCTTTGCCGTCATGCTGAATTTATTTCAGTATCTGCTTTTTGTTTTGTCAACGACGAGATCCTGAAACAAGTTCAGGATGACGGAGGTGGTATCAGGATGACGGGGGCGTTATCAGGATGACAAAGGTGGTATCAGAATGTCAGAGGCTTATCCCATTGCCGTCATGCTTAATTTATTTCAGTATCCGCTTTTTGTGTTGTCACGACGAGATCCTGAAACAAGTTCAGGATGACGGAGGCGCGGTATCGGGCTGACGGATTTAGTATCAGGACGATGGATTTGGTATCAGGATAACTGGAGTCGTCATCCGTGAGTAACGTATATCATTACCACTAAAAATCCAATGAGTACGGTATTTAAAGCAATAATATAAGCAAAACCTTTCACACCTTCTTTTACACTAAAGCCCTTAGCACCTAAATATCGCCACCAAAAAAGGCACATGATAATAGGGAGTAGAAAGAACAGTTTGATCATATTAATTCCTCGGTTTTATTTTTTGTTTCGAAAGGGACCTTTTCGCTCCAAGGAGCAACTTTAAATAACATTAGCATTCCTGGGATCGCGAGGAAAGTACAAAGAAAGTAGAACGATGTCCAACCTATTTGCTCTACAATAAGGCCAGTTGTTGCATTGGCAAAGGTTCGAGGCAAAGCGGTTAGCGCCGTAAAGAGTGCAAATTGCGTTGCAGCAAAAGCGGGGTTGGTTGTTCTTGCTATAAAGGCAGTAAATGCAGCTGTACCTAAACCAACACCTAAGTATTCAAAGCCCATCGCAAAAGCTAGAGCGTAAGTATTATGACCTATTTCTGCTAAAGCGGCAAAGCCTAATATGCTGATGATTTGCACAAAGCCAAACAACCATAATGCCTTATTTATACTGAGCTTTATCATTACAATGCCGCCAACAGCAAGCCCGATAGTCATCGCAATAAGCGACGCTGTTTTAGCAACCACACCAATTTCTGTTTTAGTAAAGCCTAGGTCTATAAAAAATGGCGTTTGCAGGGCTGTAGCCATACTGTCGCCTAATTTGTATAAAAATAAAAAAATGAGAATTTGTAAGGCACTTTTAAAACCTTTTCGTGAAATAAAATCTCTAAAAGGCAATACAACAGCATCATGTAATGTTTTAGGAGCAAGATGTTCGCTTTTACTCTCTTTAATACATAAGGTCAGTAAAATACCGATGAGCATAAACGCAGCAACAATAAGAAAAACTGATTGCCAGTTGATATGGTCAGCCAAGATAAAAGCTAACGACCCCGGCACTAAGCCAGATAGACGATAAGCCTGTACATGGATAGAATTACCTAAGCCCAGTTCGTGTTCTTGCAATAACTCCCTGCGATAGGCATCGAGAACAATATCTTGGCTTGCACTAAAAAAAGCAACAGCAGCGGCAAGATAAGCGACAGACCAAATATTAATAGTCGGGTCTATAAAACCAAAACCAGCGATAGAGAAGAGTAATAAAATTTGCGTAGCAAACATCCAACTTCGACGTCGACCTAAGATTGGAAAAGAATACCTGTCCATCAATGGCGACCAAATAAACTTCCAAACATAAGGAATGCCAATTAATGAGAATAAACCTATCTCAACTAGACTCACTCCCTCTGATCTTAACCAACCAGGTACCAGTTGATATAAAATAAATAACGGCAAGCCCGAAGTGAATCCGGTAAAGATACAAATCAACATTCTTTTATTTAGAATAGCTTCTTTGAATGTTTGTTGAGTGGTCATGCATTTACCTATAAAAATCTTAGTAGGTATAGGCTATCAAAATGTTATTGAAAACAGAAGTTTATTCTTGAGTTCTGTGAGCAAGTGTCGAGGGTTTTACTCACGTTAACCTAAGGTAACGGACGCCAGCCAATACAGTCAATAGGATAACTGCCAGCACCTGTGAAAAAATCTAAGCAAGTCGTTATTTCACTTTTGAAATACAAGTCATGACTCAGTGATTGTGCTCCATGTAAACTCATCTCATGGACTAAGTGCCAAAAAACGCGCTCTTTTGCACTACTTGGGGTTTCATCATTTACCTTTAGCAATGTCCATTCCTCCATGGTATCAAGGATGAATGTGTCGAGTTCGGTATAATGCAATGATTGGTTAATCACAGCTTTAATATAGTAAGCTATTTGTTGTGTTTTTTCGTTGATAAACGGCTCAATTATCATGGCATCCTCAGTTCACTTTCGTATTTAAATCATTCAAGTAGGAAAGTAGCTACCACTTTATTGAAATGGTGAAAATAGTTGTTATTGTTTATTTACTACCTTATATATCGTAGATTAAAAACAGTTTGTCAAAGGTGTAGGCAATCTAATTTTCATTTAATTGTAAGATCGTACAAAAAATAATGTTTGTTCTGGCATTGTTATAGTCAGAAATATTACCTCCTGACTATAATTTTTAGCTGAAATTTTATTGGATAAATTTATTCTTCTGGTAATAAAGTGGCTTTAATTAAGGTAATAGGTTCTACGGGCACATCGTCCCAGCCCATCGCATCACTATAGTGTGTTTTAGCTAAATTCATAGCATCAACAACTGCCTGACCTTCAACAATAGCGCCAAATACGGTATATCCCCAGCGACGGCCTGGATTTAAACTTTTATTGTTAGCCATATTAAAAAAGAATTGACGATTTGCGGTGTGTGGGCGATTTTCTTTTGCCATAGCAATCGTGCCACGTTCATTTTTTAAACCATTACCTGATTCATTAACAATATTTCCAGTGACTTTTTTTAAATTGAAGTCTTCATCATAACCACCGCCTTGTACAATAAAGTCTGAGACAATACGATGAAAAATTGTGTTGTTGTATTCACCTTTAACCACATACATTAAAAAATTATCAACAGTTAATGGCGCACGAATACGGTCTAACTCAACAATGATGACTCCTTTTGATGTTTCTAATTTCACTTTTGGAAATAAGTTATTGGGATCAATGGCGATATTATTCGCTGATAGAGTGCCAGATAAAAATATAAGTAAAAAAAATAAACCTTTCATTATCATTTCTTCTTTTAAAGGGGCTGTTAAAAATTATTTTATAAAGCGCTGAATTTCAATATTATTAATAACTTGAGATAATAGCTGAGTAAGTTGTTGACTAAAGTCACGCTCTAATACTGCAATATCTGCGCCCAATGGGCCTTCACTGGTTCCGCGAACTTTAAAGATGTTACTTAACGTTTGTGAACCATTGTTAACCGTTACACGGATCACAAGTTCATTGTTAACTTGATATTTCATCATTTCTTGTTGCACGCTGCTTAAGCCATTATCAATAATTATTTCAATTGCATTACCCGCTTGAGCGTTAATGTCTAAGCCCTGTTTTTTAAATTCAGCGGCTAACGTTTCCTCAACAATACGGTTTAATGGTTGCTGACTAGAATAAACCTCTGCCGCTTCATCTTTTCTTAATATTTGCACAACATGCTGGGCACTCCGCAAATCAGTGACCGTTAAACTCGCTTGTTTATTTTGATAAGCACTTTGGCTAGATGCACTATTATTTATGCTTAAATCTGGAGCAATAACTACGTAAGTGGGTTTGTTGGCACAAGCCGTCAGTACAAGCAGTAAAGTTGTTGCGGCTAATGTTTTAATTTTATTGTTAATGAATATATTTTTCATGATCTGATTAACTCCATTATTTTATTGATGAAAGCGTGACAAATTTATCATTGCTGGCAATGAGTTTTTCATTACCAAAAAGTCGTTTAAGTTTAATATGGTATCCGAGTTGTCGATTACCAATAATGCGTAACTCCCCACCGTTCTTTAATGCTCTATGGCTATCGCGAAACATCTGCCAAGCGATATGGTCAGTGGTTGCATTTTGCTGGTGAAAAGGAGGGTTACACAAAATCAAATCAACACTATTAGGCTCCACGTCTGCTAAGCAGTCATTTATCATGAACTGGCATTGATTGAGTTGCTCAGGTAAGTTTTTACTGATATTAGTCTTTGCAGAATCAACAGCCATATAAGATTCATCAACAAAAGTAACTAATGCCTCGGGTTGCTCGGCCACTACGGCTAAGCCAATCACACCATTGCCACAACCTAAGTCAATAACACGACTACCTGCTTTTACTTCAGGAAGGTGCTTAATAAAGTGACGAGCACCAATATCAAGTTTTTCACGCGCATAAACCCCTGAATGATTACTGATAATAAAAGCGCTATCTTCTAACGGCCAAATTGTTGGAAAAGGTGAAGAGAAAACTTGCTTGTTATCAAGTTGAGAGAATACTAAACGTGCTTTTTTTACCGCTAAAGACGTTTTTGTTGTCCCTAAATATTTTTCAAATAATTTTAACGTCGAACTATGTATATCTTTGGCTTTATCGCTAGCAATAAAAATAAGATTTTGATTATATTTAGCTTTAATTGATAATAGTTGGTCGATCATTAATGACTTACTTTTAGGTATCTTGTACAACACCACACTAATATTATCGGGTAGGTCATCCAAACTCGTTATTTGGCAAATATTGTCAAGCGACAAACCGTTTTGCTCAATATTATATTTTAACCCTTGATGGCTTATCCAAGAGTCGGAAACCGTAGTCACATTTGACTGAGTAAAGTTAGCGGTAATAGCGCCAAAACTATCATTGAAAATGAGTAATTTGTGCTGGCTACCCGCTAAATCTTGTTCATTAACATAATTAATTAAATACTCGTCGGCTGAATCCCAAGCAACTAGTGCACGGTTAACTTGACCAACGGGGTAGCGATCTAAAAAAAGGTTCTTGTCATAAACGCCATCTGCGTTAACAATAAAAGGGCTGATCATAATGAAGAGGTTCGATTTTTACCTAGAAGAATGTCGGCTATTGTGACAAAATATACGGAATTGAGCCAGTGATAGTTGCTTTGAGCGCTTAAAAACTATTTTATAAATAAATGAGATTTTTTTATCAATAATGGCAACTGTTTACTCGCCATTAATGACAGTGAAACCACTATAGCCATCCAGACTGATGGCATATTGTGTGTAACAAACTAAAATGACTCCACTATAGAAAAACACATCAGGGATTTAATAATGACCATTGAAGCTGTAATAGAACAAAAACTTCTTTCCGCATTTTCTCCAATACATCTCGATGTTATTAATGAAAGCCATCAACATAATGTTGCACCGGGCAGTGAATCTCATTTTAAAGTGATTATCGTTAGCGACGACTTTATTGGAGAACGCTTAATTAAACGTCACCGAGCCATTAATTCGTTGCTTTCAACAGAGCTTGCCGAAAAAATACATGCGTTAGCGCTTCATACTTATACCAAGGATGAGTGGGACAAGTATTATGCAGATAATACCCCTTTGTCGCCTAAATGCTTAGGTGGTGGTAAAAAATCAGCGTAACTTTAGCAAATAAATTAGGGGTCAAACGCTAACTAACCATCATTCGCGATTTTATCCCTAATTTATAATACCCTCATAATTGTATTCACTTTTCGTGAAACACTTGTTATTTAATCTTAACTATCTATGTGAAATGAAGAATATTTGCCAACAGCTACGTCACTTAATGGCTAAATTTAGCTAACAAGGTCAATTGATAGGGTCACTGATAAACCGAAACAATTATTTCAGGGTTATTATGATTGATGGTGTGATTTGTTTTTCTCATTGTGGTGTCGCGATATCACTTTAATGTTGGTTGGATGTGATACAAGAGTTGGTATTGTACTTTCATGCTAGGGGCATTATGTTAGGCGCTGTTTATACGTTAAAAGCTGATGGCCATGTTTGGGCAGATGTTCTTTATTAAAATAGCTAGTGGCTTTAATCCTTTATTTTGAGGAAAACATTCACTGGTCATACCTCGTATTCTTTTTAGTAGCGTAAACTATGCAACAATTTTAAATTTATGTCGCAATAAATATTGAATAATGACTAAATTGCCGAGTTGTTTGGCGATAAAAATAGTATTAATTAAAAGGTCTTCTTATGGTTATTAAACCTAAAATTCGTGGTTTTATTTGTACAAATGCACACCCAACCGGCTGTGAAGCTCATGTCAATGAGCAGATTTCTTATGTTAAATCTCATCAACAGGCTAATGCCAAGCCAAAAAATGTTTTGGTTATTGGTTCATCTACCGGTTATGGATTATCGTCACGTATAACCGCTGCATTTGGTAATAATGCTAAAACATTAGGTATTTTCTTTGAGAAACCGCCGACTGAAAAGAAAACAGCCAGTGCTGGTTGGTATAATACTGCGGCGTTTCAAAAGGCCGCTGAGCAAGAAGGCCTTTGGTCTAAGAATATTAATGGTGATGCGTTTTCACATGAAATTAAAGCAAAGGCTATTGAAACGATTAAAGCTGAATTAGGTGAAATTGATCTAATCGTTTACTCACTTGCTTCACCTCGTCGTACTGATCCAGATACCGGTGAAGTTTATTCATCGACGCTTAAACCTATTGGTCAAAGTGTTACCACGAAAAACCTAAACACCTCGAAGCGTGTTATCGATGAAATCTCTGTTGAAGCAGCAAATGAAGCCGAGATACAAGGTACCATTGATGTAATGGGTGGCGCTGACTGGGAATTATGGATTAAGGCATTGAATGAGGCTGGCGTTCTTTCAGAAGGATTTAAATCAGTAGCTTATACATATATTGGTAAAGAATTAACTTGGCCAATATACGGAAAAGCGACCATAGGTAAAGCAAAAGAAGATTTAGACCGTGCTGCATCGGCAATTAATAAAGCGACCGCTAATTTTAAGGGCGAAGCTCATGTTACTTCATTAAATGCGGTCGTTACGCAGGCGAGTTCAGCAATACCCATCATGCCACTTTATATTTCAGCAATGTTTAAAGTGATGAAGGCAGATGGCACTTATGAAGGGTGTATCGAACAAATTCAGAACCTATTTGTTGAGAACATCTACAGTGAAACACCTCGCTTAGATGATAAAAATCGTTATCGTCAAAACCATAAAGAGCTTGAAGACAGCGTTCAAAAACGTGTGACAGACATTTGGAATACCGTTGATTCTGATAATATTGATGAATTAACAGACTATGTTGGCTATCATCAAGAATTTTTAAAGTTATTTGGCTTTAGTGTTGTGGGTGTTGATTACGAGGCTGATGTCAATACAATGGCAGAAATTAAGCATCTCTTATAACGATTAACTTTAATTATTTGTGATTAGCATCAATAATAAAAAGCCGACATAAAATGTCGGTTTTTTTAGGTCTGACAAAATTTTTGGCTGATAAATGAGCGAAATCAATAATATTCAACTAATTTGTAATTTAAGTAACTGAGATCGTAGATAGCCTTAGAGTTTTTGTGTTAAAATCGCGCCAGAAATTTTAACTTAGAGCCAGTGGGTCTTTTTTATTTTCAACTAACTGTTGTTGTTGCTAAAAAAAGTACTTACTGAAATACACTAAAATCAGTACTTTCCTTACCTATCAGACTTTATTTACGAGTGATCGTAAAAGAGTTTAATTACGTATGTAAGGTTATGATTTTGATACTCCCATCAAAAGTAGTGCATGTGTTTATGATTACAATAAAAAAAGGTCTGGATGTTCCTGTCGTTGGTTCTCCCCTGCAGGTAATCCATGATGGCAACGCCATCAAAACCGTTGCAACATTAGGTGAAGAGTTTGTGGGTATGCGACCAACCATGTTTGTTAAAGTGGATGATCGTGTTAAAAAAGGTCAGATTATTTTTGAAGATAAAAAGAATCCTGGCGTTAAATTCACAGCTCATGCTGCCGGTGTTGTTAAAGAAATCAACCGTGGTGAAAAACGTGTTTTGCAATCAGTCGTTATTAAAATTGACGGCGATGAGCAAATTACATTTCCTTCATACACAGCGAATGAACTTAACTCAATAAAACGTCAAGATGTTGTTGATAACCTCGTTAATTCAGGTTTGTGGACAGCATTGCGTACACGTCCATTTAGTAGAGTTCCTGCCGTTGATTCAACGCCAACCGCGATTTTTGTTAGTGTAATGGATACTAATCCGCTAGCCGCTAACCCCGAAGTGATTATTAATGAACAAAGTGAAGCCTTTAAAAATGGCTTGACAATACTTACTCGTTTAACCAATGGTGAAGTGTTTGTTAGTAAAGCGCCGGGTACTAATATTCCCGTTGAGGCTAATGTGCAAGTTAACGAATTTGCAGGAAAACACCCTGCTGGTTTAGTTGGCACACATATGCATTTTTTAAAGCCAGTTAGTGTAGACAAGTCTTCATGGAACTTAGGCTATCAAGACGTTATTGCTTTTGGGCAGTTATTTACTACTGGTGAGCTGAATAACACCCGTATTATTTCACTCGCTGGCCCTGCTGCTAAGAACCCTCGTTTAGTGCGTACTATTTTAGGTGCAAACACTGACGAATTAATTGCGGGTGAATTTGCTGACGGTGAATTACGCATTATATCGGGTTCTTTACTTTCAGGAGCAAAAGCAAAAGGTGTTCACGCTTATCTAGGTCGCTACCATGTGCAAATTTCGTTAATTTTAGAAGGTCGCGAAAAAGAGTTTATTGGTTATATGTATCCTGGGCCTAATAAATTCTCGGTAACACGTGCATATATGTCTCATTTCTTCCCAAAGAAATTATTCAATATGACCACTACAACTAACGGTAGTCCTCGTGCCATGGTTCCAATTGGTAATTTTGAACGAGTGATGCCATTAGATATTCTCCCAACAATGTTATTGCGTGATTTATGTGCCGGTGATACCGACAGCGCGCAGCAACTTGGTGCTTTAGAGCTTGATGAAGAAGATTTAGCCTTATGTACATTTGTTTGCCCAGGCAAAACAGATTATGGCGTTATTCTTCGTGAATGCCTAACCACAATAGAGAAGGAAGGTTAGACATGGGCTTGAAAAAGTATATTGAAGATATTGAACCGCAATTTGAAAAAGGCGGTAAGCTAGAAACGTGGTACGCTTTGTATGAAGCTGTAGCCACCGGTTTATTTACTCCTGGTCAAGTGAACAAAGGTGCTACTCACGTTCGTGACAGTATTGACTTAAAACGCATCATGATAACAGTATGGTTAGCTGTTTTCCCTGCTATGTTTTTTGGTATGTACAACATTGGTTTTCAAGCAGCTGATGCTTTAGCTGCTGGTTATGCTTTACCTGATACTTGGCAAGTAGGCTTGTTCGAATTTCTTGGAGGGAGTTTATCTGCTGACTCGAGTGTCTTAGGTAAAATGCTTTATGGAGCAGTGTTCTTCTTACCTATTTATGCAACTACCTTTATTGTTGGTGGCTTTTGGGAAGTTCTATTTGCTTCAGTGCGCAAGCATGAAGTTAACGAAGGTTTTTTTGTTAGTTCAATTTTGTTTGCCTTGATCTTGCCTGCAACAATTCCATTATGGCAAGTTGCTATTGGTATTACTTTCGGTATTGTTATTGCTAAAGAAATTTTTGGTGGTACAGGTAAAAACTTCTTGAACCCTGCGCTAGCTGGCCGTGCTTTTCTGTTTTTTGCTTATCCAGGTGAATTATCAGGTGATGCTGTTTGGGTTGCTGTTGATGGTTACTCAGGTGCGACTCCATTAAGTGCTGCAGCAGCAGCAATTCCAGGGTCGGTTGATTTTGCAATCAATACTAACTGGTGGAATGCATTCTTGGGCTTTATTCCAGGGTCAATGGGTGAAGTATCAACAGCTGCTATTTTCTTAGGTGGTGCATACATTCTTTATAAAGGTATTGCTTCGTGGCGTATTGTCTTAAGCGTATTCGTTGGCATGGTGTTTACTTCTTTACTGTTTAACAGTATTGGTAGTGATACGAACGCAATGTTTGCTATGCCATGGTATTGGCACTTAGTCACAGGTGGCTTTGCTTTTGGTATGATGTTTATGGCTACTGACCCTGTCACTATGTCTTTTACTAACACGGGTAAATACTGGTTTGGTGCATTAGTTGGCGTAATGGTTGTACTCATACGTGTAGTTAATCCGGCATACCCTGAAGGAATTATGTTAGCTATTTTATTTGCTAATTTATTCGCTCCTCTTTTCGACTATTTTGTTGTTCAAGGGAATATCAAACGGAGGCTCGCTCGTAATGTCTAGTAATAAAGAAACTCCAATTAAAACAATCGGCTTTGTGTTTTTAGTTTGTCTGGTTTGTGCTGCATTAGTCTCTGTTGCTGCGATTAGTTTAAAACCGTTACAACAAGCTAATAAACTGCTTGATAAGCAAACTAAAATTCTTGAAGCTTCTGGCTTATTAACATTAGCTTTGAAAACAGAAAATATTAAAGCTTCAGGTAGTGAACCTAAAAGTATCGTTGCAACATTTGAAAAATATGTTGAAGCTAAGATGATTGACCTAGATTCAGGGAATATTATTGAAGGTAACACTGATATATTTGACGAACGTGCAGACGCTCGTAATGCTGCTAAAAGCTCAAAGCTTACTAACGATACTGCAGGTATTAATCGCCGAGCTAATCATGCTGTTGTTTATTTAGTTAATAATGAGCAAGGCCAGCTAAATACTCTGGTTTTACCTATTGTTGGTTCAGGGCTGTGGGATTTAATGTACGGTTATATTGGTTTAGCGCCAAATTTAAATACCGTTCGTAGTCTTATTTATTCTGACTTAAAAGAAACTCCAGGTTTAGGCGCTGAAGTGCTTAACCCTAAGTGGAAAGCTTTATGGCCAGGTAAGAAAATTTACAATGATAGCGGTGAAGTGGCTATTAACGTGATTAAAGGTGGTGCTAAAGCCGGAGATATTCATGGCGTTGACGCATTGTCAGGGGCTACATTAACCAGTAATGGCGTACAAAATACCTTACATTTTTGGTTAGGTGAGCAAGGTTATGGACCTTTTATTGCTAAATACCGCAGTGTTGCTAGCGAAGGAGAGATGAACTAATGTCTTCAGATACTAAAAAAGTACTATTTGGACCTATTGTAGATAACAACCCTATCGCCTTACAGGTACTAGGTGTTTGTTCTGCTCTAGCGGTAACCAGTTCAATGGCAAACGCTTTGGTTATGACCATAGCGGTAATGCTAGTTACAGGCTTCTCTAACTTTTTTATCTCACTTGTGCGTAATCATATTCCATCAAGTGTGCGTATTATTGTGCAAATGGCGATTATAGCGTCGTTAGTTATTGTGGTTGACCAAGTGTTAAAAGCCTTCTCTTATCAGTTGTCGAAAGAGTTGTCAGTTTTCATTGGTTTGATCATTACTAACTGCATTGTAATGGGCCGTGCAGAAGCCTTTGCTATGAAAGAAAAGCCGGGTGTCAGCTTTTTAGATGGTATTGGTAATGGTTTAGGTTACGGCGCAGTTTTGATGGTTGTTGCTTTTTTCCGTGAATTATTTGGTTTTGGTGAGATCTTTGGTGTTGAAGTATTTAAATTAGTTCAAAACGATGGTTGGTACCAAGGTAATGGCTTATTAGTCTTACCATTTAGTTCATTCTTCATTATTGGTTTAATTATCTGGGCTGTACGCCAGTGGAAACCAGAACAAGTAGAGAAGGATTAGCCCCATGGAACATTATTTAAGTATTTTTATTAAAACCATATTTATTGAGAATATGGCATTAAGCTTCTTTTTGGGTATGTGTACTTTCTTAGCGGTGTCTAAGAAAGTAAGTACAGCCATTGGTCTAGGTGTTGCGGTTGTGGTGGTACTAGGTTTAGCTGTTCCAGCTAACCAAATTATTTATCAAGCTATTTTAGCGCCAGGCGCTTTAGATAGTATGATGGGTATTACTGAGCAGAAAGATTCAATCGATTTAAGCTTTTTATCATTTATTACCTTTATCGGTGTTATTGCTGCTTTAGTACAAATTTTGGAAATGATTTTAGACAAATATTTTCCTGCTTTGTATCAAGCCTTAGGTATATTTTTACCTTTGATCACTGTTAACTGTGCAATTTTTGGTGCGGTATCCTTTATGGTAGCGAAAAATTTAACCTTGGGTGAAAGTGTTGTTTACGGCATTGGCTCTGGTGTGGGTTGGATGTTAGCTATTGTGTTGTTGGCTGCTATACGTGAAAAGATGAAATATTCTGACGTACCAGATGGTTTGAAAGGTTTAGGTATCACGTTTATCTCCGCTGGATTGATGGCTTTTGGCTTTCTTTCTTTTGGTGGTATTTCACTTTAAAAAATATCGGTCTAAGTCACTTATTACAAAAAGTAATTTGAGCTTAGGCCCTAGATAATTTAAGGAAAAGTCGATGGAAATCATTCTCGGCATATCGATGTTTACCGCGATAGTGTTAGCATTAGTTTTAGTGATTTTATTTGCTAAATCTAAGTTAGTCTCTTCAGGTGACGTAACAATTAGTATAAATGGCGACCCAAATAAATCAGTAGTAACCGCTGCTGGTGGCAAGCTTCTTGGCGCTTTAGCAGATCAAGGGATTTTTATTCCTTCTGCTTGTGGTGGTGGTGGTACTTGTGGTCAATGTCGTGTTGACGTGCATTCAGGTGGTGGCGACATTTTACCAACTGAAACGGGTCATATCACTAAGCGTGAAGCTAAAACAGGTTGTCGTTTAGCCTGTCAGGTTGCTGTTAAGCAAGATATGGTTATTGAAGTGGAAGACGAAATCTTCGGTGTTCAACAATGGGAATGTGAAGTTATCTCTAATGATAACCAAGCAACTTTCATTAAAGAACTTAAACTTCAAATACCCAATGGGGAATCTGTTCCGTTTAAAGCCGGTGGTTATATTCAAATAGAAGCTCCAGCTCATCATGTAAAATATAGTGATTTTGATATTGATCAACAGTACAAAGGCGATTGGAATCATTTTGGCTTCTTTGATGTTGAATCAAAAGTTGACGAGCCAACGTTACGTGCATATTCAATGGCTAACTATCCTGAAGAAGAAGGCATTATTATGCTTAACGTGCGTATTGCTACGCCTCCTCCAGGACGTTTACATTTACCAGCAGGTAAAATGTCATCATATATCTTCAGCCTTAAGCCTGGCGACAAAGTCACTATTTCTGGTCCCTTTGGCGAGTTTTTTGCTAAAGAATCAGATAATGAAATGGTCTTTATTGGTGGTGGTGCCGGTATGGCGCCAATGCGTTCACACATTTTTGATCAACTTAAACGTTTACAGTCTAAGCGTAAAATGTCGTTCTGGTATGGTGCTCGTTCTAAGCGTGAAATGTTCTATGAAGATGATTACAACGGCTTAGCCGCTGAGAATGACAACTTCAAATGGCATGTTGCGTTATCAGATCCACAAGCTGAAGATAACTGGGAAGGCATGACAGGTTTTATTCATAATGTACTTTATGAAAACTACTTAAAAGATCATGAAGCACCAGAAGATTGTGAGTACTACATGTGTGGTCCTCCAATGATGAATGCTGCTGTTATTCATATGCTTAAAGACTTAGGCGTAGAAGACGAGAACATCATGTTAGATGACTTCGGTGGATAGTGTCTATTTCTTTGCTATTTTACTTAATAGCGGTAGAGAAGGTGGTTATTGACTATTATCAGTTCCGCGCCATCTCATTGTTTTAAAGTGAACTAGTTTTGAGTTAAAAGTCACTTGATAATAGTGCATTGTAAAAGACGGCTTTGGTCGTCTTTTATTATTTATATAAGGCGTTTTACCTAGACGTTTTACCTAAATAATAAATTTATAGGTATCAAAAATGATTAAAGTAAAAGTATTGATTATCAGTTTTATTCTGGTGTTTATAGCTGGTTGCTTTCCAAGTAGTGATTTAAGTAAGCAAGAAGTTTTGTTGCAAGGTCGTACTATGGGGACTACGTATAATATTAAAGTGGTCATTGATAATAATTTGGCTGATACTGAACAAGTCCATACAGGCATTGACGCACTATTGGTGCAATTAAATCAAGAAATGTCGACCTATATCGTTGATTCTGAATTATCACGATTTAACACATCGATATCGCTTACGCCTGTCGCAATATCTGTTGGGTTACAACGCGTTATTAAAGAAGCGATTCGTCTGGGGCAATTAAGTGAAGGCAATCTTGATATTACTGTTGGGCCATTAGTCAACCTTTGGGGGTTTGGCCCTGAATATCGTCCAAATACTATACCAACGGCCGAGGCTTTACTGTTAGCGCGCCAACAAATAGGCTTGTCAAAGCTGGTGTTAAACGGCAATAAACTTTCTAAAAAAACGCCTAGCCTTTATGTCGATTTATCAACCATTGCCAAAGGTTATGGGGTCGATATAGTCGCAGAATATTTAGAAGAAAAGGGCATTAATAATTACCTAATAGAAATTGGTGGAGAAATGCGTTTAAAAGGTTTTAAACATACCGGTGAGCTTTGGCATGTTGCGATAGAAAAGCCTATTCAGGATGCAAGTGGTGAGCATCGCTCTGTCTATCAAGTGATCATACCAAAAAATAATGCAGTGGCAACTTCAGGCGATTATCGTAATTATTATCAAGCCAAAGATGGTCAACGTTTTTCACATATTATTGATCCGGCGACGGGCAAACCTATCAATCATAAGTTAGTCTCAGTAACAGTTATTCATCCATCTTCTATGACCGCAGACGGTCTGTCTACGGCGATGATGGTTATGGGGGAAGTAAAAGCCATCGACTTTGCAGAGAAAAATGGTATAGCTGCTTACATTATTGCGAAGACAGAGCATGGCTTTGTTGAGCAAAGCACGGTAAAATTCATGCAGTATTTAAAGTAACTGATTAAAACGAGTTACTGTTTATTCATCTTAATAGATAAAGAAGATAAGTGGGTTAGTTTATGATGATATTTATGATCACTTTAGGTTTTTTCCTTGTAGTTGTTGTTGCTATGTCGGTTGGCTATATCTTTCAACAAAAGTCGTTAGCAGGCAGTTGCGGCGGATTAGCAACAGTGGGTATTGATAAGTCGTGTAATTGCGATAACCCTTGTGAGAAACGCCAAGAGCGCGAACGTATTGCTGCTGCTAAAGAGCAGATGATTGATATTAAAATTATCTAAATGAGTAATACTTTTATTCTGGCTTGAGAAACATAATCAGTATCTAATAAATGTGGATACTGTTTAACACTAAGGATTTTCAATGAAATTGGCTAATAATGTATAATATCAATAATTTGTTAAGCCATACTTAACTTATTCATAATATGAATCTCCATCCCCTCCAATGTTACATTTCACCTACGATCAAAAATCATAGGATTAAAAAACTCAATAGTATATTTGCAGGTCTGTTCAGCCCATGAACGACTACAAGTATCGACAAAGCTTATCTGAACTATCACCTTTTAAGTCAATGTTTTCAACGGTGACGAGTGTTTTTGCAGTACTCGAACTATAAACTTATATATGTATTACTATAAAAGAGAAATCACTGGGTAATTTACGTGGTAGCTAAAATGTGTGAATTTGTTAAAGAAGTACTTAGTTATTAATTGCTAGCCACAATGATGGGTGTAACACTGACAGCAAGATTGTTGTAAAGTAGCACATCATTGTTGTATGAAAATGTGTCTGTGCGCGTTATTACGATTAGAAATTAACAGCGAACTGTTTAATACAATAGCCTAATCATCATAGGGTAGAATTAAGTGACTTAGATAAAAGTCCTCTTTACTTACTAGGTGCATAGTGTCAAATATTTGTAATTTTTTATTATTGCCGATCTTTTGTGATAAATGCGGTAAATTGTTATTGTGATAGGCTTACTTAGCCAGATTAAATTCATCTATATCCTTGTATCCTTTAACGATGATTTACTGTTCTATCCCCCGCATAGACTGGGTTGTATTAGCTGTACCTATAGGTGTTAATTTGTTTTTTTAATTCTATTTTTCTTATGGGGCATAATTTTTGCTCTACTATTTTTAATATAAGCTAGTATCTAGATAACATATTAGTTTTAATGATATTTCTTACTGATGTTATTTCATTACAAATTAATTTATAGTAGATTTACTACATAGGAAGTAAATGATTATTGTTTTCAATTCATTGCGTATCATAAGTGTTACTAAAAGAAACTAAAGCAGATATGACTACAGATTTTTCAAAGTACCAAAAGATAATTGAACAGTTTAATGGGAAGGTTTTAAAGAACGATTTTGAAACAAACTTTTCTGCGATGACTCAACATATCCCCAAAACAGAGCGATTTTTACTTAAAATGGAGCTCAAGCGTTTAGCTGTTGCATGTACGCGATTAATCGATTTGCGTGGCCATGTTGATGGAGAATGTCGGTCTTTTGATCATGATGGACGCGTTCACTATCTTGATGATATTGCGATTAAAGTATATCAAGAAAATATAGGTTTTTATCAGGGATATACTTTTGGTGTTTACGAAGCCGTAATGAACACTGAAAATAACTTTCGAGTTATATATCAAAAAGAAAAAAGTAACATGGGTAAACCGGTACAGGTTGAAACGACAAAAGCCGGTAAGCTCTTTGAAAAAACGCAGTACCCAGCAAGTTTGTTTACTTTTGGTCCATACCATAATCGTAGTGAAGAGCGAATGAATTTCGCTATTACCTTAGACATACTGCTTGAAAACGATAAAAATGAATACGAGTGTACGAGTTCAGATATCAGTGTTGAGGGGTGTAAGTTTCGCTTTAATTTTAAAAACATAATTACGGTTGGACAACATATAAATATTCGGTTTCGAGGTCTCGAAGATGAATTTCAATTTGGCAAAGAAAAAAGTTTTAATTTTGAAGTTAAAAATATACAAAAAATTGATAAAACTCAGTTGATTGGCTGTCAGAGAGTTTATTCGAAAGATAAACGCGTTGACGGTTTTCAAACTTTTCTTCAGGGCTTTATCCAAGGTAATAAACGCCGTTATAAAGTTAATCTAGACAATACTATTCATGCTATTCAATCACGTAGCTTTGAGCAATATAGTTTACCTAAATTAAATGAATTACCGATTTTTGTAGAAGATAACAAAGGTGAAATTTTACCTAGATACGCGCTCACCTGTCATAATAACCAAGCCACTTTTCAATATTGGCAAGATGAAAATCGCCACTCAACCTTATACTGTCTGATAACAGCTGAACGCTTGCTCAGAATGAGAAAAACCCATGCTTTAGGTAAATCATTATTAGTTTATAGTTTCGTGCACATAAGCCAAGGTAAATTATTTTTTTATACGGCAGATGTTGAGCAATTAAATAATGATAGTGATTTTAAGGTACAATTTTTAGGTTTTGCTGCGTCAAAGCCGAGCTTTGCTATTACTCAACTATCGATTATGGACGTTGATATTGATAAAGCGCATTCTCCGTTAACGTTATCGAATACGCTAACAAAAAAGAATGAATACTTAAATCTCCCTATCCCTAGTGATGCAATAGAAACGCTTCATAATCTGCAAAGTATCGTGGTCGCTAGTGATGTAACCAACCCAGCATCAACTAAGCAGTATCAACGACTTTCATTTAAAAACATTGATACAATTCGGTTAAAAAACTTTGGTCATAAACGACTTACATCACCGCTGTTGATGGATGAAGTGGGCATTAATTATAAAAATCAACGACAAGAGTCAAGATTTAAATATGTTACTCCTGTTGAACTTGAAATTGCAGGTGTTCGTTGCTCGGGTAAATCGCATGATTTTTCTATTTTAGGTTTAAAACTAGAACTTGATAAGCCCTCGGTATTAAACAAAGGAGACGTTGTCTATTTAACTTTTCCTGGCTTGCAAAAGATTACCTCAGCCTTTGATTTAAAAGGTTTGCCTTATGAAGTTATGCGAGTTAATAAAAAGAAAAACATACTTAACTTACGGGTTTATGTTGAAAAGCATCAACATATGGGAAGAGCATTTTTTAAAGCATTAATTACAAAAAATCGTGACAAGTTAACCCCAGACGAATATGCCTTAATGATACCTGGCCTTGCTAAGGCATTAAGAAATATTTACAGTAGAAGTTTAACTATTCCGACATTAATGGTACAAACCAGTGGCAGTCGTTATAAATTAGAAGCTATCGTTTGTGGTACCGTTAAAGATAAATTATTACCGGTTATGAAACAGTTAAGTGATTCGCCATCGCAGTATAACCTATATCCTTTACTCAATAATTTACAAGCAACTAGTACCTTAACCTTACCACTGAAGAAAATGCAAACCGATGATACTCCGGTGCTTGAGACATTATATATTGCTGTAAATTTAGATAATGAAATAATTGATCAAGCGGTTACGACCAAAACAGCAAGCGAATTAGAGTCGCCGATATTGCAACGAATGTTTATATCGCGAGCATTAAATCGTGGTTTATTCTTTTGTGTACAAGTTAGATTATCTCGAACTGATGATCCCGACATGGACTATCTTAACCCAGAATTAAGCTATATCAGTTCCTATGCTATTCATCGTGGTAAACAAATAGAGCAAGATATTTGGAGTGTTGCTGGCGTTATGCAGTTTCTTGATATTACTCAAGAAACTTTAGTTCGTCATGAGCTATTAAGTGCTGTTATTTAAAGGGCTCTACGCTAGCCAGTGTAAAAGACAATCAAGACCATCGGCATTAATGGCACTGTCTGCCTTTGCTAAAACTAGTGGCTTAGCATGAAATGCTACGCCCAAATGTGCCGCCGCCATCATGACTAAATCATTGGCACCATCACCCATAGCGACGGTTTGTTCCTTAGCTAAGTGATATTTCTTTTGTAAAGCGACTAAACAATCTGCTTTTGCCTGTGCATCAACAACATCCCCTAAAACTTTACCCGTTAACTTGCCATCAATAATTTCTAAAGTATTAGCATGTGCGACATCAAGTGCCAGTAAATCTTTTAAGTGATCGGCAAAGTAAGTAAAGCCACCTGAGGCAATCGCAACTTTCCAACCATGGGATTTTAATGTACTAACAAGTATCTCTAAACCAGTCATTAACGGGATATTCTCGGCAACCTCAGCCAAAATGCTTTCTGAGGAACCTTTTAAGGTGGCGACCCGTTGGTGCAAGCTTTGTGCGAAATCAAGTTCACCAAGCATAGCAAGTTCAGTAACGGCCGCCACTTGTTCTCCAACACCTGCAAGTATTGCAATCTCATCGATACATTCAATTTCTATGGTCGTGGAGTCCATATCCATAACCAAAATACCTGGCTCTGATAATTTTGGCGCGTTTTCAATCAGTGCGGCTTCGATTTTATTGCTGAGGGTAAAGTTGACTAAGTTTTCTCTTGCCGTTTTTAAGTTTGCACAGGTAACGGTAAAGCGATAGCTGGTAAGATTATTCCTTAGATTGATAGCATTTACCGCCCAAATTGATAGTTGGCATTGACTGATTAAATTACTGAGCATACTAAGACTAATTTCACTGAAAACTACAAGCTCTAAGGGGGTTTTAGTGTGTGTCTTCTCGGCTAAACACGTTTGACCACCTTGTTGTTGGGTAAGGCGCTGATCAACGCACCAGTCATTACCTTCGAAAGTGGTAAAGCAAGGTAAACATTTTTCTGATGTTGTTGAAGAAATAAACTCAGCTAAAGTAAGTTGTTGAATATGCTCAAGGGAAAAACGTTTAATAGCAATGGACACAGTACCGCCTTTTATGTGAATGTTAGTTTTAGCGATTATTTTCAATGAATAATGCTATAGTATAAAAATGAACGTAATGATAAATTTTATACATTTGTAGTGCTATGACACAAATAGAACAGCCTTTATACCCTAAATTATCATCTATTTATAATAAAATTATGCAATTAGCTATAGCGATTGTCTTTATTGTCGTTCTAATGAATCTATGGATATACAGCCAGACACAAAATAAGCAAACTATCGATCAACACTTTTATGATATTGGCCAGCAGTATTTGCAACAAGCTTCAGCAGGTTTATCTGTATTAATCACCGAGGTTAACACGAAAGAGAGTCGACAATTACTGCAAAACTACGTTGATGAATTACAACTGGCTGAGGTAATAAAAGAAATTCATCTCTATGATTTATCTGGGCAATTAATTATTAGCAGTCAAAATGCAAAAAGTGTTAAAGCTCTTTTTGGGCTGTCTGAATATAAATTAAATAAGAGCGAATTCGCCGTGCCTTTCGTTAGTGAAATCCGTAAAGAAAGATTGATTGGCTACGTTCGCTTAACCCTAGACAAAAACTATTTAACCAATAAGTTATTAAAAAATAATGATCAACAGTTTACGCTGTTACGTTTTATGATGATAATCGCTGGAGTTGTTGGCTTTCTGCTTACCAGAGGTCTCAACCGATTTAGTCGTCAGGGGTTTAGATTAGTTAATAAAGATAAAAGGCTGAGTTAAGTCGGCATCATTTAATAGAGCTAGTTAATCCCTTTCATCGTTGAGCCAACTGAAAGAGGGTTGAAATATTATCTTCAATTTTTTCTGCTATCTCCTCTTTGCTCTCTTGGCGCAATTCGGCTAATCTTTCAAATACATCAATAACACGCAGAGGTGAGTTATCTTCGCCTTGAAAACCATTTAGCGGCATCGAAGGTGCATCTGTTTCTAATACTAGGCTACTCAAAGGTAAGCGCTTAATGGCTTTTATTGTTTTCTCCGCTCTAGGGTAGGTGATTGTGCCACCGATGCCTAATTTAAATCCCAAGTCTATATATTGGCAAGCCTGCTGGTAGCTTCCTGAAAAAGCATGAATGATACCTCCTCGAGAAATTTTTACTTGTTTTAATAGTGTGATAGTTTCGTTGTGCGTGCGCCGGTGATGAACAATAATCGGCAGTTGATGCTGTTGTGCCAGGTTAAGTTGGAATTCGAAAAATAACATTTGTTGGTTAATATTATCTTGCTGTTTTGCGATAATGCCATCAAGCCCAGCTTCGCCAATTGCAATTATTTGTGTTTTATTCTCTAATGTTTTTTGCGATAAGTCATCGAGATTTTTTTGCGTTAACCCCTCTAAAAACCAAGGATGAATACCTAAACAGGGAAAAATATTGCAACCACTCAAAGGTTGGTTTTTATTATGGTGGGCTAAGCTTAAAACATTTTGCCAGTTATCTGGTCTAACGGCAGGAACAATAATTTGATGAATACTTTTTTTTGCACATTGCTCGAGCAGTAAATTTGTTGAAGCACTACCTTTAGGGGTAAAAGCTTTGAAATCTAAGTGACAGTGGCTATCGGTAAATTTCATAAAATAATCGACTTTACTTGAAGTGCAAATAATGGGTGTGTGAAATTATAGCTTATCTAAAGTTCAGCTTGTTGATTACTGTCTTAGCTTTGTTGCTCTTTTTTCTAAAGCGCCAAGTACATTTTCTAATTTAAAATGTTCGATAAATTTTGGCTCGGGTTGTTGCTCTCTTAATAATATATCGGCTAGATAAACGGCTTGTGCGATACCAAATGATTTTTTTAAGAGCTTCTCCGGCTGATGATGCATAACTACCGCCTCAATTAAATGATAAGAAAAGCTCCACAGATGCAGGAGGTAGCCACCGACATGGTTATGATCTGTGCCAAATATTTTTTGCTCTAAGGCATTGTTGTTGGCATTTTTAAGCCGATACTGAAAATATGTTTTTGTAAGTGTTGGGTCCATCTCAAATAGTACAATTTTACCAATGTCGTGCAATAAACCCGCAAGTAGAGCATCTCGCTTAAGTTCTACTTTCACCATTGAAGCGGCCAAGCGGGCCGTTGATAAACAGTGTAGTTGTTCTTTGATCAATGAAAAGTCAGCAATGTCGGGTTCATAAGAAAAAAGTTCAGCAGTCATAACAATACAGCAGAGTGTTTCTAGTCCCATACGTGTTATTGCTTCACTAATATCGTTGATTGGCCTGCCTTGGTTCATAAAAGAACTATTGGAAAACTGCAATACTTTAGCGGCTAGTGCAGGGTCTTGAGAAATTATCTCTGATATTTTTTCTGAATCGGTATTACTTTCTTCTAAAATTGCATTGAGTTGTAAATAGATTTTGGGTGGGCTTGGTAATGTTTTAACTTTGGCTACGGCCTTGATAATATGATCTTTGGTGATCGCTTTATTATCATCTCCAAGGGCTTTGATGGTTTGATGAATGTTTTCAACATTAAGCGGCAGTGTGTAAGTGTAATGGCAATTATTAGTGGTTTGACCATTAAGCTGGCTCTGTGCGATGTTATCACTAGTAATTGCTATTCGTATCATAGCAGGATGTTTAAGTGCTATGGCTTTAAGAAGATCTAAACCACTTATTTGTCCTAAATCCAAAACACTAATAATAGCGTCAAATTTATATTTTTTTAAGGCTTTTAAGGCATGTTTGCCGTTATCAACATAAGCGGTTTGGCAAGGACCATTATAAAATTCCTGCTTTAATGGCAAGAGTTTTTGGTCTGTATTATCAACGATTAGCACTTTCATTTATTGACACTTCCTACCTTAATACTTGCCATATGCTGAAACAATTTCAATTTTTTGGCATTGCCCCTTCAGTAAACAAGGGCTAATGCCATCTATGCTTTTATGGAGACTACATGCGTTCCATAACGTCAATGCCAAGAATATCTAAGCCTTGTTTTAAGGTCTTAGAGATACTTAAACAAAGTGCTAAGCGAGACTGTTTTACATCTTGGTCAATGCCCTCTTTAAGAATAGGGCAAGCTTCGTAGAAGCTCATGTATAAACTCGCTAACTCATATAAATAATTGCACAATAGGTTAGGCATAGATTCGCCAATGACCGCATCTAGCACTTCTTCGAGCTGGAGTAGTTTTAACGCTAAGGCTTTTTCTTGTGGTTCAATAATGGTGATATCAGCGCTAAAGTTTACTTGTTCAATTTTTGCCTTACTGAAAATACTTTGAATACGTGAATAAGCATACTGCAAGTAAGGAGCCGTAGCGCCTTCAAAACTCAACATGGTTTTCCAGTTAAAAATATAGTCGCTGGTTCTATTCTTAGATAAATCAGCAAATTTAACCGCGCCAATACCTACTTTCAATGCAATTTCATTTAGCTTATCTTCAGGATAATCTGGATTTTTTTCTTTAATGACCGCTTTTGCACGAACAATGGCTTCGTCAAGTAATTCTGCTAATTTTATAGTACCGCCAGTTCTTGTTTTAAATGGCTTACCATCGTCGCCCATCATCATACCAAACGGGCAATGATCGTAACCAACATGTTCTGGCAGTAACCCAGCTTTACGCGCTACAATTTCTACTTGTTTAAAGTGTAAGCTTTGACGGGCATCGGTAAAAATAATGATACGGTCAGCTTTTAGTTCATCGCTACGGTAGCGACAAGCAGATAAATCTGTGGTCGCATATAAATAACCACCACCGGTTTTTTGGATAATAAAAACGGGGGCATCACCGTCTTTATTTTCCATTTCATTAATGAAAACCACTTTTGCGCCTTCACTAACTTCAGCAATACCCTTAGTCATTAATTCATCAACAACCCTAGGTAAATCTTCGTTATAAGCACTTTCGCCCATAATATCGTCGCGGGTTAAGGTCACATTAAGTTTTTGATAAATATCTTCACTGTGGGCAATAGATATATCAATGAATAATTTCCATAATACTAAGCAATCTTTGTCGCCACCTTGCAGTTTTACCACATAATCACGAGCACGGTCAGCAAAGCCTTCTTCGTTATCAAAACGTACTTTTGCTTCACGGTAAAAGTTTTCTAAATCAGAAAGTGCAGTTTCAGCAACTTCATTGGCATTAAGTTTGTCGCTTAAATGCGCCAATAACATGCCAAATTGTGTGCCCCAGTCACCCATGTGATTCTGGCGGATGACTTTGTCACCACGAAACTCTAATGCACGTACTACGGCATCTCCGATAATGGTTGAACGTAAGTGGCCCACATGCATTTCTTTGGCGAGGTTTGGCGCTGAATAATCAACGATAACCGTTTGTTTTTTGTCTTCTTGAGTGGCACCACGCTGGGTTACACCTAATTTTTCATCGTCAGCCATTTTAGCAAGTTGAGCGGCTAACCATGATTTGTCTAAATGAATATTAATAAAACCCGGTCCCGCTAACTCTATTTGGTCAGCAATACCCGCTAACTCTAAGTGGTTAACAACGGTGGTCGCTAATTCGCGTGGGTTCATTTTCAGTTTTTTAGCTGCACCCATAACACCATTCGCTTGGTAGTCACCAAAATTAGGGCGACTTGACAGGCTTACCGCTGGGTTAGTACCTTCAGGCAATCCAGCCAAAACCATGGCCGCAGATACTTTTTCACTTAGTAATTGCTTAATATTCATTTTGATCTCTGTTTTCTTATAATAGAAATTATTTGCTCATTTTTTGCAAGTAGATGGCATTTTAGCAAAGCGTTTATTACTTTTTATTGGTCAGTTTAGTTGACTAAATGAGCCAATAAAAAGTATCGAACAACGCCGATAAAATGCCTACTACGCAGAAAAATTTAGTGTTCTCGGGTTTTGTGGAACTGAATGTCAGGATGACGCTCTTGTGCCAAATTCAAATTCACCATAGTTGGAGCAATATACGTTAAGTTATTACCGCCATCTAGTGCTAAATTGTCATAAGCTTTTTTACTAAATTGCTCTAGTGTTCTTTCATTATCACAGGTACACCAGCGTGCAGTTGCTACACTTATCGGTTCGTAAATAGCGTCAACTTTATATTCAGTTTTTAAACGTTGTACAACGACTTCAAACTGCAATACACCGACCGCGCCAACTATCATCTCGTTTGAGTTAAAAGGTCTGAATACTTGCACAGCACCTTCTTCTGAAAGTTGTATTAAACCTTTTTGTAATTGTTTAGCCTTTAATGGATCACGTAAACGAATACGACGAAACATTTCAGGGGCAAAGTTTGGAATACCACTAAATTTCATCATTTCGCCTGAAGTAAAGGTATCACCGATTTGAATACTACCGTGGTTATGTAAACCGATAATATCGCCGGCGTAGGCTTCTTCTACATGTGCACGGTCTCCAGCCATAAACGTTACGGCATCGGCAATTTTTACATCTTTGTTAATACGTACTTGACGCATTTTCATGCCTTTTTCATACTTACCTGAACAAATACGCATAAAAGCAATACGGTCACGATGTTTTGGATCCATGTTCGCTTGAATTTTAAAAACAAAGCCAGTGAATTTTTCTTCTTGAGCGGTTACTTCTCTAACATCAGTTAAACGAGGTAAGGGTTTTGGTGCCCATTTAGTTAAACCATTAAGCATATGGTCAACACCAAAATTACCTAAAGCCGTACCAAAGAATACTGGCGTTAGCTCACCCTTTAAAAACTCTTCCAAATTAAATTCATGTGATGCACCCGCAACCAGTTCTAATTCTTCACGTAAATCGTCAGCATAAGTTCCAATGACCTTATCTAACTCTGGGTTATCAAGCCCTTTGATAATTCTTTCTTCTTGGATCATATGGCCAAGTCCTGACTTATATAAAAATATTTCGTCAGTTAAAATGTTGTAGACACCTTTAAATTCTTTACCCATACCAATCGGCCAAGTAATAGGGGCACATTTTATTTTCAGTACATCTTCTACTTCATCCATAACTTCCATAGGGTCACGAACATCACGATCCATTTTATTCATAAAAGTAATGATGGGCGTATCACGTAAACGGGTAACTTCCATTAACTTAACAGTACGTGCCTCAACACCTTTAGCTACGTCGATAACCATTAAACATGAATCAACCGCGGTGAGTGTTCTGTAGGTATCTTCTGAAAAATCCTCGTGACCAGGTGTGTCCAGTAAATTAACTAAACAACCGTTATAAGGAAATTGCATTACAGAGGTCGTGATAGAAATACCACGCTCTTTCTCCATTTCCATCCAGTCAGACTTTGCATGCTGGCCTGACTTTTTACCTTTTACCGTGCCGGCTCGTTGTAAAGCCTGACCAAAAAGTAATACTTTTTCAGTGATGGTGGTTTTACCCGCATCAGGATGAGAGATAATTGCGAAAGTACGTCTTAGATTGACTTCATTAGCCTGTAGCGTTGTCATGTTTTAAAAGTTCTCTTTGGTGTACATGCTGATGCACATAAAATGCTTTTTTTAAATACTGAAAGGACATGTGAACAATCCTAAATTTTGCGCGCATTGTACCATAAATATAAATAGCCGCATTAGAGGACTGTCTTTAAATGATTATTTTTAGCAAGAATCCTAGACATTAACACTTTTTATTTTGTTATTTGATTAAGTGGCAAGTGATCGTGCAGATAATAATTATTTGATTGGTTATTTTTAAGGTTGATATTCAATAATAAAGTCAATAAAAGCTCGCTTTTTCTGAATTTAATAAAAACATCAATAGTCATATTATTTGAAAGTCTTGATCAAAATCAATATCTCATCTTCGTGTATCAGATAGATTACTCTTGGGTAGAAAGTCTGAAATATGATGTGAAAATAACGAGATAGCATGGTTGATTTAGCTAGACGAAACTTTTTTAAAGCAAAAAAATTAACAACCGCTCCGGCAATCAGATTGCCTTGGGTGCTCAATGAAGCCACTTTTATTGCTGGTTGCACACAGTGTGGTGACTGTTTAACGTCTTGCCCTGAAAATATCATCCAAAAAGGTGATGGCGGTTTCCCGGAAGTTAACTTTTTAAAAGGAGAGTGTACTTTTTGTCAAGCGTGCGTTGAAAGTTGTCAACAGCCACTTTTTGCTGAACGCGCACTAGCTTCAGAAATTAATGCTTGGGATTTAGTATCTCCATAAAGGGCGATTGCTTAGCAGTTAACGATGTGTTTTGTCAAAGTTGTCAAGAGTGCTGTGAGACAGAAGCTATATCTTTTAAATATATAAATTCATCAGTACCACAATCCCAGATAAAACTTAGTGACTGCAAAAATTGTGGGGCCTGTGTTGCTATTTGCCCGCAATCATCTATTGAATTAACACCAAAAAATTCTGTGGGTGAGCAACCCACACACACTAATAGGAGAGTTATATGAGCGCTCTTGAACAAATGATTTGGAATATCTTAGTGTATTCATCGATGCCTGTCATTTTTTTAGCTGGTTTTGCCTGTACCGCTTTAGTCGCTATCGCGCTTTTAAAAATGTTAGGTATTAAGCCGGCTGGGGAATGATCATGATCAATCTACTAGAAGAAAAACCTATTAATATTGCTGGTGTGCTTTTTGTTACTCAGCCAAGTAATACCACCAAAGTGGCCAAAGAACTTGGTGGGTTTCCTGGCGCTGAAGTGCATGAAATTGCTGATAACGGTTCTATGGTGGTAACCATAGAAGAAAATGATTTAAACAGAGGTGAAAAAGGCAAAGGCCTTATTAACACCATTACAGATATGAGTAATTTACCGGATGTGATCTCTTCATCATTGATTTTTCATCATAATGATTATGGGCTACCACAACATCAGGGGATAAAGGTATGACATTAAAAAAACGTGATTTTATAAAAGCGAACGCCATTGCAGCAACTGCTGTCGCTGCGGGCATTGCTGTGCCATCTTTAGCTTCAAACTTGCTGACTAAATCGTCGGATACCACCATTAAATGGGATAAAGCCCCTTGTCGTTTTTGTGGCACAGGTTGTAGTGTGCTTGTTGGAACACAAGAAGGAAAAGTGGTCGCGACTCAAGGTGACCCTCAAGCAGAAGTTAACAAAGGCCTCAACTGTATTAAAGGTTACTTTTTATCCAAAATTATGTACGGTAAAGACCGATTAACTCAACCGTTATTACGGATGAAAGACGGTGTTTATGCCAAAGAAGGTGAGTTTACACCGGTAAGCTGGGATACCGCCCTTGATGTTATGGCTGAAAATTTAAAGCTGCTTTAAAGAAAAAAGGACCGACCTCTGTTGGTATGTTTGGTTCGGGTCAGTGGACTGTTTGGGAAGGTTATGCCGCTTCAAAATTAATGAAAGTGGGCTTTTTAACCAACAACCTTGATCCTAATGCCCGTCACTGTATGGCGTCAGCTGTGGATGGTTTTATGCGTACCTTTGGTATCGACGAACCTATGGGTTGTTATGATGATTTAGAGCACGCCGATGCCTTTGTACTTTGGGGTTCTAATATGGCGGAAATGCATCCTATTTTATGGTCGCGTTTAGCTGATCGTCGTTTAAGTCATCCTCATGTAAAAGTAAACGTATAAGCATCGAAGTTTTGAACTTACTGATAACGTTATGATTTTTACACCACAAACAGATTTAGCGATATTAAACTTTATTGCTAATTATATTATTCAAAATAATGCCGTTAACGAAGATTTTATGAAAAAGCATGTCAATATTCGCGAAGGTGTTACTGATATTGGTTATGGTTTACGTCCTTCTCATCCATTACAAAAAGTGGCTAAAAACCCTGGTAGTGGCGAATCTAAGTCGAAGATTTTTAATGACTTTGCTAAATTTGTTATCACTTATAGTATTGAATATACGTCAAAACTTTCGGGCGTTTCTGAAGATAAGTTGTTAACACGGGCTAAACTTTATGCGGATCCTAAAGTTAAAGTGACTTCGTTTTGGACGATGGGTTTCAATCAGCACACTCGTGGTGTTTGGGCAAATAATTTTATGTACAACGTGTATTTATTAACGGGTAAAATATCTGAACCGGGTAACAGCCTGTTTTCATTAACCGGACAGCCGTCAGCCTGAGGAACGGCGCGTGAAGTAGGGACTTTCTCACATAGATTACCTGCCGATCTCGTTGTTAAAAATCCTAAACATAGAGCGATAGCTGAAAAATATGGAAATTACCTGAAGGTACTATTCCACGTAAACCCGGTTATCACGCCGTTCAGCAAAATCGTATGCTTAAAGACGGCGAATTAAATGTGTATTGGGTTATGTGTAATAACAACATGCAAGCCGGACCAAATATCAATGAAGAAGGGAACCCTGGTTATCGTAATCCAGAAAATTTCATTGTCGTTTCAGACCCTTACCCAACGGTAACCGCACAAGCCGCTGACTTGATTTTACCTACGACTATGTGGGTAGAAAAAGAGGGAGCTTACGGCAATGCAGAGCGCCATACACAATTTTGGCATCAACAAGTAAGTGCGCCGGGTGAAGCGCGTTCAGATTTATGGCAAATAGTTGAATTTTCTAAGCGTTTTAAAATTGAAGAAGTATGGCCTGAAGAATTACTTGCCAAAAATCCTGAATACCCTGGCAAAACTATGTTTGACGTGCTTTATGCAAACGGTAATGTAGATAAATTCCCGATGAGTGAATCCAAAGGTGATACTAACTTTGAAGGTGATTATTTTGGCTTCTATATTCAAAAAGGCTTATTTGAAGAATATGCGACTTTTGGCCGCGGACATGGTCATGATTTAGCCCCCTTTGATCGCTATCACGAAGAGCGTGGCCTGAGGTGGCCGGTTGTTAATGGTAAAGAGACTAAGTGGCGTTTTCGTGAGGGTCACGATCCTTATGTAGAAAAAGGTAGCGAAGTGCAGTTCTATGGTCATAAAGATAAAAAAGCCAATATATTTGCCTTACCCTACGAACCAGCGGCAGAGTCACCCGATGAAGAATTCGACTTATGGCTGAGTACCGGTCGTGTTCTTGAACATTGGCATTCAGGCTCTATGATTGCGCGCGTGCCTGAACTTCATAAAGCATTTCCTGATGCGGTATTATTTATCCACCCTGACGATGCTAAAGTAAGAGGTTCACGCCGTGGTGATGAGGTGCTGATCGAATCTCGTCGAGGTGAAGTAAAATCTCGTGTTGAAACTCGTGGCCGTAATAGACCCCCGAAAGGTTTAGTTTTTATGCCTTGGTTCGATGCAAAAAAATTGGTTAATAAGTTAACCCTAGATGCTACCGATCCTTTGTCTAAACAAACTGACTTCAAAAAATGTGCGGTAAAAGTGAAAAAAGTCACTGTTTAGCACTAATTAAATTTAGTTAATCTACCGGGTAGAGGTAAAAATGAAAATATTATCAATAGTAATGATAACAGCCAGTTTAGCCATGGCATTAGGCGTACAAGCTTATCAATAAGTAACGTCAGGCGGTTTAGAGACTATTCGTGGCATAGCTAAAATTAATGAAACCAAAAGTACAGAAGCACTTAAACGTGTCATTAAAGATAAAAACCCTATTCAGCGCAATTATGTGCATCAACCACCTGTTGCGCCTCATCAAATACGTGGTTATCGGGTCAATAAAGACAGTAATAAGTGTTTAACTTGTCATGGTTGGAAGTATGCGAGAGAAACTGGCGCAACCAAAATAAGTTTAACGCACTTTGAGACACGTGACGGTAAAACACTGTCAGATGTTTCTCCGCGTCGCTACTTTTGTTCTAAATGCCATTTTACACAAGCTGATGCACCTGAGTTGGTTGATAATCTTTTTAAACCCGTTGAATCGTTAGGTAATGATTAAATATTGGTTTAACTAAACGTAATTTAGGGGATTAACATGACCAAAAAATCAAAAATCAAAAATCAAAAATCAAAAATCAAAAATCAAAAATC
>NZ_JACGVZ010000079.1:0-1547 GCF_014077465.1 Colwellia sp. BRX10-4
CCAATGGTTAATAGAGACAACACGCCAACACTCAGCAGTACGCCCAATAATATTGCACTGGCATTGTCTTTAATAATCAATTTAATTAAGTCGCTTCGTTTAGCGCCAATGGCCATGCGTGTTCCAATTTCGAACTGACGTAACTGTGTTGAATAACTGAGCACACCATACAAACCTATAGCAGCGAGGAAAAAAGTCAGTAAAGCTAAAGAGCCTGTTGCCGTTAGTATCATAAAATGAATAAACAACATTTTTTTCTGGGACGCTATATCACTCTCAAAAGCCTGTACGCGGTATTTGCTGGTTACTGTTTTTAAAAATGGGACAAAGGCTTCGCGCGACAGTGAAGTGTGCTTTTTTAATTGAATAACTAAAAAACTATCAGGCTTTATCCCTGGAAAATATAAAAGATTGTCGTTTTCTATTTCCCCGGGGACTTTAAAGCTTTTAACCACTCCTTTAACGGTATAGGTACTTTCACCATTAAAATCTATTATCAGACCAATAGCACTGCCATTAGGGGCTATTTTATGAGCAAAAGTTTCATTAATAATAAGTACTTTATTTTCATCTTTAATATCAGCGTTACTAAAAAAATCGCCAGCTAATAATTGTTGTTGATAAATTGAAAAGTAGTTTTCATCAATGATTCGGCTTCTTGCTGGGTAGTTGGTTTCGTTACCTTTAACTTTCAACTCACGAAATCTAGAGCCGCCATTAAAAACGGAGCCGTTGGCGATACTGACACGCTCGACCTGCGGTAAAGTCAGTAAAACTGCTTGTATTTCTTTATTTATTTGAACTTTTTCATCATCAGATAACGAAGTCGTCGGGTCTATCGACATTTCAACTCTCATACTATTTTCTATATCAATAGAAAGCGGATCATTGATCACCTGCCACGCATCAATAAACAAATTGAGATTAATGAATACCAGTAAAGTAGCTATCGATATTTGGCTAACAATAATAAAGCGACGCTTCTTTTTAGAGACTTGTTTGCGCCCACCTTTACTACCGCTTTGTAGTTGGCTATTTATGTTTTGATAATCAACAATATTGAGCGATAATTTGGCAAACAACCAAGCAAAAATAACAAACAACAACCCAGTTATACCTAACGAAAACACATTAAATGACAACTCATTAACTCGAGGTAATAATTCAAGCAAATGCGTACTCATTAATTGAAAACCACTTAAAGCAATACCAAAGGCCACCAGTAAAGCCAGAAACATTAATAAAGCTGATTCTACTAAAATGGTTTTGAATAATTGACTTTTACTTGCTCCTAAAGAAGCATGAATACTATAACTTCCTTGTAATTCAGCGGTACGTGCCATAAACAAATTAGCAATGTTGGCGACCGCAATGAATAAGGTGCCCACTACGCCAGCAATTAGCGCCATAACAATATTAGCCGAATCACCAATGAGTATTTCTTTCAAAGGGGTTAACTTCATTTGAATATTCTTCGATGAATAATATTCAAATTCACTTACCATTTCTTTCCATGGTAAATTCACTAATGGCGTTATCGTTTGCTC
>NZ_JACGVZ010000167.1:0-234 GCF_014077465.1 Colwellia sp. BRX10-4
GAACGCTGAGTATCACCTGCACCGTCAGTAACAATATAAGTAATTACAGGCACAGCACCATTAAAGTTATCATTCGGAGTAAAAGTGTAACTACCATCGGCATTTAAAGTGAGTTCACCTTCAGCAAGGGTAACCGTATCACCTGCATTGTACGTATTTCCACCAACAGTAAAACTGGTGACAGTTAATGGTCCATCTGCACTTTCTGCATTATCGAGGACATTGCCCGTGGCG
>NZ_JACGVZ010000066.1:0-2652 GCF_014077465.1 Colwellia sp. BRX10-4
ATTCACGTTTAGTAGCAAAGTGGCGAAAGGTTTTTTAAATCTACTCATTCCACGCTTTAACCTTTTATTGTTCTTGGTAACTTAAGTGTTTGCCATGTAAGCCAGATATAACAAGCTATTCAAGACGGACGCTAAACAGTTGGCTAGCTTCGTTCCTCGCATTTTAGCCAACAATTTCGCGCTGCTTAATAGGGCGTTATAACGTAGGTGTATGAATCGAATGAGTAGATGTAAATCAAGGTTTTTTCAATGTTTATTGTTAGTTCTATTTGTTTCTTCATGTGCTTCATATCATAACTTAAATGAAGATGGCGCTAATCATTTGGGTGGAGGCTTTTTGGATACTAAATTAGTCTCCGGTTTATACCGATTGACAGTAAAAACTAACTTTGCACCTTGGACTAACTTTTCAGGCGTATGGAATACATGGAATAAAAGAGCGAAGGAGTTATGTAACGAAAAGGATTTTGAAAATTTTGAAGTAGAAGAGAGTTCCTACAATACTGTTGCAGGAGAAGGGTACATAGTTTCACAAGTTAAAGGCTATGTTCATTGTTCTGATTCAAGTTTGGAAAAAAATGAAATTGAAAAGTTAATATCAACAAATGGACATGAATTTTAAGTATGGATCAATAATGAAATATATAGGTGTTTTTCTAATACTAATCTTAGTGGGGTGCGTCTCTTCGCCCCCATATCCAAAAGCAAAGATTAATGGTAAATACGAAATTTTAGGAGCAAAAATATACTCACCCAATGAACTAGGTTGGTATTTAATTCAACATTCTCAAAATAGTATTACTTTTGGTACTATCCCAACCAGCACTGATAGTGTAATTGCAAATATTAATTTATTTTGGGTTGGTGAGTTCGATAAGGATAACGATTTTTTAGAGTCTATTATAGCTGAGCGATACAAAAATAATGATAAAGAAAGGTGGTTTAATCGTGTTGTAGAAAATAACTTTATAACTTTCAAAGGAAATAGTTGTTTCAGTTATAAAACAGTAGCTGAAGATCATCAAAGCAAGAGTAAAAGCCGAAAAAGCTTCCAATATTACAATACTATAGGAAATATTTGCAGGCACCCTGCAAATAAAAATACAGCAATACAGGTTGAAGTTTCTTATCGAGCTGATTCAAAAGAAATTCCGATAGCAATTAAAGCTATTGCAGAACGGTTTATAAATAATCTAGAGCTATTAGGTGATGAAATCGGGTAACGTTATAATAAGCCATTCAAGCAGGGCTTTTAATTGTTGGTTAGGTTCCGCTTCGCTTCACATTATAACCAACAATTAAAAGCCTCTTAATAGGGCGTTAGGCGAATGCCTTACATTTAATAAAGGATACTATGAAAATAATAATGAGTTTAACTTTTGCAAGCCTGATATCTTGGCAAGCTAATGCAAATAACGAGGCTATAGGAGCTTTTGAGCAATTGTTGCCACAATATATCGAGTGGGCGCATGAAGTCGATAAAAAAGGAATAAAGATAGGTATACCTTTAGATAAAAAAGGACTTAATTTAGCTAGTGATGTCGGGATTAAATTTCCTGAAAAAGTCAAAATCGTTTACGTTGATAGAGTTCCGTACCCTTATGAAAATGAAGGTTTAAAGAAAATGGGGTTGTCGTTAGGTTTTATCGGCGAAAATATTATTAATAATGCCCAAGTTTTTGGCTACTCAATATACGTTAGAAAGGGATATGAACTTGATACCCCCAAATTAGCACACGAACTTGTTCACGTATTACAAATCGAAAGGTCAAGCTTGGACAAAATCATTTTTCAGCATTTATCTGATTTGGCAAAATATGGATATTCCAATGCTCCTTTAGAAGTTGAAGCATTTAAAGCAAACAAGAAGTACGGTGGCAGTTAATTCGCCTAACAACCTGTTAAACAATGACAAAAAACAGTTGGCTTTTGCTCCTTCTTCGCTAATTTTAGCCAACTATTTTATTGCCTGTTAACAGGGCGTTGGGTGTTTATCGAGCATGAAAGTTATCGAAAAGGTTGAGATACTTGAAAATGATCAATTGATTGTTGTCTTAGCTAGTGGAGGAAAGCCTGATTACCAATATATTTATCGTGAAGCTGCGGAAGTTAATTGGGACGATGAGCTTAAAGCATTTAAATCTCCTGCCCCAAGAGAATGGTGTCATTCCGATTGGTTTCATCACATTGTTAAAGTCGCAAAAAATATCAGTATTAATTTAGTCTTAAATAATGATACAACTTGGGTTAATATCTCAAACAATGTTAAAGAACAGATACTTGTGGGTAGAAACACCTAACAAGAATTTCAAGAGGGGCGTTAGGTTAATAAGGAGGATTCACATTGAAGTGTCCACATTGCGATAAAAAAATAAGTCTATTTTCTAAAACTTTGAATAAATTTGGCAAAGTTAAAGTATGCCCTCATTGCTCTGAACCATTTAAATCATTTATAAATTTTAAAGTGGCCGCTATTTTATTTATACCTGCTCTTGTATTATCGTTATTTATTTTAAAGCCATTCATTATATCCCTTGGTCTCACTGGAGGTGTTTCTACAGGTATTATGGGCGGATTACTTGTTTTATTATCTATGCGACTAAAGAAGCTAGATTAACCTAACAAGGCATTCAAACGGACAAAAAACAGTTG
>NZ_JACGVZ010000129.1:0-324 GCF_014077465.1 Colwellia sp. BRX10-4
AAAGAACAATTCCTCAATAGCTCAGTTGGTAGAGCAACGGACTGTTAATCCGTTTGTCCCTGGTTCAAGTCCAGGTTGAGGAGCCACATAAGATAAGCCTGCAATTATTTGCAGGCTTTTTTTTATTTGAATGACTACTTCAATTAATTGGTAGTAGCGAATAAAATTAGTCGCTTTTCATTATTAAAGGCAACTACATAAAGAACAATTCCTCAATAGCTCAGTTGGTAGAGCAACGGACTGTTAATCCGTTTGTCCCTGGTTCAAGTCCAGGTTGAGGAGCCACATAAGATAAGCCTGCAATTATTTGCAGGCTTTTTTTTA
>NZ_JACGVZ010000088.1:0-911 GCF_014077465.1 Colwellia sp. BRX10-4
ATTTCTTTTGAAATATTGGCGTTGTGTTTATACGAATGTGCACCTTCGACCAGTAGTCGTCTTGCACGGCTGTTACCGCATTTGGTAATAGCACCTAAATGGCGTTTATCGCCACTTGAATGTTCGCTTGGTACAAGACCAAGGTAGCTCATTAATTTTCTGGGATGGTCGAACCGTGATAAGTCACCTAGTTCGGCAATCACTCCTGTGGCTACTAATAACCTCACACCACGGAGCGCCTGTATCGCTTTAACTACAGGATAAAATCGCCAGTTTTTCACTTGATGTGTTAATTCATTATCCAGTCTTTTTAAGCGTTTTAGTCGCTCAGTAATGGTTGAAACCGATTCTTGTAAAACAATTTGCTGACAAGGATGAGGTAGCACTAATTCAGCAAGCCAACGTAAATACTGTAATGACCAGTTATCTTTTATTTTGCTGTTAATGTTGTTACGTAACAATAGTGCTTTAAGTTGATATTTAGCATCTTTTAAGTCTTTCATGCCTGTTTCACGCGCGCGAGATAAGTCACGTACGGCTTCATCTTCGGGCTCAGGAACATAGATAGGCGTTAAATCTTCAGACTTGAGCAGCTTTGCAAGTTTGAGCGCATCACGTTTATCGGTTTTGATTTTCTCTCCTGGTTTTTTAGGGATAAGAGAAGGTGCGATGACATAGCAGCAATGATTAAGGCTGGTGAGAAAGCGGTAAATCCAATAGCCACAAGGTCCTGCTTCGTAAACAAAATGAAGTGTGGCATCTGGGTATTTTGATTGTAATTGTCGCGCGAGTTTTTTAAAGGCGGCTTTATTACTGAGTATTTTACCTAGATGAGTTGATTTAGCGCCACGTTGGTCTTCAATATAAGCGACTTCAGTAAATGTTTTATGGGTATCTAAGCCAATGAAAAG
>NZ_JACGVZ010000164.1:0-236 GCF_014077465.1 Colwellia sp. BRX10-4
GAACGCTGAGTATCACCTGCACCGTCAGTAACAATATAAGTAATTACAGGCACAGCACCATTAAAGTTATCATTCGGAGTAAAAGTGTAACTACCATCGGCATTTAAAGTGAGTTCACCTTCAGCGAGAGTAACGGTATCACCAGCATTATAGGTATTCCCACCAACCGTAAAGCTGGTTACCGTGAGTGGACCATCAGCAGTTTCTGCATTGTCTAACACATTGCCTGTGGCTGT
>NZ_JACGVZ010000152.1:0-248 GCF_014077465.1 Colwellia sp. BRX10-4
AGTTCACCTTCAGCGAGAGTAACGGTATCACCAGCATTATAGGTATTCCCACCAACCGTAAAGCTGGTTACCGTGAGTGGACCATCAGCAGTTTCTGCATTGTCTAACACATTGCCTGTGGCTGTAGTATCTTCTGCAACAGAGACAGTTTCATTATCATCGCTCAGATCAGAAACTGGTGTCACTGAAATCGTTAAGGTAGAAGTCTGTGTATCACCTGCACCGTCAGTAACGCTATAAGTAATAAC
>NZ_JACGVZ010000080.1:0-1333 GCF_014077465.1 Colwellia sp. BRX10-4
TGATAACCGACGAAATTACTTGCTTCATTCTATGCGTTAACTCACTTAATACTAAAAGTGAATACAATGGTTCTGAAATTAATGAACAAGGTTCAGTGTATTTAACTTGACGTGGGGAGTCATACCAACGCCCTGTTAAGCGGCAAAAAAATATTGGCTAAAATGTGAACGGATTGAAAAAGCCAACTGTTTTTTGTCCTTATTAATTAGCTTGTTATGTGTATTTACACCAAGCCAAATTTACTTGCTATAAACAACACGCTAAAACCTAGTATTGAACCTAACAGGCCATATACAACCATATTTCTTACATATAATTTATGCGGTTCGTACCAGCTTTTCATGAACATCTCTGGTAAGTTATAAATATAATTACGACCTGAATAACCTGATTCTTGGAGTTTTAATTTATTAATCGCTAAAAGGAGCCATCAAAGCTCCGATAAATAAAATGACAAAAAAAACCATTAACCAAACGAACAAAAATATCAACATCGGCACTCAATCAATAGATACACATAACGCCGTTTTAAGCGTAAAATTGCAGTTGGCTAAAATGTGTGAGGCACGAACAACAGCCAACTGTAATTTGTCCGACTTGAAAACCCTTGTTAGGTTTTATTTTACGGCTTTGGCTGTTCTAATATAAATAGCGTTTTATTAGGTATATTATCAAAGTTACCAGAGTATGCTTGATTCTTTTGATGGCCTTTTGTTAAATATACCACCCAATATTCGACATGAGGTGACTCCCATTTTTTTACAAGAGCAATTCCAATTTCATCTTGCTCTAAATAAAGCTCATGCTCACCAAGTAAATGAGTTCTATGTCCTTTTGAACGCTTAAAGGCATCCCAAACATCTATTGCATCTGAATATCCACCTGCAATAGCTTCAACTTGATTGCTATTAAATTCAACTCCATAATGTTTTGGAAGCTTATAACCAATCTTCTCTAGACGCGCATTAGGGCTTCCCCCAAGATTATGAACGACCAAACCATATTCAGCCATTTTTTTAGCTTTAGCTTCTGCTGCCCTTGTTAGCAGTATATTACAACGAATATTCGTTCGTTTTTGCTCTTTATCAGTACTTATCAATTTAACTAATAGCTGAGCTTGCTTGTTGTTTCCACAGTCATTGAACTCACCCGAAAAAACAGGGAGAACAAATAGCAGAGTGATCGCATATAATTTTGACATAAAACCTAACGCTTTGCTAAGCGGAAAATAATGGTTGGCTATAATCGCGAAGCGATGGCCAACTGTTATTTTTCCGTTTGAGCAACTTGTTATATGCAGAGAACGTTGAATCAAACTCTGCACGAACTTAA
>NZ_JACGVZ010000133.1:0-305 GCF_014077465.1 Colwellia sp. BRX10-4
GCTGTTTTTGCAAATTGGTACTTAATTAATTCAAGTATTGAACGTCATGCTGAGTTAGGTTTACCTTATACAAGTAGCGATTCAGGTTTTATTTGGGGTGCAATAATTACAGGGTTATTTACAGTTTTATCTTTATGCTTTTATTCTATCGAAAAGATATTGCTAGAACTGTTAATCAAACCTAAAACAGAGTCAGAGTAAAATACTTATAACAAGTCATTAAAGCAGGACAAAAAACAGTTGGTTTTTGCTCCTGCGTCGCTTATTTTAACCAACTGTTTTTTGCCTCTTAATGAGGCGTTATG
>NZ_JACGVZ010000132.1:0-310 GCF_014077465.1 Colwellia sp. BRX10-4
TGAAGAAAAGTTTTGAGTTAGCGCATGGGATCAAGCATCGGGTGTGGCACAACCACCGACGGCGTTAGGACGGCAATAGCCTAACGGCTATTGAACCGCTAACATAGACTGAAGACAGGTGCCACAACGAAATGAGTAAGGTAGGCGCTGCTAGCAAACAAGTGAGTAATCCACGAATATCAGCATGATAACCGACGAAATTACTTGCTTCATTCTATGCGTTAACTCACTTAATACTAAAAGTGAATACAATGGTTCTGAAATTAATGAACAAGGTTCAGTGTATTTAACTTGACGTGGGGAGTCATAC
>NZ_JACGVZ010000118.1:0-362 GCF_014077465.1 Colwellia sp. BRX10-4
TCCTATTCTCACACGGGCATGTCGAACATAAGTCACACTACCGTTGGCGTCACTACTTAATTAGTTATAAATGGTGTATTTTCAGACGTCAGAAAGCAAAAAAACCGTTACGTTAGTGACGGGTTTTTCTTAATTAGGAGCTTAGAATGTCCTAGGCTCACATGGGCCTGTCGAACATAAGTCACACTAATGTTGATGCTACGACTCTACAGGTATAAATGATTTATTTTTAAACGCCAGAAAGCAAAAAACCCGTAGCATCAGCTACGGGTTTTTCTAAATAGAAGCCTAGCAATGTCCTACTCTCACATGGGAACTCCCACACTACCATCGGCGCTACTGCGTTTCACTTCTGAGTTCGG
>NZ_JACGVZ010000095.1:0-691 GCF_014077465.1 Colwellia sp. BRX10-4
TGCTGAATTTATTTCAGTATCTGGTTTTTGTAGAGCAAGTACAGATCCTGAAACAAGTTCAGGATGACGGAGTAGTATTCAGGATTACGGAGAGTGTTTTGTTTATTATTCGTATTTTCTCACTCTCATGTCGTCATGCTGAATTTATTTCAGTATCTGGTCTTCGCGCACTCTCATGTCGTCATGCTGAATTTATTTCAGTATCTGGTTTTTGTAGAGCAAGTACAGATCCTGAAACAAGTTCAGGATGACGGAGTAGTATTCAGGATTACAGAGAGTGTTTTGTTTATTATTCGTATTTTCTCACTCTCATGTCGTCATGCTGAATTTATTTCAGTATCTGGTCTTTGTAGAGCAAGTACAGATCCTGAAACAAGTTCAGGATGACGGAGTAGTATTCAGGATTACGGAGAGTGGTTTGTTTATTATTCGCATTTTCTCACTCCCATGCCGTCATGCTGAATTTATTTCAGTATCTGGTCTTTGTAGAGCAAGTTCAGGATGACGGAGTAGTATTCAGGATGACGGACAGTGGTTTGTTTATTATTCGCATTTTCTCACTCCCATGCCGTCATGCTGAATTTATTTCAGTATCTGGTTTTTGTAGAGCAAGTACAGATCCTGAAACAAGTTCAGGATGACGGAGTAGTATTCAGGATTACGGAGAGTGTTTTGTTTATTATTCGTATTT
>NZ_JACGVZ010000121.1:0-351 GCF_014077465.1 Colwellia sp. BRX10-4
AAGTGAACTGACGACCTGATTTTATACTTATATCTTAAGTTGGTTGCGGGAGCCAGATTTGAACTGACGACCTTCGGGTTATGAGCCCGACGAGCTACCAGACTGCTCCATCCCGCGTCCGAATGTCCTAATAACTTCTTAGGAAAGCCAAGTTGTTTTGATTCAAACTTAAGAATTAACTCTTTATACTTGAGTTAAAGTTGGTTATCGGAGCCCATATCTTTCGAAAGTGAACTGACGACCTGATTTTATACTTATATCTTAAGTTGGTTGCGGGAGCCAGATTTGAACTGACGACCTTCGGGTTATGAGCCCGACGAGCTACCAGACTGCTCCATCCCGCGTCCGAAT
>NZ_JACGVZ010000096.1:0-686 GCF_014077465.1 Colwellia sp. BRX10-4
AATAGGCAAGTGAACAATTTGCCATCAGTTGAAAGTCGGGTGCGTGTGCAGGTAGAACAGAAGGCTTGCGTTACACTGGATATAACCCCAATTTCGCCGCTACCATCGGCATAATTCCAACGTTTGGCAACTTCACCGCTGTAGTTGGACTGTGCTTGGACAAGCGGCATATCAGCATTGACCATACGTATAATCTCAGCCGAAGAAATAACATCCTTCATGCGCCAACCATTAGAAGAACCCACATCCATGAATTCGATAAAGCGGACAATATGCCCGCTGCCTTTGAAATGCCGCGCCATGGCAACGACATCTTGATCATTGACACCCTTCTTAACCACCATGTTAATTTTAATGGCGCTAAAACCAGCATCATGTGCCGCATCGATCCCCTTTAATACATCGGCTACAGGGAAGTTAACGTCGTTCATAGCCCGGAATGTCACCTCATCAAGAGAGTCGAGGGAAACGGTAATCCGATTAAGGCCTGCGGCTTTAAGCGCTTTTACTTTCTTGGGTAATAACGTGGCATTGGTAGTAAGCGCGATATCAAGTGGCTTGTCGTTTGGTGTTTTTAAGGCGGCCAGCATTTCAACCAACACCTCGAGGTTTTTACGTAGTAGGGGTTCGCCACCGGTAAGACGAATTTTTGTAACACCGTGTGCAACAAACAGTCGCGCCATGCG
>NZ_JACGVZ010000144.1:0-262 GCF_014077465.1 Colwellia sp. BRX10-4
GTACTAATTAAATTAATAATTAATACTTAATCTGTGTGACATCATTATTAAACTGTTTTACGTCTTTCCTTGCTTCTCGCTAGAGAATTAAGAACCGACTATGTAAAATCAATGTAATGTGAGTGCCCACACAAATTGCATGATAACTAATTGTTAAAGAAAAACTCATTTACCTAAAGTAAAGAGTTAGATATAAAACCCATTCGTTTATACCTTTGGAGCGTTGCTCCGTTGCTGCAGGCCTTGCCTGAAGCGAGATGCG
>NZ_JACGVZ010000162.1:0-239 GCF_014077465.1 Colwellia sp. BRX10-4
AAATACCAAAACAAGTATTACAACGAACGTGCTAATAACATTGTTAAACTACCTGTACGTAAACAAGGTTAGTGTTCTTCTATCTATCAATAGTCAATGCAGCCAATATTCGAAGGCATCATAATTAACCACAGCCAAAGTATTGATGCTGATAAATACCAAAACAAGTATTACAACGAACGTGCTAATAACATTGTTAAACTACCTGTACGTAAACAAGGTTAGTGTTCTTCTATCTA
>NZ_JACGVZ010000119.1:0-361 GCF_014077465.1 Colwellia sp. BRX10-4
GTCGGCCGTTAGCTCAGTTGGTAGAGCAGTTGGCTTTTAACCAATTTGTCGAAGGTTCAAATCCTTCACGGCCGACCACTTCTTAAATAGTTAATTTCCAAATTTATAAATCAGATAGCAAACAAAAAAAAGCCGAGGCTTTTAACCGTTAAGCCGATTAGCTCGAAGGTTCAAATCCTTCACGGCCGACCACTTCTTTCTTAATAAGTACAATGCAAAATTAGCATATTAGTGATTTTTGCATTAGTTGATGATGATTCTCAACACCACAGTTTATATGTCGGCCGTTAGCTCAGTTGGTAGAGCAGTTGGCTTTTAACCAATTTGTCGAAGGTTCAAATCCTTCACGGCCGACCACTTC
>NZ_JACGVZ010000113.1:0-380 GCF_014077465.1 Colwellia sp. BRX10-4
GATCCCATGCGCTAACTCAAAACTTTTATTCATGCAGGTACTCTCGATATTCTTAGCTTCACATCAATTTTTGGTAGCACTACCTCGCGAGAAATAGCCCAAATATAAGCGATCATTTCTCTGGCAATGGCCGTAACGACCACATTACGATGTTTGCCTTTGTGCATGAGTCGATTATATCGTCTGCATAACCTCAATTGTGCTTGCCATGCCATATCGATGATTTCTTTACTTAACCCTTCCTGCCTTAATTGCATTTCTTTTGAAATATTGGCGTTGTGTTTATACGAATGTGCACCTTCGACCAGTAGTCGTCTTGCACGGCTGTTACCGCATTTGGTAATAGCACCTAAATGGCGTTTATCGCCACTTGAATGTTC
>NZ_JACGVZ010000109.1:0-436 GCF_014077465.1 Colwellia sp. BRX10-4
CATACCTGGATTCAAAACCATTTTATTTATGGGGGCTATCTGGAGAACATCGTGTTGATGTTCTGAAAGTTTGTAACAAAAATGAACCATTGCAAATGCAATCACAACAAACATTTTCTGATGGTCTTTTAGCATTAATTACACTAGGTATTTATGCACCTCATACAGTAAAAATTTGGTGTCCTAAGGAAGAATCATAATGAAAAATATACTATTAGGCGTTTTATGGCTTACTTTTTTTTCCGGTTGCTCAACAATCCATTTTGATAAAGGCGATCAAGTTAAATCTAATCAAACCACTCAATTATGGCATCATAACTTCGCCCTTTCTTTATATGAGGGCTCGCCAGTTGTAGACCTCCAAAAAGAATGTGCTAACACGCCTTGGGCATCAGTAAAAACCGAATTAACTTTTATAAACGGTTTGGCTAGTGGT
>NZ_JACGVZ010000097.1:0-686 GCF_014077465.1 Colwellia sp. BRX10-4
CTTTTAGCGATAATACCCAGCTCATCAAACTCTTCTGGAGGTACATAGCGTTTAACCGCAAGATGATGCTTACTCGGTTGCATGTATTGCCCTAACGTTAGCATCTCTACATTATGTTTACGCAAGTCGTTTAATACGGCGGAAATTTCATCATTTGTCTCGCCAAGCCCCATCATTAATCCTGATTTTGTCGCGACCTGTGGGTGCATGGCTTTAAAACGACTTAACAACTCCAATGAATTTTTATAACTTGCCCCCGGACGAACTTCACGATACATATGTGGTGCAGTCTCTAAGTTATGGTTAAACACATCGGGCGGTGCCTGACTTAAAATGTTGAGTGCTCGTTCTACTCGACCTTTAAAGTCAGGCACCAAAATTTCAATTTTTATATGAGGTATTTCTTTACGTATGGCTTTAATACAGTCAACAAAATGCTGAGCACCGCCATCGCGAAGATCATCCCTGTCGACCGAAGTGATTACCACATACTTTAATTTCATGTCACGTATTGTTGCGGCTAACTTTTCTGGCTCTTCTGCACTCACTGGTAAGGGTCTACCATGCGCGACATCACAAAATGGACAGCGGCGAGTACAAATAGCACCCAAGATCATAAACGTTGCTGTGCCGTGGTTAAAACATTCATGTAAATTAGGACATGACGCTTCTTCACACACTGAGTT
>NZ_JACGVZ010000072.1:0-1832 GCF_014077465.1 Colwellia sp. BRX10-4
TAGTGCTAGGGTCGGTCGTACTGGCGTTAAGAGATTTCCATGTTGTGAGCCACGCTGACCAGCGCTTGTCGATTCCTTCGGGATCTGCATTATACGTCGCGTTTTTGTAGAAGCTTTTTTTGAGTGGGCCAATATCGCTAGGCACTGTTGATAGTTCTCGGAAGAAAATGGTGTAATCAACTGCAGTTTGCGTCATCAGTGTTTTAAGTTCGCGCAATAATTCCGCATTAAATGTATGCAGCCCAAGTTTATCAGCCCACATTTTTTCCATTTTTTCTTGCATTATGGTTGTAAAACCCATGCGAATTTCGTCGAGATTTTTTATAGCATCCTGATGTGATGCTACTAGTGGCTGCAACGCTTTACAAAACATGTTGAAATTTCGTTCTGCTGCCACAGGCTGATTCATAAACGAAAAGTGATGACCGCCTCCTGTCCATGGTTGATATTGCGGGTTGAATACATCGCAAAACCCGAAGGGGCCATAATCGAGTGTAAAGCCACCTGCCGCGCAGTTGTCACTGTTGAAGTTGCCCTGACAATAACCGACACGGATCCAGTTGGCTACCAGTGACGTCAAACGGTTGCGGAACGCGCGCGCGAGCAGCACCACTTTTTCAGCCATGGAAAGTATATTGTCAATGATGTCGCTGTACTCACGATCGATCAAGTGCAGTACAATCATCTCAAGCTCTGCCATTGCTTGTGGGTGTTCCTGCTTGTGAACACGGCGACTGAACAGTTCTAGCTGACCCACACGAATAAATGACGGTGCGACGCGCGTAGAAATGGCGACCGCCTCAGATATAAGCCTATCGGGATCCTGTGAACGTGAGCCTTCAGCGTACCACGGTCGATTAACCTGCTCTGTTTTCGACACGTATAAGCTCAGCGACCGCGACGAGGCTACTCCAAGCGCGTGCATGTGCTCTTGTGCTAAAAACTCGCGCACACTTGATCGCAGCACGGCGCGACCATCAGCGCCACGGCAGTATGGTGTACGTCCTCCGCCTTTTAGTTGCATTTCCCAGCGTTGACCGTTAATGACAGCCTCAAGCACAGACATTGCGCGACCGTCTCCGTAGCCGTTACCCGTTTGGAAAGGGCACTGTTGATAGTATTCGCTACCGTAAATAGACAATGCATAGCCTGTAGCCCAACCAACCTTGCGCAGCGGCGCTGGAACCTCTGTTAGGTCGCCAGAGAACAGTCGAATGAAGTCAGCCGACTGCGCCATGCTGTCGGAAAAACCCAGTTCACGGAAAAAGGTTTTACTATGAGTAACGTACTCAGGGTCTTGGATAGGGGTTGGCTTGACGGGAACATAGTGCCCGGTAAATACTTGTCGTGGACTATGGTCTACGCCATTTTCTCTCGCATCAGGATCGCAGTTGAGCGTATCCATGAGCGAGTAGTTTGCTAGCTTAGCGAGATCGTCTAGCGTAACTATGGTTGGAGTCGTTTGCTGGGGCAGTTGATTGGTCATAGGGCCTCCTCATGACATGGGTAGAATGGTTTTTTTCCCGCTGAGGGGTTGGTCGTATCAACAACCTCCTCGATTTTTGGAGCGATCTTTTTAAGCATGACTTCGAATTCCTGTCGTAATGTTACCTGATAAGATGGACATCCCTGGCAACCACCGCTCATGCTGATGTAAAGTTTTCCTTGACTGATTTCTCCTATTGATATCTTGCCGCTGTGGTTAGCAACCGACGTAAAACACATTGGTTACATACTCGATATCAAGCCGCGCAGCTGTGAGTGGATCATTCTTTGCCTGTGCAGCTTCTTTTAGAGTCATAGGAATAATATTAAGTGCATACACCTGTTCT
>NZ_JACGVZ010000126.1:0-336 GCF_014077465.1 Colwellia sp. BRX10-4
TGAGAAGCGTATCATGCGCATCTCGCTTCAGGCAAGGCCTGCAGCAACGGAGCAACGCTCCAAAGGTATAAACGAATGGGTTTTATATCTAACTCTTTACTTTAGGTAAACGAGTTTTTCTTTAACAATTAGTTATCATGCAATTTGTGTGGACACTCACATTACATTGATTTTACATAGTCGGTTCTTAATTCTCTAACGAGAGGCAAGAAAAGACGTAAAACAGTTTAATAATGATGTCACACAGATTAAGTATTAATTATTAATTTAATTAGTACGTTTTATGTAGTTATCGACTTCGGTTGGTAACACGACAGAATTCATTGAGCAGATGTC
>NZ_JACGVZ010000151.1:0-251 GCF_014077465.1 Colwellia sp. BRX10-4
AATCTGGAAAGCTGATATAAATAAAGTATTTATGTCGTAATGAACGGTGTCGCGCTGTGATTTACATATGACATAGGTATTTACAAAAGCGATTAATAGCGAAAGCTGTTAATCAACATTTGTTTGCTCTTACTCAGAGTAAACATCTTATTCAAGACACATTTATTTGTGCGTGAAAATGTCAGACTTTACAATTGCTGTGGATTAGTCTCCACGGTGTACTTCGTGTCGAAAGACTACTTAGGGTTGTA
>NZ_JACGVZ010000061.1:0-3039 GCF_014077465.1 Colwellia sp. BRX10-4
CTCTTACTCAGAGTAAACATCTTATTCAAGACACATTTATTTGTGCGTGAAAATGTCAGACTTTACAATTGCTGTGGATTAGTCTCCACGGTGTACTTCGTGTCGAAAGACTACTTAGGGTTGTATGGTTAAGTGACTAAGCGTATGTGGTGGATGCCTTGGCAGTTAGAGGCGATGAAGGACGTGTTAATCTGCGATAAGCATTGGTGAGGTGATAAAAACCGTTATAGCCAATGATTTCCGAATGGGGAAACCCACTGACATAAGTCAGTATCATTAAGTGAATACATAGCTTAATGAAGCGAACCAGGAGAACTGAAACATCTAAGTACCCTGAGGAAAAGAAATCAACCGAGATTTCGTTAGTAGCGGCGAGCGAACGCGAATCAGCCCTTAAGCTTATTGGGCGCTAGTGGAATGTACTGGAAAGTACAACGATACAGGGTGATAGTCCCGTACACAAAAGCAACCTTTGAGTGAAATCGAGTAGGACGGAGCACGTGAAACTTTGTCTGAATATGGGGGGACCATCCTCCAAGGCTAAATACTACTAACTGACCGATAGTGAACCAGTACCGTGAGGGAAAGGCGAAAAGAACCCCTGTGAGGGGAGTGAAATAGAACCTGAAACCGCATACGTACAAGCAGTGGAAGCCGGATTTAGTCCGGTGACTGCGTACCTTTTGTATAATGGGTCAGCGACTTATATTCTGTAGCAAGGTTAACCGATTAGGGGAGCCGTAGCGAAAGCGAGTGTTAACTGCGCGTTTAGTTGCAGGGTATAGACCCGAAACCCGGCGATCTACCCATGGGCAGGTTGAAGGTTGAGTAACATCAACTGGAGGACCGAACACACGTATGTTGAAAAATGCGGTGATGACTTGTGGGTCGGAGTGAAAGGCTAATCAAGCCGGGAGATAGCTGGTTCTCCCCGAAATCTATTTAGGTAGAGCCTCGCACGAACACCATTGGGGGTAGAGCACTGTTAAGGCTAGGGGGTCATCCCGACTTACCAACCCTTTGCAAACTCCGAATACCAATGAGTGATATGCGGGAGACACACTGCGGGTGCTAACGTCCGTTGTGAAGAGGGAAACAACCCAGACCGCCAGCTAAGGTCCCAAAGTACTAGTTAAGTGGGAAACGATGTGGAAAGGCATAGACAGCTAGGAGGTTGGCTTAGAAGCAGCCATCCTTTAAAGAAAGCGTAATAGCTCACTAGTCGAGTCGGTCTGCGCGGAAGATGTAACGGGGCTAAACTAGTCACCGAAGCTGCGGATTCATAGTTTACTATGAGTGGTAGGGGAGCGTTCTGTAAGCCGTTGAAGGTGAGTTGTAAAGCTTGCTGGAGGTATCAGAAGTGCGAATGCTGACATGAGTAACGATAAGGGGAGTGAAAAACTCCCCCGCCGAAAGACCAAGGTTTCCTGTCCCATGTTAATCAGGGCAGGGTAAGTCGGCCCCTAAGGCGAGGCGGAAACGCGTAGTCGATGGGAAACAGATTAATATTTCTGTACTTCTATATATTGCGAAGGAGGGACGGAGTAGGCTAAACAGGCACGGCGTTGGTAGTCCGTGTGAAAGTACGTAGGTGGTTGACTTAGGTAAATCCGGGTCTTCATTCAACACTGAGATACGAGACGAGACTCTACGGAGTTGAAGCTGTTGATGCCATGCTTCCAGGAAAAGCTTCTAAGCTTCAGATATATAGGAACCGTACCCCAAACCGACACAGGTGGTTAGGTAGAGAATACTAAGGCGCTTGAGAGAACTCGGGTGAAGGAACTAGGCAAAATAGTACCGTAACTTCGGGAGAAGGTACGCTACTCTCGGTTAAACCCTTGCGGTGTAAGCTAAGAGTAGTCGAAGTAACCAGGTGGCTGGAACTGTTTATTAAAAACACAGCACTGTGCAAAATCGAAAGATGACGTATACGGTGTGACGCCTGCCCGGTGCCGGAAGGTTAATTGATTCGGTTAGCGCAAGCGAAGCTGATGATCGAAGCCCCGGTAAACGGCGGCCGTAACTATAACGGTCCTAAGGTAGCGAAATTCCTTGTCGGGTAAGTTCCGACCTGCACGAATGGCGTAATCATGGCCACACTGTCTCCACCCGAGACTCAGTGAAATTGAATTTGCGGTTAAGATGCCGTATACCCGCGGCTAGACGGAAAGACCCCGTGAACCTTTACTATAGCTTGACAGTGAACATTGCTCCTACATGTGTAGGATAGGTGGGAGACTATGAAACTTTGTCGCCAGATGAAGTGGAGTCTACCTTGAAATACCACCCTTGTATGCGTGATGTTCTAACCTAGGGCCCTTATCGGGCTTGGGGACACTGTCTGGTGGGTAGTTTGACTGGGGCGGTCTCCTCCCAAAGAGTAACGGAGGAGCACGAAGGTTGGCTAAGTATGGTCGGACATCATACGGTTAGTGCAATGGCATAAGCCAGCTTAACTGCGAGACAGACACGTCGAGCAGGTACGAAAGTAGGTCATAGTGATCCGGTGGTTCTGTATGGAAGGGCCATCGCTCAACGGATAAAAGGTACTCCGGGGATAACAGGCTGATACCGCCCAAGAGTTCATATCGACGGCGGTGTTTGGCACCTCGATGTCGGCTCATCACATCCTGGGGCTGAAGTCGGTCCCAAGGGTATGGCTGTTCGCCATTTAAAGTGGTACGCGAGCTGGGTTTAGAACGTCGTGAGACAGTTCGGTCCCTATCTGCCGTGGGCGTTTGAGAATTGAAGAGGGCTGCTCCTAGTACGAGAGGACCGGAGTGGACGAACCGCTGGTGTTCGGGTTGTTATGCCAATAGCATTGCCCGGTAGCTACGTTCGGAACTGATAACCGCTGAAAGCATCTAAGCGGGAAGCAGGCTTTGAGATGAGTTCTCACTGGAGCTTTAAGCTCCCTAAAGGGTCGTTGGAGACTACAACGTTGATAGGTCAGGTGTGTAAGGACTGCGAGGTCTTGAGCTAACTGATACTAATTGCCCGTGAGGCTTAACCATACAACACCCAAGTAGTTTTGCT
>NZ_JACGVZ010000172.1:0-225 GCF_014077465.1 Colwellia sp. BRX10-4
ATGTTGATTAAAGGAGTGAATTTCAGGCAAGTTTTACTTGCTACTTAAAGGTAGTCGTATTTTTTCTTATGGTTTTAGTGCGGTCTTGCATGTGGTTATTTTTACGCGCTATTCAAACAAGCTTGGGCATTTGCTTTCCCGTGTGCGCGCTTTAACCCTACGTGCTCAGTAAATTCACACAAATGCTCTGCGGTGCCAACCGCGCCAGTGAATATACCTTCAAAG
>NZ_JACGVZ010000085.1:0-996 GCF_014077465.1 Colwellia sp. BRX10-4
CTATTCAAACAAGCTTGGGCATTTGCTTTCCCGTGTGCGCGCTTTAACCCTACGTGCTCAGTAAATTCACACAAATGCTCTGCGGTGCCAACCGCGCCAGTGAATATACCTTCAAAGTTTGTGGTCAGTTTGAGCCAACTTTCATCACTGATGTGAAGTCTTGACAGTATATTTGCGGTTTTGTTATCGATAGCGCCTCGTTTGTCTGCTCTTATTATGCGACCTGTTTCATCTACAAGGGTTAAATAGTCCTTTAAACTAAAGCGGATACTGGCGGTTTTAGCTTGCTGTTCATTGCCCGTAAAAGGTAATAACCTTGTGGGTTGCTCTCCCATGATGGCGGCTTTGATACGCCGTTGAATACTGGTAAAACTCGATTGCTCAGGTGTTGGGGCAATGCCCGCCCGCACTGGATTTAAATCAACATAAGCCATACAAGCAAGTAATGCCCCTTCATCGAGCAGGGCTTGTGATTTAAAGCGTCCTTCCCAAAAGTGCCCCGTGCATTTGTCTTCTTTATTGGCTTGTCGAGCAATAGGCTCGTTTAATGCCCGCATAAACCAACTGATATCGATTAAACGCTGTTTATAGACCTGTGCTGTTTCTTCAACCATTTCCATTTCGAATGTCGTTAATGATTGCTGTCGCTGATATTGACGGGTTAACAGGGTGCCTTTAAACAAGGTATGCCAACGGGACAGTATCTCTAGCGTCGTCCAGCTGTTAGCTTTTTCACTATCAACATGAAGGACTAAATGTAAGTGATTATTCATGACAGCGTGAGCACAAATACCAATAGCAAAGACCTGAGATAATATAAAAATACGCTGTTCAATCCAATGACGCCTGTGCGCATAGCTGACACCGGTTTCTTTATCAATACCACATAAAAAGGCTTTTCGAACGGTTTGACTGCAAACATGATAATAGGGTGTATCAGATAAACTGATTTGTTGTGAACGAGGCTTGGGCATAACAATCACCACACTTATAAGA
>NZ_JACGVZ010000065.1:0-2776 GCF_014077465.1 Colwellia sp. BRX10-4
ACCATCAGAAAATGTTTGTTGTGATTGCATTTGCAATGGTTCATTTTTGTTACAAACTTTCAGAACATCAACACGATGTTCTCCAGATAGCCCCCATAAATAAAATGGTTTTGAATCCAGGTATGAGGGTTTATTGACAAGTTTATTTTGCCCTTCCGGTTTTATAGTAACCGTTGAACAAGCAGTGATCCCCACTAAAAGTACACTTAAAATTAAACTACTTTTTTTCATAATTACTCCATATGATGATTTAAAATATAACGCCCCATTAAGCGGCTAAAAATGGTTGACTAAATAACTTAGAGCATAATAACTAGAGTTGAACTTTAAAATGTTCGATTAATGTTGGGGAAATGTAAAAATGTGTAAGATATACCTGACACGACCAAAAAATATAACACCGCAATAAGCGGCTAAAAATGGTTGGCTATAATGTGAACGAAGTGAAAAAGCCAACTGTTTTCTGTCCGTTTAATTGCCTTGTTATATTTTTTATACCATAATCTAATATATATTGGTACAAACAAGGGTTTCATTATGGCTAAAAATACTAGCGTCACACTAGGCGATCACTTTGATCAATTTATTAACCAACAACTTAACACAGGTCGTTACGGTTCAGCGAGTGAAATTGTTCGAGCTGGATTAAGAGCTTTAGAAGATCAAGAAACTAAACTATTAAATTTACGCAATATGCTTATTCAAGGTGAACAAAGCGGTATAGCTGATTACAGTTATGATTCTTTATTAACAGAATTAGACAACGAAAATCACTAATGAGAAAATTAGTATTATCCGCTAAAGCGAAATCAGATTTAATTAAAATAGCTCGATACACTCAACTTACGTGGGGAACCACGCAACGAAATGATTATTTAAAAATATTAGATAGCACAATTCGATTATTAACTGAGGAGCCAGAATTAGGAATAAACTGTGATTACATCAAAGAGGGTTACAGTAAATATCCTCAAGCTAGCCACGTAATTTATTACAAAGAACATAAAGTAAATCAAATATTAATTGTACGTGTGCTGCATAAAAGTATGGATGTTAACTCTGCTATCTAAAAAATACCAACACCACGTTAAGCGGCAAATAATTGTATAAAATAAGCGACGAAGGAGCAAATAGCCAGCTGTTATTTGTCCTGCTTGAATGGCTTATAGTTTCCAGCTACTAGTACTAAAATCAACTTATACCGTTACAAAAAGTACAAATAATGAATATAACCCAAAAATAATAGACAACCATTTAAACCACCGAGGGATAAATATAACTAGCAACATTATTACAACACCTATTAATGGTATTACCAATGACAAAAGCAATGGATTCTTAAACATAACAATATTGAAATATGGCCCAAGAAGAAAAAATAACAATAAGGACATTGCAGACACTCGACCTAAACCTCGACTGTGGGATAGCATGTCAAAATAACCATCATCTGGATCTGGAAGTGCCATTTCTGCCGCACCATACATAAAAATCGATGCAAAAATGAGCGCTAAAAAGTGAATAAAAGACCAATCAGAAAAATCATGAAGCTCCCATCCTACCCACCATAGTTGAAGGGTGAAAACCATTACAGTCCCACCCCAGATAGCTGTAGACCAATGGAACTTAACTTTGTTGTGATAACGAATCAAATCTCCGATCACATGTAAGAGACGTGTTAATGATAATCCAATGATTATGGATACAGTTACAAAAATATATTCATGTTGTGTCATTTATTACCAAGCTTAATTCAAATTTCATGGTGTTGAGTATCATCTAAAAACATGAAAATTAAAAGATTATTGTCTATTTACTTTTGCGGTAAAACTGCCATAGCCTCGATTTGCAATTAACACATAGACACAATGACTCCCCACAAGGTGCTAGCCTCTAAATGTGGGTTAGTTTTACAAACCAGAGCCATAATATATGTGTCAACAATATAAAACAGAGGCTAGCATGATAAAACATAACATACTTTAAAAAACTCGTACGACAATTACAGTCAAAATATCCTGACACTACGATCCATTTTTTTTACGAAGCCGGTCCTTGTGGCTATTGGATTTATCGCTTTCTCACCAGCCTTAATCATTGTTGCTATGTCATCGCTCCTTCGCTTATCCCTAAAAAATCAGGAGATAAAATCAAAACCGATAAACGTGATGCGCTCAAACTTGCAAAGCTGCTCAAGTCTGAAGACTTAACATCTATCTATGTCCCTGAGCCCGAAGATGAAGCCGTACGTGATTTATCCCGAGCCCGTGAAACAGGCATGAAAGACTTAAAAGAGGCTAAATATCAACTTAAAGCATTGTTGTTACGTAGCAACATTAACAGCAAAATAAAAGATAACTGGTCATTACAACATTTGCGTTGGCTCGCTGAATTAGTGCTACCTCATCCTTGTCAGCAAATTGTTTTGCAAGAAGCGGTTTCAACCATTACCGAAAGGTTAAAACGTTTAAAAAGGCTGGATAATGAATTAACCCATCAAGTGAAGCGTTGGCGATTTTATCCCGTAGTTAAAGCGATACAGGCGCTCCGTGGTGTGAGGTTATTAGTCGCTACAGGCGTGATTGTCGAACTAGGTGACTTATCACGATTCGACCACCCTAGAAAATTAATGAGTTACCTAGGTCTTGTACCTAGTGAACATTCAAGCGGCGATAAACGCCATTTAGGGGCTATTACTAAGTGTGGTAATAGCCGTGCAAGACTACTGGTCGAAGGTGCACACTCGTATAAACACAACACCAACATTTGAAAAGAA
>NZ_JACGVZ010000070.1:0-1914 GCF_014077465.1 Colwellia sp. BRX10-4
TCAAAGCTTACCAATAAAGTGTTCAGCTTACATTCATCTTTACTGCGCTTTAATAGCAACACTAAACAAAGCCGGTAGGATATATTATGTTAATAAATAATAAAGCAGCGAAGTCAGTTCACGCGAATTCACTTAAAAAAATAATGTTATTGATAACCTTTAGCGTATTACCTTTAACTCATGTCACTGCCAGCGAATTAAAGGTTTTACCCGCTAGTGTTTCTCAAGGAGCACTTAAACACAGTATCACTGAGTCACAGCGAAAAAGAATAATTGCAACGAATAAGCTAGCCGAGCTATCCGATCAAGTCAGCGGCAAAACGAATGCCCACATAAGAGGCTATACACTTAATAATCAAGCCAAGAACACTGCACAAGTAAAAAGTGGTGAAGCCACACAAAAAGTGAGTAACCACTATGATCAACAGTTCAGTATTTATAGTGCGGCGAGTTTTCTGCAAGAAGATTATGACAGAGATGGCTATTATCAAACTTTCAGTGTGACTTTTGATGCAGACGTATATAGCTATAGCGAAAATCACCTCGCCGAAGTGTATGCTTTACTCTACCTCAGTAAAAATGGTGGCCCTTGGCAGCACTATTTCACCACAGATAATTTTCTTATAGAAGGTGATACTGATGCCGATGAATACGAAGTTATTTCTACATTTATGTCGGGCTATGAAAGTGATCACTACGATGTGTTAATCGACTTATATCAAGTCGGTTATCAGGGTATTGCTGCGAATTACAGTGCAGATGACAGTAACGCGTTATACGCACTGCCGTTAGAAAGTGCTGAGTATGACCAGGTTTATACTGAAGTCATCGAAGTAATAGAAGTCGTCGAGATCAGACAGACTCATGGCGGCAGTCTGTTTGGTCTATTATTGGTATTACTCAGTGGTCTACTTATGCGAGTAAAGCGCCATTAATCATTAGCCAGAAAAACAAAAAAGCCACAAAAAAATTTGTGGCTTTTTTTAATGTCTACATTTCAACAAGCTTTTAGCTCATCGAATGGCAGTACTTTAACTTTTCAGGTCATCAAAAAAATTTTTAACGCCATCAAAGAAGCCTGTCTCTTTAGGGCTATGCTTTATAGTGCTTTTACCCATTTTGTCATCTAACTGGCGCAGTAAATCCGCTTGATCGCCAGACAAGTTAACCGGTGTTTCTAGAACAACTTTACACATTAAGTCGCCTATTGAGTGGCTGCGTACTGATTTAACACCTTTACCACGTAAACGGAACATTTTACCCGTTTGCGTTTCTTTGGGTATTTTCAGCTTCACTTTACCTTCAAGTGTTGGTACTTCTATTTCGCCACCCAATGCTGCTGTGGTAAAGCTAATAGGAACTTCACAATAAAGGTTGTTTTCATCACGGACAAATATTTTATGGTCACGTACATTTGCCTGTACATATAAATCACCTGCAGGTGCACCATGTTCACCAGCTTCACCTTCGCCTGACAAACGAATTCTGTCACCTGTATCTACACCCGGCGGTATTTTCACTGAAAGTGTTTTCGTTTTTTCTACACGACCTTGACCACGACATATAGGGCAAGGTGTTTGAATGACTTTACCTTTACCATTACACGTTGGACACGTTTGCTGAACAGCAAACAAACCTTGACGCATTTGTACTTGACCATGACCATGACATGTTGAACATGTTTTCACAGTTGTGCCTTTTTTAGCGCCAGAGCCATCACATGGATCACAACTCACATAAGTTGGTACTTTAATTTCTAAGGTTTTACCCCGAACGGCATCTTCAAGGCTTAACTCTAAGTTGTAGCGAAGATCTGAACCGCGTTGTTGACGTTGCTGACGTCCGCCACCGCGGCCACCACCAAAAATATCACCAAAAATATCACCAAAATCTTGACCACCGCCGCCAAAGCCA
>NZ_JACGVZ010000042.1:0-16014 GCF_014077465.1 Colwellia sp. BRX10-4
TCAAGACCTCAAGACCTCAAGACCTCAAATTCTATAAAATAAACAACAAAAATTATAACATTTTAGTTTAATTCGCTTTCTATACGCGAAGCAGACGTTTGCTGCGATTGTTGTTATCACGGCTTCGACTACATTCCACAGAGCTAATATTATTGTTAATATGCTATTTATTCCTTATACAGCAAAGCTAAAATTTTTATTCTTAATTAAAATTTTACACGCTTATTCTCTTTAATAAATACAGTTGTCTTCTACACTTAAGTTCTATTTATAAATATATAAATATTTATTAGTAAAAAACAGTGGTATGACCAGTTGTTTTTCTGCTATATTCGAAAGAAGTTAAATAAATAGTTTAAAAAGCACTGGAGAGATACATGCTCAGTTATAAAGCACCGATCACAGACATGAAATTTTTATTTGAAGATGTCTTTAATTATTATGACCATTATAAGCAGTATCCAGAATTTGAAGAAGCGACACCTGACTTGGTTGATGCGATATTCCAAGAGTGTGCAAAATTCTGTGAAAATGAATTATTACCAATAAACCAAAGTGGCGATAAAGAAGGTTGTACTTTTGATAATGGTAAAGTAACCACGCCTACAGGCTTTAAAGAAGCTTATCAGAAATACGTTGACGGTGGATGGCAGAGTTTGTCCCACCCTGTTGAACATGGTGGCCAAGGGCTTCCTGCTTCGCTAGGCATGGTAAAGTCAGAGATGATGGGTACGGCAAACTGGTCGTGGGCTATGTATCCTGGTCTAAGCCACGGTGCTATGGATACGGTACAGTTACACGGTACTGAAGAACAGAAGCAGCTTTACTTAACTAAGCTTACCGAAGGTACTTGGACCGGCACTATGTGTTTAACTGAACCACAATGTGGTACAGATTTAGGTCAAGTTAAAACAAAAGCTGAGTTAAACGATGATGGCACATTTAGTATTAGTGGTACTAAAATATTTATTTCAGCTGGTGAGCATGACTTAACTGAAAACATAGTTCATATCGTTTTAGCAAGATTACCCAATGCGCCAAAAGGTACGCGTGGTATCTCATTATTTATTGTTCCTAAGATGCAAGTTGATGAACAAGGTAATATTGGCGAAAGTAACAATGTTGTTTGTGGCTCTATTGAAGATAAAATGGGTATCAAAGGTTCAGCTACCGCTGTGTTAAATTTTGATGGTGCAAAAGGCGTACTTATCGGTAAAGAAAATAAAGGTTTAGAATGTATGTTCACCTTTATGAATACCGCACGTGTTGGTACAGCCTTACAAGGTATCTGTGCTTCAGAACTTGCTTATCAAAACTCATTAATTTACGCAAAAGAACGATTGTCGATGCGTTCACTTACCGGTGCTAAAAAACCTGAATTAGTTGCTGACCCAATTATTGTTCACCCTGATGTTCGTAAAATGCTAATGACGCAAAAAGCGATCACTGAAGGTGGCCGTGCTATGATTTATTATACGGCGAAGATAGTTGATGACATCCAAATGTTGAAAGATGATAAGCAACGCCGTAAAGCTGATAACCGTTTAGGTTTTATTACGCCGATTTTAAAAGCATTCCTCACTGAACTAGGTTCAGAAAGTGCAAATCATGGCTTACAGATATTTGGTGGTCATGGCTTCATCAAAGAGTGGGGTATGGAGCAAATTGTTCGTGATACACGTATAGCTACTTTGTATGAAGGAACGACGGGTATCCAAGCACTTGATTTATTAGGACGTAAAATCTTATTAAATCGTGGTAAGTATTTAAAACACTTTACCATGGAAGTCTTAAGCTTTTGTAAAGACAAAAGTATGATTTCAAATAACCCTCATAAACGTCAGATGAATCAATTTATTTGGCCATTGAGCAAAGCTGTTGCCGGCTGGCAGAAAAATACGTTAAGTTTGTCATTAAAAGCAAAGAAAAACCGCGATGTGGTCGGATCTGCTTCGGTTGACTATTTAATGTATTCTGGTTACATCGTTATGGCTTATTTCTGGGCACAAATGGCGCAGGCGGCTTATGAAAAATTAGCAACCGATGTTGAAAACAGAGACTTCTACCGTGCAAAAATTAAAACCGCAGAGTTTTACTTTGAGCGCATGTTGCCAAGAACTAAATCGTTATCAATCACCATGATGGCAGACCCTAAAACGTTAATGCAGTTAGACGAAGAGTTGTTGTCATTTTTATAAACACTGACTGTTAAGATAACTACCAATAAAAACCTTTTACAGTTTTCTGTAAAAGGTTTTATCATTTTAAAAGACTTCTAAAGACTTCTAAAGACTTCTAAAGACCTTCAAATAGCGATAACCCTTTATCTTCATTACGGCAACTGCATGTCATCGATAAGTATTATAGCTATGGTATTTCTGAAGTTACCGTGGCTGTTGCTATTTTACTTTTTATCATTAGATGGGATACATTAGAACGACTATCTGTTGAGCTTATATTTTGATTGGCACACGAACTTGTTAAACTACGAATAATAGTCGTCGCTCTTTATTTATTTAGCGATTACTAGAAAACGCAATGTGAATAGACATTACAAATGAGGTTATCTCGACAAGTAGGACCATTAGAATCAACACCTTTAGTAGATGATATTTTCGAACCAAATCAATCTTTAGTCAACGGGTTGATGCTCGCTGAGAAGTTGTCGAGACTGAAAAGTATTAACGATCACTTTGTGCGCTAAGCGGAAATAATTACTTGATAGTGTTAGCTTTTTTTACAGTCAGCTAAAGGTCATATTCGAGACCTTTTCTAACCCCCTAAATCAGGACTAAAATGGTCTTCTCTGATACGAAACCGGACGTTAGCCGTGGGTTATCTAGCGACATTTGAACCGATGAAAATTAGCCCTGCGTTAGATAATAGAATTGTTCTAAATTTCATCAGGAATCTATAAAGTCAAAATTATAATTTGATTAGAATACACCAAAGTGGACAATAGATTAATATGATTTTAGGTATTAAATTCTGTGGCGCTTCGGGGCACGAAGCGGCATAGAAATTATGAAAACTTTGTGCGAATAGGATATGTTTATAGATAATTTTCTAACGACAGGTCATTAGAGGGAAAACTAAACCGTTCGCGCGGTAAGCATTAATGATTACCTTATGATTTCTGCTCGCTTGTCTTCATTAAATTTATGAGACATACCTTTAGGTTTTTATAACTGAAATTATGTTGGTGTAACCACTTATTAAATCCTGATATTTGATAAGTGACGGCATATTTTTCTTTAATATAAGTGACTACTTGATGTGCGTGAAGATAAGCAAGGTCACATAAATGCTGAATAATTCCCTGTGTTTGTTCATCGGTTAGATGACTTTGTGAGCAGCCACTTTCTATCGTTAATTTTTCACTGTAGAGGTAATCATCTATAAAGCGCACCAAACTGGTTTCATGCACGCGTAATGCTAGAGCAATCATCAGTGTTGACCAACCTTCATTAGGCAGTTAAGCGGCTTTAATGCGATCACTTTCACGTTTACCTTGGGATTTTTTGTGACGGGGTAGTAACATGGTTTTGCTGTGTTAACACTGTAATATTTTTCATGTAGCTATCAGTATCGATAAAATTAAGTAGTTTCAATGAACACAGTTATAGATATCTTATCGTTAACTAAGCTTGCCTATGTATGGCAAAAAATACCGCTCTAAGATGCACGTAGTGCATGCAGCGGGGATGTTTTTAATGTTAGCAAAACACTCAGTGAATGAACATGTGTGCTTAGGTGCCCTCAAAAGCGGCGCCCTTTTCAGTGCCCTGCTAAACTTGTCTTTTGACGGCTACCAAATCTACAAAAGCTATTGCCATGAGTGTCGCATGACAAATATGCCTGCCACGGGCTTAAATAGCCCCTTTGACCTTATCTGTTGACCTTTATTTATCCTTTCGTTTCTTAACAAGGCCACCAGTCACAAAGTTGTATTAGGACCACTTCAAAGAAACACTCATTTTTCGTTTTATGTACTATAGTTTATCTGTGAAGGCTTCAATTTTATAAAGTTCCACTTAGTATTCTAACAGTGAGGATGACATAACAATGAATGTTGAATTTATTAATCCGTTTATAAATGCACTAATAAAAGTTATTGATGTGATGGGGCACACAGAATTAACCTATGAAAAGCCCAGAATAAAAAAAAATGATGTTGCAATGGGGGATGTTTCGGGGTTAATTGGTATGGTGGGATCGAAAACTAAAGGGTCTTTATCTATTACATTCGAAAAATCACTAGCACTTCGCATCATGCAGCGCATGGTAGGTGAGAAACTCGAAGAAATAGATGAAGAAATTACCGATATGGTCGGCGAAATCACCAATATGGTAAGTGGAGGAGCAAAACTAGAATTGAGTAAGAAAGGCTATGAATTTGATATGGCCACTCCTATGGTCGTATCTGGAACAAACCATACCATTGATCATATACATGAAGGGCATGTCATTATTATCCCATTTGGCTCTGACTCAGGAAAAGCTTTTATTGAGATTTGTTTTGACTGATTAATTATCAGGCATTGATATTTATTCAAGACCCATCTAGAAATTCAACTTCGATAGTTGTATGGGCTAAATAAAAAGATTTATCCGGAGTGTTATGGTTCTTAACCATTAACTAATAAACAACTCGGTGGGTATAGTAGTTTATGACCGAGGCTATCCCGCTGTTTGGTTTTATAAATAACAGAGGCTAAAAAATATCGATTTTTGTATGCAAATAGTCAAAAGTTATACTGTAGTTAAAGCTTTTATAGAAAGTGGGAAATATAGCGATGTTGTTCATTCTCCTTTAATAGAAAAGTCTCTTCGTCGTTGTACAAAAGATAATATATCAACCGAATCACTTAATTTAAGACTCGTATACGTTGATCTTCCATCAGGCCAAGTATAGGTTTAGTCTCGTCATTAACAGATCAACAAGCTTATCCTACATCCAACGTTACTGATTTATACCACCAACGTTGGGGTGCTGAAGAAGATTATAATGAACTAAAACCCGATTTAATATTGAGAATTATTCGAGTCTTTCAGTAGAAGGTGTTTTACAAGATTTACATGCAAAGTATCTAACGAAAAGTCTAGCTTCTGTCGCTGATTTTGATCCAAAAATGGAACTAACATTATTTAATAAAAAAAAGGCGTTATGAATATAAAATCAATGTTACTTTGCTATTAATCAACATAAAGATAACGTAGTCAGATTTATGTTGAATTAGCGGGTGCTGAGCTTTCTAGATTATTGATAAGTAAGATAGCGAAGAGTTTAAGTGTTATTCGGCCCAATGGTAAGTTTTCAAGGATAGACAAAAGGTTCAAACCCAACAAGTACCCAATTAGAACTATAATCGTATGTGTTAAATCCTTACGTTAATGACCTTGTTTTACGCATTACTGACTTGAGCATTAATTTTTTTGCCAGATATTTTCTAATGAATATTTTATGATATTTTGTAGGCTGACAACCATTGATAGGCCTTATTACAAGTTGATATTAAATTGGCAGGGTCTATATCGTATATATCAATGAAAATGTTAATGGTATCCCAGTCTCCTTCGGTATAAGCAACGACAAATGCGAGACACTCAGCCAAACTACCTGTTTGCTCGATTAAGGCAATATTTATCTCTTCAGCAAGTGGCATCGACGACAAAATCTTCTCCATTGGTCTATCTAGGATCGCATCAAGGGTAGAAAATAATCCTGTTAAAAATGCATACTTAGTGAGTTGCTTTAACCCCATTATTTTAGCAAACTGCTCACAAAGCCTGGCTCTTAGAATAGTATTTTGAATAAGTACTGTCGGTTTTTGTGGGTTGAGTTCTACCATAACTATCAGGCATATAAATTTACGTAGTTGAACTTCTCCTAAATAAGCAATCGCTTGCTTGATAGATTTGATCTCGTGGGTATGACCGAAAAAAACAGAGTTAACAAAGCGTAATAATTTGTAGGTTAAATCCATGTCATGCTCAAAATAACCTTCTAATTTTCTGTAGCTATAACCGTTTTTCATCACCTCATGATAAATTGACATTAAAAAAGGATGCGATGATTCAATTTCAACGCCAATGAGTATTTCTGGTTTATAAAAAAAATACCCTTGAAAATATTCAAAGCCAAGCTCCTTAGCCTGCATAAATTCTTCATGCGTTTCTACTTTTTCTGCGAGTAACTTAATTTTGTATTCTCGAAAGTGAGGTAACAAATGAGCAATGGACGAAAGCGGTGTTTCAACAATGTCAATTTTTATCAGCTTAATAAAGGGTAAAAACCGATCCCATGCCGTACTATAAATAAAATCATCGAGTGCCAACGTATAGCCTTGATGGAAAAGTTTAGCCAATACGTCAAAATTTTCATCACTTGGTTCAACAGTTTCTAGTATTTCAACAATAATATTTTTATATGGAGCCAAATTCACCAAATGGTCGGAAAGCATGGCCATTGGAAAGTTGATTAATGCGGGTTTTCCTTCTGTCATTTCATCAAGGCCGATACTGAGATAACTGTTAATTAATAATTTTGCAGTGGCAATGTCCGGAGTAACATCAGTGGGAAAACAATTTTTTTGGCTATCTCTAAATAATAACTCATAAGCAACGACTTTTTTTTTCCTATTAAGAATGGGTTGTCTAGCTGTATAAATTTCGATGTCATTCTCCTCATAGTCCCTACAACTAATAATCAGTGTAGTTTGATTTATGCGAAAAGTACTAAATAAAACTTTCACTTTATACGAGAGTTATCGATAAAAAACCTAATTGTAATGGTCAATTAAAACTGAAAAGATTTTAAGCCACATTTTTCAATTTATTATATTTCTGGTGGGGTGTCATAAACCCAAGACGATAAAGCCATGAAAGCTACTATTCATTTTCAATGTTTTGAGCTTATCCAGAAGAGTCTAATCATAGCTGATAGTAATGGCTCTAATTACGAACACTGCTCAACTTCTTGGTGTTTTTCTTCATTGAGTGATAACTGATATGCTGATAAGGCGAGTAAATTATCTAATTTCATCTTTTTTAAAAATAAGTTGATCCTTACCATAATTAACAATACAGAGAACACAAATATCTGAATACTTCAGAATATTAAAAGTATTGGCTAATATTTATGAAAAAATAAAGTATGGGCCAAATAATTTAAGCGTTATCGTCAAGAAGCGAAACAACATTAATCAGGGAAATCACATTGAATTTACTGCTAATACAAAAGGTAATAAAGTCATCTATACTATAAAGAACGATAGGATATTGAATTGCCAAATGTTATCCGGATTAAGCTTTTGAATATTTGAACGAGTTAATCCAGATATGTAAGGAACAGGTATGGAACTAGCGTTAGTAAAACGCATTATTGAGAACATGGCGTTTTTATATGGGGTATCTGATGGCGAAGTTGGGGCTACATTCTGTTTCACTTTGCCTTAACAAAAGGAGATATTATGAAAGGTAAAGCGTTAAATATTCTATTGGTTGAAGATAATACACACCATGCGGCTTTAATTACCAGTACCCTTAAAAATAGCGATTTATCTTGGCAGATAACCCATGCTAAAACACTGAGTGACGCAAAATCAATACTGGCACATCAACTACCGGATTTAATGCTGCTTGATAATAGATTGCCAGACGGTGAAGGATTAGAGTTACTGCCTGGTTCAGTAGAGAGCCGGACATTTCCCATTATAATGATGACATCGAATGGCAATGAAAAAATGGCCGTAAATGCCATGAAGGCTGGTGCATTGGATTACGTTATTAAAAGTGATTCAATGTTTGCCGAAATGCCGCATATGGCAGAACGGGTCTTGCGTGAATGGGATCATATCTTGGACCGGAAGCAGGCTGAACGGGCACTAAATCAGTTCAAGTATATTGTTTCGACTTCCTCCGATATGTTGGCAATGATGGATAAGGATTATATTTACATTACTGCTAATCCTGCCTATCTGAAAAGATTTAATAAAACGTTAGATGAGCTTATTGGACATACCGTTGCTGAGGTTTTTGGTGAGCAAGTTTTTAATGAAAAAATAAAAGTCAACGCAGAACGTTGTTTAACAGGTGAAAACGTAAATTATCAGGCGTGGTTTGATTCCCCGAATGCTAAGGCACAATACATCGATATACATTATTATCCATATCTTGATGCTGACAACGAAATTGCTGGTTTCATCGTAAATGAAAGGGATCTCACGGTTCAAAAAAAAGCAGAGCAACTGGCACTTCGTCGAGAGCTACAAGCAAAACGTATTATCGAGACCGTATTCGATGCGTTTATCCAAATTGATGTTGATGATCTAATTAGAGAATGGAACCCTCAGGCGGAAATGATATTTGGCTGGAAAAAAGAAGATGTTTTGGGTCATTCCTTAAATGAGATAATAATACCACAGGATAAAAGGCAACAACATAGAGAAGGCTTGAAACGTTTTTTAGCTTCAGGAGAAGAACATATATTAAACAAAACAATCGAATTTCAAGCACTTAAGCGAGGTGGCGACATGTTACCTATAGAGCTGATGATTGTTGTAGAGAAGGATAACGGTGATACTTATTTCAATGCTTTTTTACGTGATATCACTCACAAAAAAATTGCCCTGGAGGCGGGTAGAATAGGCACTTGGTATGCCGAGCTAAATACAGACAACGAGTGGGTATGGAGTTGGGATCGGTTAACCAATGAAATGTTAGGTTTAAAATCTAAAGACATAGGTAAGTTTGACAAATGGCTTGACAAAATACATCCAAAAGACCTAAAAGGCATGAACCACGCTATTGAAGAGTCGTTGTCTACGGGGAAGTTGTTTAACCAGAAATATAGAACGGTAATGCCCGGTGGAGCAATCCGATATCTAATCGGTACTGGACAAATGGGGGAAAAAACATTTGGAAAGTATCATCGTATCGATGGTATCTGCATTGACCAATCAGCTTTTCATCAAACCCAACAAAAGTTGAAACAACTTAATAGTGAATTGGAGGAGCGAGTAGAGCAACGAACCAAAGAGTTGGTTTTGTCTAAAGAGCATGCTGAGCAAGCGAGTAAAATTAAAACAGACTTTTTATCGATGATGAGTCATGAACTAAGAACACCAATGAATGGTGTTATCGGTTCACTTGATTTGCTCACCACAACTAAGCAAACTGAAGAATCGATGGATCTCATTGATACGGCCAAAACATCGGCAGTGAATTTAGTCCACATTCTTAATGACATTCTTGATATCAGCAAGATTGAAGCAGGTAAACTAGAAATAGAAGAACGTGCGTTTACTATCTCAGAGGTTATCGACAATGTGGTTAACGTTTTTATTCCTACAGTTAAAAAGAAAGATATCGTTTTTGAAGTTTATGAAGACCCCAATATTCCAACATTTGTTCTTGGTGACGCAATGCGTGTGCGGCAAATATTGTTTAATTTGGTTGGTAATGCGATAAAATTCACGTCAACGTCGAACGAAAAAAGGGGTTGTATTAAATTACTTGCAGAAGTCAAAGAAAGTAATAAATATATCAGTACTATAACCTTTAATATAGTTGACAACGGCATCGGTATCGAGCGAGCGACTCAGCAGAAGCTTTTTATGCCATTTAGTCAGGCCGAGCGCTCTACCACAAGAAAGTACGGCGGCACGGGGCTAGGTTTAGCCATTTGTGGCCAATTGACCGAAATGATGGGCGGTTGCATTAACTTGACCAGTGAAAAAGGAATAGGCTCGTCTTTTTGTGTCGAATTGCCGTTTTGGTTATCTCAAGAAACCAAAGCCTTAGCTGTTGAGACGTTATCATCAGTTAGCGTTGCTTTTGTAGATGTCAGCGAAGTTGATAGCAATCGAAAAGAAAATTTATCTCACTACCTCGTTGACGAAGGGGCTGAGGTTACTTTTGTTGCCTGTAATCTCAATTTCGATTTTTCTACAGATTTTGATGTGGTCTTAATCTTTGTTGGTGACCTTGCTGTAGGAAGAAAAAATACTGAGTTATTGCTTACTTTGCTTTCTAAAATGAACAAAATTATACTTGCAATAGATGATATTCATTTAACCGAATCTAGAAAAGCCTTTCCCAAGATGCGTGTTATAAGCACCCAACCCATTACACGAGTTCAGTTTATAGGGGCAATTAACCACAGTTGGCAAAAGAGTCATGAACTCATCTTAGACGAAATAAACCTCGAAGAGTTAGAAGGATGTATTGAAAAGGAGCAAGTAAAATCACTTAATGCTGACATTCTCATTGTTGAAGATAACGAACTAAATCAAAAAATCATACTAAGACAGATGGGTAATTTGGGGTATGAATGTGACCTAGCAGAAGATGGAGAACAAGGAATAGAGAAATGGAATAACAACCGAGGTAAGTATAAGCTGATTCTAACCGATTGTCATATGCCAAAAATGGATGGATATCAAATGACACAAGAAATTCGCAAGTTAGAAGATTCGAATAATTTGGCCCACATTCCTATTATTGCCGTAACAGGCGCGGCAATGACTGGCGACGCTGAACAATGTTATAAAGCAGGTATGAACAGTTTTGTTAGTAAACCCGTTCAACTTAAAGATTTAAGGGAAGTTTTAAAGGAGTGGTATCACAATGATTGATTCACAACGGCAAATATTAAATCGAAATGTTATGCGCGATCTCATCGGGGATGATGTGGCACTGGCAAGAAAATTTGAGATAGAATTCTTGAAACAAGCGAAAGGATCAATAAATAAAATCGCCTTATCGTATAACAGTCATAATTTCACTGCAATTAAAGAGGAAGCTCATTATTTAAAAACATCTGCGAAAGCCGTTGGTGCCGAACAAACAGCGGCACTACTGGAAGCATTGGAAAGCATGGCATTAGATAAAAATATCGCAGAATGCAAACAGAAAATTGTTTCAATAAATGCCGCATTGAAACAAGTGTATGGAGCCATTGTCAATGAAAGCTAAACCCGCAACATTAGGTAGTCGTCATCCTAAAGTGGTTATGATCTTTGAAAATGAAGAGGACGTGCTTGGCGCGGGAAGAATTCTTTCTGCTCAAATATCAGAATATCGTACCATTGCACTAAATAGAGACACCGCAAGGTTTCTCATCAAAACTAAACCTTCGGTAATTTTGTTTGCGCTGTCTAACGTTGAACAATCCATCGAATCCTATTCAGTTTTAGTTGAAAAAGGAACACTCGATTACCCGCACTATAGTATTCTGCTTTGCAATAATAAAGAGTCATATATTGCCTTTCGTTGCTGTATGAAAAAATTATTTGATGATTATTTTGTCTATCAACCTTTATATGAAAAATTTCGTTTATTGATGATTGTTCACAATGGCTTGGAAGCTTCCCAATCTAATAGTGATATTACTGAATTCAATGAAGAAGTTTTTGAACAAATAGACGAAGAATTAGCGTTGCAAATTGATGAAGCTAGCCGTTGTAAACAAAATTTATTAGAAAAAATTAATCGCAGCAAAGCAGATATCATTAAAGTGACCGAAGAGCTGCAACAAATACCCGTATTGCCTGAATTATCGGCACAGCAGATAATGTCTAAAATAGATCAAGAACATATTAAACCCTTGCTGACAACGTTAGAAAATGAAATTATACTAAGTTTAGACCAAATATTAAGTCAATTGGTTACGCAACAAATTACGCTGAAAACTAAGTCACTTCAATCTGACGGCTTGATAAAAAATTCTCCGCCAAACCGAAAACAAAGTGAAAGCTTTGAAAATATAGACATTTCAGTTGTTGAACAAGAAGATGAAATATCCTCCTCTGAAAAAAGAGAGCAAGACGAAACGATTAATCCAATTATTACTGCGCCGGAAATTAAAGACGTTAAGCGCAGTAAAATTTTGGTTGTGGAAGACAACGCTTTGTATCGAGATATGCTGGTAAGCGTATTGTTGAAGGAAAACTTAGACGTTGATACAGCGCAAGATGGCCTTGAAGCCCTGCAAAAAATCAAAGAGCACCACTTTGATTTGATCATTATGGACTTATTTATGCCCAATATGGATGGGTTAAAAGCCACAAAAAAAATTCATCAAATATCTGGAGGTAGAGATATACCAGTTGTTGCGCTCACTGGTAATAAAAATAAAGAACTAATACTAAAATGGGCAAGTTTCGGCTTAAAAGGTTACCTCATAAAACCTTCAACCAAAGAAGAAATATTGTTGGTCGTGTATAAGGTTCTTGGTTCAACGCAAAAAACATAATGAACGTTGTACTGACGATAGTTCATTTAGAGAACTGAAAACCGTTGGCAAATAAATCAGAAAGTAAAATAGAATGGAATATTTCGTCTCTAGGCAGCCTATTTTTAAAATTGATTCCAGTATCATCGGTTATCGTTTACGTTTTCAAGATGATATTGAAAATACCTTATTAAAAATGAGTTTTTCTATTGAAGAAAATGATCAATCAAACGAAATAGCGATGAGCTTTTTCGAGCTTACAGCAGGTAAGCTTGCTTTTGTTGACTTTGGGCCGAATGCAATCAAGTCATTAATCCCAAAAAATTTGGATCCTGATCACCTTGTTATTAATGTTGATGTGAGTCAATCACCTGATCAAAATCAATTGTCGGCATTATTAGCACTCTACGATTTAGGTTACCGTATATGTTTGGACAATTTAAATGATGAATTAGCATGGAAATCATTTTATCCATCAGTGGCTTACATGGCACTACATGTTGATATAAGTAGCAGTAACGATTTTTTCCGAATTGTCGATTGTGTAGGCATGTATCCCGATATTAAGTTAATAGCAACAAGTGTTGAAGACAAAGCTTATCATGCGGTGGCGGTACAAGTTGGCTTTAGTTATTTTGAAGGCTCTTTTTTTCTAAACCAGCAATATTAATGTCTCGCGCTATGTCTCCAGCAGAAACGACACTTGCAGAATTATTATATTTAACGTCCTCTAGTAATTTTGAGCTATTGAAAATTGTAGAGATAGTACAACGTGATGTTTATCTGACCTACAAAATATTGAGCTACGCAAATACAGTATTTTTTAGACGTAGAGAAGAAGTATCGACTATAAAACAGGCGGTGATAACGTTAGGTCTAGTAGAATTAAAACGCTTTATTTCAATTCTATTTACAACTCAACTAAGTCATGGTTGATCAAAGGAATTAGTCAGGCTTTCTCTTTTTAGAGGAAGGTTTTGTGAGTCGCTCATTGCATTAGATTTGCATAAATCTGCAACAGAGCAAGCATGTGCAGAAGCTTTTTTAGTAGGGTTACTTTCCTTACTCGAAGCAATGTTTAATGGACCCATCGAACTCGCACTCAAAAAATTGTCGCTATCGAAGAGCATTATATCAGCAATATTAAAGAAAGAAGGAAGCGTTGGGGCGTACTTGCAATTAGCCATAGTGAGTGAAAATGGAGATTGGCAAGAAGCATTAACAATGGCGACAACCTTAAAAATTAGCAAAGATGATTTAATTAAAGTGAATTCTACCTCTTTATTATGGGCTAATAAGCAAATGGCGATACTTCATATAGATTGAAAATCAATCGAATGCAAAAGTTAAAAAAGAGAATAGTTTAAAAGCCCACATGTTGGGTAAATTCACATAAATGCTCTGCTGTGCCAACTGCACCAGTAGCGAGTTATACTTTGTATCTGACCTTTTCTATATTTGCTAAATCTATATTTCAAGAAGCCCGCATTGCACATTACGAAGATGACAAAAACGGCAACACCCGTTGTCTGACAGCTTTCTTCTGACGCTTTTTATACTCGTCATGAGAAGCGATACCTTCACGTGATTTTATATAACTGTCTAGATCCATTAGTTGCAATTCAAACGGGAAAAAAAAGCGTAACATCGTTCCATCTGGTTGCTTAATTTTGATCCGCTGACGGCAAGTGATTTGTACCGAATGATAGCTAAGCTCGCTAAATGGATTGTTTGCAACACGCTTTTCAACGGATGGATAATCCATTGTTTGCATTTGGGCACGTATTTCTTTAATGGGTATACCTTTGTTCATAGACTTAATGATCCAATCAAGATCAAAGAGGGTGTTTCGAGATTTTGACGGTTTGATGTTTGCGTAAGTCACAATGTGATTTTCTCGTAAAAACGCTAATACATCTAATACGTCCGATCTGTATTTAGTCACAAAACGAATTCCAATCCAGTCGAAAATATCAGTAGAGACATTTTCCGTTTTGTGCATCATTTTCATTGCCACTGAACGCCTAGATTTTGCTGCACGAAATTCAAATTTCTCAAGTTTTAATTCTCCCAACGCACACAAGTCACCGTTCCTATGGATATGTGCGTTAAAGCTGTCAAATATCTGTTCTCTAATGGTATCGTGATAAAGATCATTAAAATATGAATGACTGTGGGTAAACGTATGAATCACCCGTAAAATTGAACCACTCCAAGCCGCCAACGCTCTAGGTCCGTGCCCTGATGCATAGAGTAAATATTGGCTTATGCTTTTTTCTTCTTGCAATGGCAAAGGTATCAACTCCCCGTTGATTAGCAGTTCTTCCTGTATAAATTCAATGCTCTCCAACCTAAGGCCTTCAAGTTCGGCAACATCAGCAGGATCATTAAGATCAAACCCATAACAGGCGAGAAAATTATGGGCCTCTTGTAAACTGTGGATGTGTATACGTTTAGCATCGATAAAAGAAAGGCCCTTCAATGCTGTTCTCACGGAAGTGCTTCGCCAAGGATTTATATTCATTAAATAGCCCAAAATTTAGTTACGTTAAGTTATTGATATAATTTATCTACTCTAAATGTAATAGCCCAGTTTGTAGTCTATAGCGATATCTAACCTTTGATATTTGTAGAACGGTGTATATGTCGTATAAATAATAAAAACAATGTAACGCGTGACGAATATTTGTACTCAATTACTCAGGTAATCTATCGGAAATTTAATTGCTTGTGTCCTCAACTCGCAGGAATCCAATTTTCGCTTATTCTATAATATCAGCAAGTTAATTGTTGTTTTTTATAAAATTAGCAGTGGGTATTTTCAATAAAAATTGAATCTATAGCGAATAAAATCTAATATGCATCGTTTTTAATCTTAAAGATATTCCACCCCTGTGAATTACGCTAATTTCTCCCTAATACCTGTTTTACTCGTGTTACTTATTCTGATTATTTTAATAACGGTATGCTTTTTTCGAAGTATCGATCTTTCCATAACACATAGGCTTATTATAGAGACTTCTCAGTAATGACCATTCCATATGTTTAATTAATTATAGATCAACATCCTCGATTTCAACAAATCAGATCGGTTAAACTAACCAAAAACTGTTGTGTTTAACTATTACTAAGAAGTCTAAGTAATATCCTACTGAGACAAAAAATTAAAAAATGATTATATTTAGCAAGATAAATGTAAGTTTTGGGATAAATTACGTTGCAGGTCATGTTACTGAAACTTCTCAGTAACATAACAGAGATTATGCATTATAAAATAGGAAAAAAATGTCTGTATTGGTGGCCAAGCAGATTATTGGTTGTGGTGAATTCAAGGAAAAATCAGGGCGAATTTGTGGCAAAAATGACGGTTCGCTCTAACACTCTTTGGGCGTTAGCGCCTTAGAATTAATACTCTATTTTATGTGGGCCTTAGTTGATTTTAATGTCCGCTTTTGAGACTGGGTAGATAATTGTACGCAAAGTATTGAATAAGGTTTTAGGTGTAAATTAATAGACATATTTAAATTATATGTGACAGTTTTAGGCTCACAAGTTGCCAGAACCGGTATAAACCTAATGTCAGCTTCATGCCCTGAGGCATTCAACAAGTATTTTATGCAGCCAATAAAGGAGAGTTTCTTTCCTTTAATGCTATTAAATATTTGGATTCATCATAAGGTACTTTCGTTTTCCAACACCTAAATACAATACGCACCCACTTGAAAGCCAAAGCTCTTACCGCTGATTGATGAGACTTACCCTTAGCTCGTTGTTGGTTG
>NZ_JACGVZ010000054.1:0-4839 GCF_014077465.1 Colwellia sp. BRX10-4
GACAGGTGCCACGACGAAATGAGTAAGGTAGGCGCTGCTAACTAATAAGTTAGTAATCCACGAATATCAGCATGATAACCGACGAAATTACTTGCTTCATTCTATGCGTTAACTCACTTAATACTGAAAGTGAATACAATGGTTCTGAAATTAATGAACAAGGATCAGTGTATTTAACTTGACGTGGGGAGTCATACCAACGCCTAATTAACAGGCAAAAAATTGTTGGCTAAAATAAGTGAACGGAGTGAACAAAAAGCCAACTGTTTTTTGTCCTTGTTTAATTTCTTGTTAGGCATATGCTAATAAAATACGCCATTAAGAAAACGACCAGGAGTCACAACAGCAAAATAAGCTGAAATAACAGTACCTATGTATGCACCAAGCATACAATGAGTATGACGTTTGATATTACCTTTACGAATAGAAGACACTCCAACTGGAATACAAACAATAACCAAAATAGAAAAAAGGTGTAACCACGTAAAGCTACCAGTTGGCATTATAAAAAGAGAACTAATAGCTGTAATAAGCATTAAAACAGCCCAAAACTTTCCAATACGCTTGTGGATTAAAGTACCCTTTTCTAAGGATAAATTTATAGCTCCTAAAACTAAAGAAGGTATGACGGCTAGCAGATGTATATAAATATCCATATTAACTCTAAATGCCTAACGCCCAAATAACAGGCTAAGTAATGGTTGGCTAAAATTGTGTAGCGAAGCGAAACGTAGCCAACTGTTACGTGTCCTTGTTGATTTTCTTGTTATATTTCAATAGCTACCACAAGGCAAGAAGTTCTTTATTCGTGTCTGCTCTTCAAATAGCCACGATTCTATTATTTGGCAATTTTCATTAATAAGTTTGAGATCACTTTTATCTAGCAAGTGTGGTATTTTAGTCATAAAAGGCCAAACCCATTTGATGTCATCTATCTCAGTTATACTAAAATTAACTCCATAAACTTTTGAATCCGAGTGAGCAACAACTTGATTTCTTAATGTTTTTATAACTCGATTATGCATGTCTTTTTGTGAAGGGGTAAAGTGTTTTAAGAAGCCCTTACGCAAGTCTCCAGAGTCATTTCCGCTAAAAGGCCTACTATAAGAGATAATTACAGATTCATGAAATGCTCTCTGAATATTTTCATTAATATCAGATGGAGTCGTTTCATTTATCAAGTCTTTCGTATACTTAATATCGATTAAAGACATCATAACCCGCTGGAAATGAATAATTTCATTTTTCTGCTGAGCACCCACTACAACTTCCTTGAAATATAACGCCACGTTAAGCGGCAAATAATAGCTGGCTAAAATGTGTGAGGCACGAACAACAGCCAGCTGTTATTTGTCCGTTTGAACGCCTTGTTATGCGATTTTTACATTACCACAAACCGCACAATTTATATAAATATTAGCGACATAAAATACACATTTAAAAACTCACAGCATTGCGACACACTAAACCGTGAATTTTGAGCCACAAATCAAAAGTGAATTTACCACTTACCTACTTTGGCGAAAAACTATTTAACCAAAAACTGAAATAGATTTAATTACACGTAAATTACCAGGATAAAAAAAAGGCAACTACCACAATTACATTTAATCGAATTCGGAATGCCGCATAACGCCACATTAAGCGGCAAAAAATTGTTGGTTAAAATGTTGAGCGGAGTGAAAACAACCAACTGTTTTTTGTCCGTTTGAATGCCTTGTTAGCAGTATTTTAACCTGCTGCTACTTTTGTATTTTTAGGCAAACTTTCTCCGCACCACGGACAATTAGATATTATGTTACCACCACCAACCACTTTTGCTGGAATCTCAACAAACCAAACAGATTCACCTCTAAGGTTTGTAAATTTAATATGGATATCTTCTTCTCCCGCTTCTTCTACGGAAGAAAACAACCCGATACAGCAATAACTTTTTATTCTTTCTAGTCTATTCATTTCGATTGAGTCTGATTGATGATGCCAATATTGCCTATACTGCTAACGCCACATTAAGCGGCTAAAAATTGTTGGCTATAATGTTGAACGAAGTGAAAACAGCCAACTGTTTTTTGTCCGTTTGAATGCCTTGTTATGCGACTTTTACATTACCACAAACTGCACAATTTATATAAATATTAATGACATAAAATGCACATTAAAAAAACTCACAGCATTGCGACACAGTAAACCGCGAATTTTGAGCCACTAATCAAAAGTGAATTTACCACTTACCTGCTTTGGCGAAAAACTATTTAACCAAAAACTGAAATAGATTTGATTACGCGTAAATAACCAAGATAAAGAAAAGACAAACACCACAATTATATTTAATCAAATTCGCAATGCCGCATAACGCCCCATTAAGAGGCTTTTAATTGTTGGTTATAATGTGTAGCGAAGCGGAACCTAGCCAACTTATGTGGACTCCCCCTTGTCAACAACAAAAATAATAATACAAAGAAATAAATGCGTACTTATGTACGAGCTCTAAACTGAGAAGCTATCTCTGGCTCTTTGATATTTACGCGAACTAATTGTCAAATCTGTTAAGCGAGCTAAAAGCTCTCTGTTGGCTACTGACTAAACTAGCTGATTTTTATCTTCGTTTTGCATTTTTGTTGTGTGAACGCTTTTGAACTACTTTTTCTATTCAATTCTTTTTAAGCTGTCAATAGCTCAGCTTTATATTCACTACCTTTGGTCAACATCGCATAAGCCGTTCTTACCGTTTTATTAGCAAGTGCCACCGCAGCACATTTTTTGCCTCGTCGCTCAACGAGCCCTTTAATCCAAACGTCTTTTTTAGTTTTGGCTTCTCTATTCACAGCTTGAGTAACCGCGGCCATTGCGCCGCAAACCAACTGACTTCTCAATATACTATTTTTACAATGCTTTCCTATTGAGCCTAATTTCACAAGACCACCTGATGAATGCTGTATTGGTGTTAACCCAATGCATGCTGAAGCATCTTTTCCTTTAGTGAAAACACCTATATCCCAACACCCTAGTGCAATATATAAGTTAATCGCATTCATGGTGCCAACGCCTTCCAGCTTGAGTAGCTTTTTACAATCAGCATGAGCAATAACTGATTTCTCTAAACACTCATCATAACGGTGTACAGCTTTGATTAAACTTTGTAAATGTTCTTTGGACGTAAAAATAGCGGCTCGACATTCTACAGACAAACCATTGGTAGCATCCTCTAATACGCCCTCGATGGCAGATATAATGCCGCCTTTGCGATTAGAAATACGAATATTCATTTCTAATAATAAAGACACTAACTGCTTCTGACTGGCACCCTGGTGTTTAACGGCTAACTCTCGTAATCTTTTAATCGATTGTAGTTGTTGCTGCTCAACTGTTTTACCGCCAATAAAGGTGACATCAGGTAGTAATGACGTTTGAACAATAGCCAGAGCATCATTTTTATCAGTCTTTTGATTTTGTCGTACAACTGATACCAACTTAGCTGAAATCAAACGGGCATCATGACCGGCTTCAATCGCTTTTTGTCTCCAGTAATTCGAGGTACCACACGCTTCAAATATTATCGTTACCGGTTTGGCATTAACTAACCAAGAAAGAAATTCGGTCGGTGTCATTTCACTATTTGACTGCACCTTTTTGTTCCTATAAATACAAACTTGAATAACTTCTTTTGCTAAATCAACACCAACTCTAGTACGATACATATCAGGACTCTTTATAATATATTTGTGTGGTAACAGTATATTACCCTACACCTCAAGGTGTGGGGGAGTCCAATTATCTGTTAAAAGTCCTGCTTGAATGGCTTGTTATACATCAATTTACACTAACTACTAATCTGGCATTCTTGGGGGTGGTGGCGGAGCATCGTTTGCTGATTCAAATTCAAGTAGTTGTGTTAATTTATACTGCTTAAAGTTACCGCAAAATATTATGTTAGATCTATCTTTTTTAGTAGTATTGTATGCCAAAATAATTTCGATTTTATCTACGTTTTTAGCTGAAACACTAAAATAAGAACGATAATAATCCCCAACGTATTTATAATCCTCTTTCACATCTAGGTTAATTACAAATTCATCATCTAATAGTGCGGTTGTACTGCTTAAAAAATTTTCACCTTTTTGTATTGGCGATAATATTTCGAAGGTTTTTAAACTTTGTTTTTGCTTATTCTTACTAATGATTTCAACGGCAAATGGATGAAATTCTTTTGCGTCTTCACCACATGCAAAAACATTTAAACTTAAAAAAAACGACAATGCTAGAATTTTACGCATAACCTTCCTTGATGTATAACGCCACATTAAACGGCAAAAAATTGTTGGCTAAAATGTTGAACGAAGTGAAAACAGCCAACTGTTTTTTGTCCGTTTGAATGCCTTGTTATGCGATTTTTACACCACCACAAACTGCACAATTGATATAAATATTAATGACATAAAATGCACATTAAAAAAACTCACAGCATTGCGACACAATAAACCGTGAATTTTGAGCCACTAATCAAAAGTAAATTTACCACTTACCTACTTTGGCGAAAAACTATTTAACCAAAAACTTAAATAGATTTAATTACGCGTAAATAACCAGGATAAGGAAAAGGCAACTACCACAATTACATTTAATCGAATTCGCAATGCCGCATAACGCCCCATTAAGAGGCAAATAATGGTTGGCTAAAATAAGCGACGAAGGAGCAAATAGCCAACTGTTATTTGTCCTGCTTGAATGGCTTATAGTTGGACCATTCCACTTATATAACAAAGTAACTTACTATTATATTAGGTGGAACATGCTTCTGTTGGTTACGAATATTGAATGGCAAACATCCAATGTTTCTAA
>NZ_JACGVZ010000086.1:0-956 GCF_014077465.1 Colwellia sp. BRX10-4
CTAAAAACATAGTATCAAGTGACATTGAACCGGTTTCTTTTCTGCGTTCAGCACTGATATAGTTATAATCCCATGGGAACCAAACATCGGTTAACGGGTGCTTTATATAATAAGTTTTGGGTTCGACAAATCGCTCAGCCACCACACCGATAATACTAAAGCTTACATTGTCTACAACGAGTTTTTCATCAAGAATATCAATACTACCAGCAAACTCGTTTTGCCAAGTGTCATAACTTAAAATAGCCACGGGGTTATAACTATCAAGCTGTTCATCAATGCCAAATGAACGGCCAATAACCATGGGAATATTCAATAATTCAAATGTTTCTGGTGTGACATAAGTGGTTATTACTTGCGGTTGTGAAGGTTGTGAAACAAGCACATTCTTTCCATATGCTAATAAAGCAGCACTTTCGAAACTGGTTTGTTTACGATACAAGTTTACTAATGAGCGATAATTAAAAGCGCTAAATATTTTCTTTTGATCTTTATCTACGACCGTCGATTCGACTAAAAACAATCGCTCTTGTTCAGGGTATGGTAGCGGCTTTATTAACATCACATACGCAAGTGTAACCACGCACAACAAAGCACCTAAGGTAATTCCCATGGTTGAAACAACACTAAAGACAAAAGCCGGTTTTTTCTTTAAGCCTAAGAACGCTTGTTTCAATTGGTAGATAAATAGATTCATTATTCGCTTCCCTTTAAAGCATGGATCACAGGTTTATTGATGTATTGACGCAAAGGAAAGTAGCAGGCAAATAACGACAACATGCTGGTCATCGCCGATGTCACTATAAATACCGGGAGTAACTGTAAGGTGATGTAGTGATTTACCTGTTCACTAAAACCAATGGTTAATAGAGACAACACGCCAACACTCAGCAGTACGCCCAATAATATTGCACTGGCATTGTCTTTAATAATCAATTTAATTAAGTCGCTTCGTT
>NZ_JACGVZ010000149.1:0-252 GCF_014077465.1 Colwellia sp. BRX10-4
GATAAGCAATAAACATCGGTTTAGATTTTAAAGCAACATCTAAGAATTCCTTTATTGCATTAGGCGTGTTTTTCAATTTGATAGCTGATGAATTCATATACAGTTCCTTTGCGCTATAACGCCTACCTAAGCGGAAAAATATAGTTGGCTAAAATGTTGAACGGAGTGAAAATAGCCAACTGTATTTTTTCCGTTTGAAGTTCTTGTTATAACTCAATATCATCCAAACTAAGCAACTGACGACTATTACGT
>NZ_JACGVZ010000137.1:0-294 GCF_014077465.1 Colwellia sp. BRX10-4
TAGGCGTTATAGCGCAAAGGAACTGTATATGAATTCATCAGCTATCAAATTGAAAAACACGCCTAATGCAATAAAGGAATTCTTAGATGTTGCTTTAAAATCTAAACCGATGTTTATTGCTTATCAACTTATAGTTTTAGCTATTTTTATTGTAGTTATTACTTTAGAAAACAATAATGTTACCGACAGAATAGTTGTTAATTGGGTGTGTGGTATCGCTTTAATATCTAGTGTTACTTATTTATCTCTAGCACCTTGGATCTCAAATATAGTAAGGGCGGCTACTTTTATTGG
>NZ_JACGVZ010000083.1:0-1213 GCF_014077465.1 Colwellia sp. BRX10-4
AATGGCTAAAGCAAAATTTGAACGTTTAAAACCGCATGTTAACGTTGGTACTATCGGTCACGTCGATCACGGTAAAACTACTTTAACAGCTGCTATCTCTGCAGTATTAACTAAAGTACACGGTGGTGAAGTTAAAGATTTCGCACAAATCGATAATGCTCCTGAAGAGCGTGAGCGTGGTATTACAATCAATACTTCTCACATCGAGTACGATACAGAAGTTCGTCACTACGCACACGTAGATTGTCCTGGTCACGCCGATTACATCAAAAACATGATCACCGGTGCTGCACAAATGGATGGCGCTATCTTAGTAGTTGCTGCTACAGATGGTCCTATGCCACAAACACGTGAGCACATTTTGTTATCACGTCAGGTTGGTGTTCCATATATCATCGTATTCATGAACAAATGTGATGTTGTAGATGACGAAGAATTACTAGAATTAGTAGAAATGGAAATTCGTGAACTTCTTTCTGAATATGACTTCCCAGGTGATGATTTACCGGTAATTCAAGGTTCAGCTTTAGGCGCTCTTCAAGGCGACGAAAAGTGGGAAGCAAAAATCATCGAACTTGCTGATCAATTAGATAACTACATTCCAGAGCCAGAGCGTGCAATCGACGGAGCATTCATCATGCCTATCGAAGATGTATTCTCAATTGCTGGTCGTGGTACTGTTGTTACAGGTCGTGTTGAGCGCGGTATCATCAAAATTGGTGAAGAAGTAGAAGTTGTTGGTATCCGTGATACTCAAAAATCTACTTGTACTGGTGTTGAAATGTTCCGTAAGCTTCTAGACGAAGGTCGTGCTGGCGAGAACTGTGGTGTACTTTTACGTGGTCTTAAGCGTGAAGATGTTGAACGTGGTCAAGTATTATGTAAGCCTGGTTCAATTTCACCTCATACAAAATTCGAATCAGAAGTCTACGTGTTAAGTAAAGATGAAGGTGGTCGTCATACACCATTCTTTAAAGGATACCGTCCACAGTTTTACTTCCGTACAACAGATATCACAGGTGCTGTAGAGCTTCCTGAAGGTGTTGAAATGGTAATGCCTGGCGACAACTTGAAATTTGTTGTAGAGCTAATCAACCCAGTAGCGATGGATGAAGGTTTACGCTTCGCTATCCGTGAAGGTGGTCGTACTGTTGGTGCTGGTGTTGTATCTAAAATCATCGCATAATTGCAGATTTTAGTTCTCACTAGAACT
>NZ_JACGVZ010000039.1:0-19200 GCF_014077465.1 Colwellia sp. BRX10-4
CACCAACACCGACGCCAACACCAACACCGACGCCAACACCTACACCTACGCCAACGCCAGACGGTTTATGTGCTGACTTCAGTGTGTGGTCTCAGGGTGAAACAGCTAAAGCTGGCGATATTCTTGTTAATAATGACTACATAGCTTTTACCGCTAAATGGGAAACATCTTCTCGTCCAGGCAATGATGATACGTGGACTTGGAAAGTTAACTGTGATGGCACTGAACAAGGCACTGCGCCTTTATTATCGCTTCCTAATGCTAAAGATCCGGTAAGCTTGAAAGTTAATGGCTGGCCGAGTGATTTTGTTGTTGCAAGCCCTACTTCCACAGCACCTGATACGTATACAATTAACGCAATCAACAGCGATGAATTATCAGATATAACCAAGCTAACCAATGGTTTCGTTTCATTAATTGAAACAGCCAAGCTGCTTGGCTCTGAATCTGTCATTATTAACAGCAATGTACTTGATAACATTACTGCAGATAAGGGCGTATCTTTAGGTACAGTTGAAGTCAAACAAGCCTTAACGGCCGCTTTAGCCTCAACGAATACCAACAGTATCAGCGTTAGTGACATTAACGCACTAACTGATGATGCCAAGGGTTGGGCTCAAGCTCAAAACCTAATACTGTCGACACTTGCTACAAACGCTACTTTTGGTTGGTCATTAAGCATTGGTGATTTTGCTTATGCTACGCACTCTGGCAAAAGGTCTGTATGGAATTCTGCCTCTAAAGCAACGTCAGATCTTCTTGATAAGTTAGCACTTTACAAAGGCGCTTCAAAAGCTAACTTTATTGCCTTTACTAAATCAAGTGCCTCTGCAAGCTTATCAAGTGAGCAATGGCACAACGCATTAGAATACGTGAAACAAGTTACTGATTTTGTACAAGCTCCTGCAATGTTGTCATCAGTGCCAACAGCCCAAGCAACAACTTACTTCATGGGTAATACGCCTGGTGAGAGTAAAATACGTAAAGCTGCACACAATAATATCTTCGCGATTTTATTCGATACTGATAGCGCTGCTTTAACCACTAAAATGGCAAATTACCAAAGTAGTAAAGTGCCTCTTTATTATGTAGGTGCTGGCTCAGGTGTTAATCCATTAACAAGTATTGCTGCACTAAATAGTGATTTATCGGGTATTGAGTCAGTAATGGATAGTCAGGTATTTCTTTATGAAACACCGGCTTCATCTTGGGTACCATCAACTATCTATAAATGGGCTGACTTCCTAACAGGCTTAAATTCGATGCACAATGTTGGTGTAGCGGGCGATAAATTCTGGTTAGTAGATAGCACCGCTGATGATGCAACCAATGCTATGTATGCAAAAGTAGCTATTGCCGCATTCCTTTCACAAAGTATGCAAGAAACTATACGTTTCGATGCTTGTGATGAGAATAATTGGTCTGAAGTTAAATACGGCGCAAAAGTAGATTACCCTATGACAGCAAGTTGTGGCCAATTAGGTCAGAAATATGCAGATTATGGTACTCATCCTGTATCAGGTAAAGACCATGCCTATTCTTGTCCTCGCGATGATAAAATGGAACAAACGGCTAAGACTCACGCCAAATGGTACGGTGCGCCAGCACCAATCTTTGCAGCGCCAGACGCAGTACTTGCAGAGCAGGGTCTTTTAGTTAATGGTAAAGTTGGTCGTTGGACTAACGCAGGTCACTGTAATACGGTACCTACCGCTATTGATACCTCTAAGCAAGTGTTTGAACGTGAAGAATGTAAGCAGTATATTGGTCAAAAAGCCGGTAGCTTTATTTGGGATGGTAGCGATGAAAGTGTTCAAGGCTGTGGCTGGTGGGGACGTGGTGTAATTCAAACCACAGGTCGTCAGAACTTTGGTACACTAAACCATTTTGTAGGTCGTTCTCACGTTGACCCAGATACCATTGGAACTACGATAGATGGAACGACTGTTGAAGCTGCACCTGATAGCCCGCTATACGCTGATTTAGATTTATGTTCAAACCCTGGATTAATTTGTAGCTCTGAAGAACATAAAGAAATTAAGTGGATTGCTGGTTTATTCTTTTGGGTTAGTTCTGTTCAAGCTTACGATAATGTAGGTGGCCCATATGCCGATTGGAACTATCATGCAGAACTTAAAAAATATGTTGATGGTGGTATGGTAGGTACAGAGTTTGTTGATGCTGTTTCTGGTATCGTCAACCGTGGTTGTCCAGATGATCATTGCCCAGTTAGTGGTGAAGTTCACGCAATTGAAGAACGCCGTGCTAACTTCAAACTAGTACTTCAAAAGTTAGGACTCAATCCACAGTAATGTAAATAATAGAACATTACAGGGATAGTCTTTATCCCTGAAAAATGCCTGTCGGTTTAGCACTGACAGGCATCTTTTATTTTAATAAACACACTAAAAATTAAGTTCACCACAAGAAAAACAGGCAACTACATAATGTAATTGTCCATCCTTGTAGAAGGTTTATGTATATCGATAATGCTTAACTTTCGTAAAAGAGGTTAAGTCAGTTGGTAATGGACAAACACATTACAAAACTCATCGCCATCAAAAGCGATAGGTCGCCCATGAGTAAGCTTTGCACCTTCATAAAAGACCATATCGCCAGGGCTGAGTAAAAGGTGATGTTTACGGTAGTTATGGTCTTCAATGACTAACGGCCAAGGTTGCCTAACCAACTGTTCAATGTTAATAATCACACTCGCAACATGCGTTTTACCTCGGTCTCGGTGTTCTTTTAATACGGCGCCATTTCGATACCTGCGGATCCCAAAGACATAACTTGGTTTGAGATAATGGCCAATCCACGCCTCTACCAAAGGTTGCAGCACTTGATGAATTTCTTTCTTTAAGTCATCTGTAAGAGGGATAAGTTCGCTAGGTACCTGCTCTGCTTTACTGGTAATAAATCCTTCGACATGCTCATTTATCACCGTATTTTCATTCGCTTGATAAAAGTCATAAACCTTCTTAAATAAAGCCCCCGGTAACCTTGCTTTGAGGAAACCTTCGTCTGTGTAGGCGGGTATATATTCATTAGGCTCTTTTATAAAACGTTTACCTTTACCTTTAAGGCGAAACCATTTGGTAATGATAACTTTAAAGCCATCTTCAACAGGCATGCCCCAATGCATGCTTTCAATGTTTTCTCTACCTTCAGGAGTTAGACTGTTCCATAATAAAGCGGTTCCTCGTTTAGGTGAAAAAGTCTTATCTACACGGGTAAATTGGGTTGCGCCACCTTCAAGGGTATTATTGAGGAAAAGCATAAAAGTCCAAGTCCGTTGACCTCTTACTCTGGCATGGTCTTCAAACTCTTTGCTATTGGGTTCAAAATAATCGGTGTGAGGTTTAAACTCTTGGTTTACGTCATACCATTGTGCTTGAATACCCTCAGAATAGCTGGAGTCAAAACCAAGCGCATTACATATGCGTCGATCAATATCGTTCACAAGCGGATGGTTGAGTAAACTTAAATCGCAGGTTTTACTCGTGCGGTAATTTTTAAGATCTCCAGACTCATTTGTTGTTGTTGATTGGCGGAGATTATCGCGAATAAGGGATATGAGCTCAATACATTCATGAGAATTAAGAAAGTTATCAATTTTGAATAATTCTAATTTATTATCAGTAACAATTTTTTCAGCGTTTGGCAAAAATACGCGGTCTTCAGCCTCGATAATTTCCGTAGTTTGTTGTAATAATTTAGCCTGTACGCTATCTTTTTTTGTACTTTTTTTAGATGTTTTGTTCGATTTTTCTATATCTTGATCAGTTAGCTTTAATCGACTTTTTATAAGTATTGGACAGAAATCGTGTTCTAATAAAATGTCATACATACCTATAATATCGCAGCTGCGATTAATGTTGATTTCTATCCAATCCTGCCATCCTGTGTCAAAGGTACTCTTCATGGTTATTACTCCTGAACTTACTTTATTATAATTATTTTTGTCCTCTTATCTTGACCTTTTACAACCTAATATACCAGTGTTATAAAAAGGCAAAAAACCAACAGGTAATATCAATATAATCCATTAAATAACAACAACATAATAACAATAAACATCAGAGTTAACTTTCCGAATTCAAGTTTAAATAACGGTTCAGAGTAACCCTGCGCTATTTTGCTATCTCTAAACGAAAAAACAACTAAACCTTACCAAAAACAGTACCGTTAATAGTCGACTAATAGGTTATAATAATGGCACTTTAAATGCTTGGTAAATGGCATTAGTTTTTCCAAAAAACGGTATAATTAACCTTTTTTATTTAAGTAATTAGGTTTATTGCAACGTTGTTCAACGGGGGATTATATGAATATAAAAAAAATAATGACATCAAGCCTATTAGGTCTTATCGCAGCAAACCCAATAAGTACTATTGCGGCAAAAAATAACCAAGCTAATTTAAATCCACTGGCAATTCCATTGCAGGCTCATACTGCTAAAGATATGTGGGAAAGTTACTTTAACCAATGCATGTCATATAACTTTGTTGATAAACAAGCATTAAATAGCAGTCTAAAAACTTGGCAAAAGCGTAATGCTAATCGCTGGCAGATCTATTGGTTATTAATGGAAAAATCTGCCGATGAGAATGAAGGGTTTAAAGCACATTATAGCAAATTTAAAATCCAAAGCTTAGCCCATGCAAAACAACAAACTAAAATACAACATAGTAAGCTTGATCAAATAGGTAAAAAAAGTCTTTGTGATAAATTAGTGGTGATGCTTGATGATCCCCGTTCTGACTTACCTGAAGACAGCACCAAGAAAACCCAGCAGTAAGATTAAGAAGGTGTTGTGGCAGTAGGTAAATAATTATTGATTTTCTATCTCTATGCTTCAGGCGTTTTATTATTAATTAAAGCGACTGAAGAAGCTTCTTATCCGCATTGCTATTAACTTCTAATTGATTATTAAGTACAACACCCTCCAAAATAATTCGAGTAAATCCAGTAGTACATTGATTTCCCAATACCCAATAGTTAAATTATATTAAGTTTCGTTTAATACCATTGTCATTAAGTTTGTGATCTTGTTGTACGTAGAGAAAATAAATCAGGGCAAAGCGCTTGAATTTTGCTTTTATAGCTAACACATAAAAAAGGCCTAATCTTTCGAATAGGCCTTTTAAGGGATTATTATTGAAAAAGGTATACCTTCCCCACCCCTATCATTTAAATATTACTGATTCGACACCGGTATTTTCGCTGTTGAATCAGTTGTGGTAAGCGTTGTATTTCTTACTCTACTAATGACCATGCACTTGTCCAAGCACTACCTGTTCCAGGAGCGTAATGATAAGCAGAAACTGATGAACACCATCCAGCTATATCACATTGGTACATATTTCCAACATTACTAACAATTTCACCTGCAACATAAGAAGTACCAGCTACATATGCAGTTTCTATCGGCGTCGGCGTCGGAGTCGGCGTCGGTGTCGGCGTCGGCGTCGGAGTTACTCCCCAATCGGTAATCCCTTCAGCATTACCTACCGCTTTATTCATCGCATTTAGTGTACGCTCTGCTTCGGTACCACCATCACCATCGATTTCCCAAGAGAAAATCCCACCTAACCCTTGTGCTTGCAAGTATACGCCTTTTGCTTCAATTGAACGTGGCGTATCTAATGTTATTAACGTACTACTTACTTCATCCCAAATAAATGATGCTTCGGCTTGGTTATCCCAAACATACTTAGCATTTGTATTTGCTGCCAAGAATTTCAACGCACCACGATAATCCATGATACCTGCTTCCCATGCCCATGCAGCTTCGTCAACTGAAGTTCCTTCACCACCTTCAGCAACTAAGGGGTTATTATCTGAGCTGTCTACGTGATTACCTACAGCACCAATTGGGCTGCCATTAACCATTTGAACATCAGTCCAACCACGTCCGTACATTGCTGCACCTACAACTAATTTATGGGCTGGTACACCTTGCTCTAACAACAAACGGGTTGCATTAGCTGTTGTATATTCTGGCATACCTGCTGGAGCATAAGAGTCACGTCCTAAGTTGCCTGCTTTAGTTTTATCTGTAACCGTTGTTGGACCAAACTCACCTGTACCGTCACATTTATCAGCAGAGATATGTGCACCACAGTAAAGACCTGTTTGATGGCCAGTTTCACTACCCCATGCACCATAAAAGTCATATGACATCATAAAGATGTTATCCATATACTCTGCCGCAGCGGCATAATCAACATCTTGAATTTTATCCCAACCTACGCCAATAGCAGAGGTTAATTCATATTTACGGCCTGTTTCAACAGCAAGTTCGTCTAGCATTACACGAAGTTCTTGCATTAACGCGACATAAGCTGGACCGTCATTAATTGTGTCGCCTAATGAAGCTTGTGCACCGCCGCCACCAGGGAATTCCCAGTCGATATCGATACCATCAAAGAATTTCCATGTTTTTAAAAATTCTTTAGAAGAAGCAACAAACGTATCGCGATTTGCTTTATCCGTAAAACCGTAAAACGGGTCCGACAGTGTCCAACCACCAATTGATGGAACGATTTTAAGGTGTGGGTTACCTTGCTTAAGCGCCATTAAATGACCGAAATTACCCATACCAACTTCGCCATAACCAACAGCAGTTCCGTCCAATTTCATGGCTTTAACAGCACCATTTTGACGCCAAAAAGCCGCACCCATATCATGAATCACCAATTCGTAATCTTCACTTTGAGCACAATCAGCTTGAAGTACACTCCAACCAGACGCATTACCATCTTTAAGAGATTTGTTTTCACCACACATTGGAATAAAGCCGTATATAATGTGTGTTAAATTATTAGCAGGTACGTTTTCAACAAAATATTTACGACCATAAATACCCCACTCAACAAAATAAGTACCAACGATTTGGTCTTGAGATTGTGCATAGTTAGTATTTGCCGAGTCAACTTGTTCGCCAAGCGGCATTAAATGTGAGCCATCAGTATCTGAAACAATAGCCTTATCTGCATCACTTTCAACACAACCATCATCATTACACAAACGCACAACGATCTCTTTTAGACCACCACTAGTAATTGGAACAATCGCACTACCGCCTGCACCAGTGCCTGAAACGGCAACGTCTCCATTTACAAGTACTTGCCATGATGTCGCTGAATCACCGCTCCAAGCTGGAGACCAGGTAACAGGTAAGTCAACAACATCAACACGTGTAACAAGTGATTCATATGCTCCAGCTTCGCCAGAAACCGTAACAAAGCCTTTACCGTTGTAGTTGGCATATTGTTCTGTAAGTGTTGGTTTTCCTGGTGCTTCTGCTAATACTTGGGTAGAAGCTAAAGCGGCGGTTACTGCGCATGCTGTTAATAATTTTTTCATACTTACCTCTGTGTGGTGGCCAGTTAGCTGGCTTTAATTAGGGTTATTTATTTTTATAATTTTATACCTTCGCCAATACTAAAGCCTTCCCTAACAAAGTCTTTTAACGATGCTAGTTGCCAAAATCCATTTTTTATAAACTCTATAAATCATTGGTTTAACACTCACAAAAAGACAGCGCTGTCTTTTATTTGACAGCGCTGTCAAAAGATTGTTCAAAAATAATACACTCAAATTAATGACTTGGCTACATCTTTTAACAAAACAGTACAAAACTCAATAATAAACGGTACTTTTTTGTTGTACTGAATAACTGCTAAAATGCTGATTTACATGATAATAACAACAACGAACTCAAGTTTTGCTAACTTAAAGAAATAGCTGACAAAGGTTGTCAAAAGACAAGGTAATAGCATTGGAGTGGTAACTTATACCCTTTATAAACTTCTAAATGATTAGTATCCTAAAGGGATAAAGAAAGCATAAATTTTAAGACGCTTTGTGCCACAGAATTTAATACCTAAAATAATATTAACCTAATGTCCGCTTTGGTATTTTTTAATCAAATTAGAATTTTTGACTTTATAGATTTCTGATGAAATTTAGAACAATTTTATTATCTAACGCTAGGTTGATTTTTATCGGTTCAAATGTAGCTAGATAAGCCAAGGCTAATGTCTTCTTTCGTATCTTTGCTGCCTTAAATTAAAGTGATTTTAGCCCCCAATTTATGACCGCTTATTGACCCTCAGCTGTCCTAATAGTAATGATATCTTAGGTGTATAGTGGCAGGAATTGCCCTTTTCAATATCTAGAAACCGTTTGCTAATAGCTTAGAAAGGTACGTTTTCGTTTGCTTGCACCTAAAGCCCAAAATATTCAAAGAAAGCAGTGTGAATCTAGATTATTAACTCACTCCAATCTGATCCCCTAAGATCATTATACCTGTCGGTCATTTTCTGATGTGACTGGCCACATAATAAACGTGTATCAACTCCTTGCTCACGATAAAGACGTTCAGACAATGATCTGATTTCATGGAAGGTAGCGCGTTCCGTTTCATGTAATCTTGGCATCATCTCTGGCACGCTTAAATGAACGAAAAATAGTATCTGGATGTAAAGGATCACCAACATTATTTTGTGCTCTAGCTGTATTGTGATGAAGCGCGAATAATGAACCTTGGTCAATCAATGCCATTTCAACTACGTCAGTAATTGAAAGCCCAAGTTTTTCTAATTTTAGCTCCATAGGTATTTTTAATAGCTTTCCTGTTTTTAATTGAAATACATGTAAATGGTTATTTTGAATGAATGAGTAGGGTGCATGCTTTACTAGCCCTACAAATGAACCATAGTCTGTTTTAGGGTCTATAAAGTGATTTGGGTTGTTGCGGTAAGCCTTATACTTATCATCCCAATCAAGCCCTTTGTTACGTCGTATTAAAGCAAGATCTGTTCTACGTTGATCAGTTACGAGTGCCAATAAATATGAGCATTTATGAGGCAAGTAAGACTGACTAACAATGATCGAATTAAACTGTTCTAAAGAAAGTCTAGATTTAGTCACCTTGGCTGTTGGATTTTTAACAATAGATGCTGGATTACTGCTACCGTCAACTTCACCCGCTTGAGCTGCTTCGATAAAAACATCAATGTAAACACTACGAACAGCCTGCGCCATCCTTGATTTACCCTGAATAACATAAGTGTCTAAAAATTCTTTAAGTATTTTTGTTGTAACCTTAGCAAGTTCTAATTCTCCATGAACAGAGTTAATCTTACTAATAATATTTTTACGCGTTTGCCATGTTGATGGTTTTATCAAACCTTTATTAATTTTTTCTAGTTGAATATCTGTGTATTGTTGAAGCCATCTTGATACCTTTATACCGCGATTAAGATCAGGTGGAGTAACTATTTCTAAAATTTGTTGAACTGCAATTTTTGGTAATATGATTGAATTTAACTGGGAACTCAAAGCCCCTGAAATTGAGAAAAAATACGGGGTACCTTGATGTTACAGCTCAGTTTAGTCGTGATGTTTTTGATAATCTGGAAAGCCGTAGATAACTAACGTTTGCGTGTCGGCTTATATTGGGTGGAACAATAACCACGGCTAACATCGGGACTGCGTAGCTTAAGATGCTTAGTTTTTCGGCCTGTCACTCTAGCGCGCCAATTATTGAATGTTTTGCGCTTAATGCTGCTGCGCATGATTTCGATTACCTGAGGCTCGGATACTCCAAATAATTGCTCTATAGCTTCGAATGGTGTGCGGTCTTCCCACGCCATTTCGATGATACGCGATATTTCTTCTTCGCTAAATTGAGTTATTTTTTGTTTAAGATTTATTTTCATACTATCTTTACTTGTTTACATGAGGTTAGGATCAATTACTACTATAAATAGTATAACGGTGCTGCGTTGCAATTACTTGGCTATTTGTATTTTATAAAACATCAAAAGGCAAATCAGTCAATTTTTAAGCGTTTCTCATTCACCATATTCAACAATTCACCTGCTGCAATGGCATCTGACATTGCTCTGTGATGTCGTTGCATATCAATACTGAAATGCTTAGTAAGATTAGCTAATGAATACGACGGCAGCCCTTTGTAGTGTTTACGCATTTCCCTAACGGTACACAATTTTGGTCGTCGAAAGCGACGTTCCAATCGATTAAACTCCTCTTTTATAAAGCCGTAATCAAAATTAACATTGTGAGCAACAAATACACATCCTTTGGTAAATATATCAATATCATCAGCGACCTCAGCAAATAATGGAGCTTTTGCCACCATGTCGTTATCAATACCGGTTAATGAAGTAATATTTTGGGGAATACGCCGCTGAGGATTAATCAATGATTGCCACTGATCGACGACTTCACCCCCAATCATTTTAATAATACCCACCTCAGTAATACGGTGATGTTGGGCTCTACCACCCGTCGTTTCAATATCGATAACGGCATAAGGTTGCATCGGATCGATAGTCCAATTGACATTAGTAATGCGCACATCAAAACCTACACTTTGCAACTTTTGAATGCTTAGCAGCTGATTTCGACGTAATTGGTCACCCTCTGACTTTACTTCTTCAAAGCGAAGCTTCTCATGTTCAATAAGCATTAAATCAGGATAACCATCACTTAGGTTTTTCCAGTCTTGAGTCATCGCTTTTAACAACGACAATAGGGCGTCTAGTTTACTGTGATTAATAAGCACAATAAGGCGTTCTAATATGTTCTTGCGCCACTTGAACACAATGTTACCTTGGCCATAATATTTTACCGCAGCTGAGGACAGTTGTTGAATTAATTTAGCTTTTGTATTTGTACTCGATAAGCGTCTTTCAATTTGTTCTGAAGCAAGCTCATAAAATTGGTTAGTTTTAAGGGATGCGGGCAAACGATCGAACTCGTTGGTTAATCCTAAGCCATCTAGTTCATATATTTCATGCCAGAAATAAAGCCCAAATAAAGCCCGCCATATTTCATTTTCGGTTCGCATTGCTGCACAGCCTCGGCTTTCATAATAGGCCACGACACCGCGTTCAACTGCACCTTTGTGCATTTCGTCAATGAGAATATTTTGGCTATTATTACGCAACATATCGGTTAAAATGCTGGTTCGTTTTTTATGATATTTTCGCGCTAAAAAGTCTTCTGCAAAGGCCAAAAGGTCTTCAGACAGTGGCACTTCAATTATACATTCGAGTTCTGCTTCAACCTCGTCTTTTAGGCCTAGTTTATATCCTTCCCTTACCCATTTTTCTTGCGCAGTGTCAGTATTTATCGTTTTCAATACCAAGCAAGCCTTATTTGCATCTTCTTTTAATAATTCGCAAGCCAGCAAAAATTGGAGTTTTTCATTCAGGTCTTTGGCTCTCGCTCCTATAGGGCTTGGCAAATCATTAAGGTGTTTGAGAATGGCGTCACGCTTGAGTAAGGGTAATTGCGCGTGTATTTCATCTAGTAGTAAATGTATTTCAAAAGCCGACTTAGCACTTCCAATGTCGGCGAATCTGGCCATCACTTGAGCCTGCTCCTTACGCGTTCGCATGACGCCTAAGTCGCGCATAGAAAACTGATTCAATTTAGATTGAAAATTACCAAAGTAAACATAAAGAAAATAGCTAATGTGTGCTTCAAAATTGCCTTGCCAATAGGCACTTGCAACCTTAGTTTTGCAAATTAGATTAGGCTTCGTGCCACTTAAAACAACATCAACCAGTATGGCTTTGGCCTGTGACTTTTTATATACCAATGTCTGGGTGTCACTTGCATAGGACGTGTTAATTTCATCTATAATTTGGATGATTTCATCTTTGGTAAGATGCTCGATAAAGGCAGGAATATTTTTAGATTCAAGAGTCGTAAACCAATATTCTTTCTTTAAGTAATTCAAATTGCCGGATATATTTTCAATCTCTTCATAAGCATAAGATGTTGCTTTGACAAAAATAGACTTACGATTAATAAAACGAACAACAAGGCACTGTTGCGGCTTTGTCAGTGCGTTGAAACGTTGAATAAATTGCGCGTCATCGCTATCTAATAAAGCGTCACATGGGCCTGTCACAAATTTAAGGAATTCATGAAAATGGCTTAAATAGTAATAAGTGGGTAAAGCTCGCAATTTTATGTCCTGGGGTTATGTGCTGTGAGGGTTTGCTTGGTTAGCGCTCTTGTTAAAATAAGCATACTAAAGAACTGTCTGCTTATACAGTGTTTTATTGTGTTTTAGTGCTTTAACTACTTATACGCTCCAAGCTGCAGAGATTAAGCACCCTAAAAAACACTTTAAAAGAAACAAAGACAGTTGGTTAGGTTGTGCTTCGCTTCACATTTTAACCAACTATTTTTTTCCACTTAATGTGGCGTTATGCTACTAAGAAAAGTTTAGTGTTTAAAATTATAGTATTAGTATCAAGTCTATTTCTTGCTTCGTGCGCAACTGTTGCAAATTCAAATAGCCCTATCAACATTTATGGTGTTACACACTCCCTCCACAAAATGGAGATTGGGAGGTTATAGCTGCTTCCGGCTATTAATCATCTCTTGGGAGTAAAGAACTTAATAAAAATGATTCGCATGTTGTAAACGTTTCTATATTTAAACTGCCAAGTTTAGATATAGATAAAAACTCTCAGAATATATTGTTAGTTCAAGTGATCCTCCCCCAATAAAACGGACACCAAAATCTAACTAAAGATGAGGTGTCTTATGCCCAAGTACAATAATCTAAGACGAACCTGGAAGTATTCAAACGACTTTAAAGTTAACGCTATTCAATTAAGTTATGTTGTTGGTGTCTCAATTAAATCAGTCGCCGAAAAACTCGACATACACCCATTTATGCTGTCACGATGGCGAAAAGAATATCGTGGACACGTTTATCAAAAAGTATTGAAACGACATGCGATAACTCATAGCTTGAGCCGAGCGGGAAAATGTACTGATAATGCGCATATGGAGTCATTTTTCCATTCAATGAAGATGGAAGTTATTCGTGGTAATGTATTTGATAGTGATAAAAAACTGCGCGGAATACTTGGCAGTTACATTAACAAATACTACAATGTTTCAGTATGCATTCAGGGATAAGTTATTGCTCGCCAATAGAATATAAAGCCCTGGCAGCGTAAAAAAATGTGTCCGCTTTATTGGGGGAAGATCACTTTTAACCTGAACTTCTTTTCACATTTTAACCAAAAATTAATGCCTCTTAACGTGGCGTTATGCTTTAATTAAAATTATATCGGCACTTGTCTTATGTATCTTGAAAACGGCAATAACTAGACCATGATCTAGACGGGTGAATATGCATGTAAAAAGTGGCCAGTACTGGATATTTGACGGGATGATTCTTATTTATTGTATGTAAAGAAGGTTCTTTTTCGTCTACCTGCACATTATTAGTACTTTTTTGATAAAAATATAAGACACAACGAAGACTCATTAGGGCTTATATTACTTAAACGATCTAGGGGTGGATCTGTTTCACAAATATAAATAAATAAACACCATAAATTATCTGTCGGTTAATTTAAGCTGTATGAGATTAACAAGGCTTAATTCACGACATTACTCGATAAAGTAAACCTCTCGCTAAAATATTAACTCATCCAACTTGTTGTGTGATAAAGAATGGATTGAAACAACATTACTATTTTGTAAACTGATTATAAAATTTTCGAACAGCGATAGGGTACGCTTGTCTTTTTCTGAAAACGTCTGTGTTAGTAATAATTCTTCTATTTCTCTATCTAACAGGCAAGATGTTTCAAACTCTCTTTGAAGTAAATGAAACAACGCTTTTAAAATATCTTTTTGCCAATTATCAAGATAACTTGTCTCCAGTCTTGTTGGATACTTAAATAAGTCGATAACATCTAACTCTATGTTCTCATTAGGCTCAACAGGACACAGTAATAATCGATATTTAAGCAGCTCCTGCAAATTGAGTTGCGATAAATGCTGTTTAATTAATCCACATTTATTCATCAATAAAAATCCCCCACAATCTTCTCTTATAAAAGTAATGCTATTTAAATGTTAGCTCTATTAAATAACAGTTAACATGTTACATCAAACTGGTAGTGAAACTTCAGCTTTCGTGATTCACCACTAAAAGCTAATATTACTCAAGTGACGACTAGCAATGCTAAAGACATGTTTAACGCCATTTCAACAGGTTTAATAAGTGCCCGGTTTGGGTCTTGAGTAAATTGAGCGATACCTAAACCATAATGCGCTATTAAATTTATCTGACTCAAGACAAAAATTCCCTTTACTGATAACGACAGCGACGAAAGGGGACAGTGAAAAGTCCCGAGCGGTTACCAATATGACAAAGCTATAAACGTAAAACCTTGACGCGGATGAACAGCAAAAAAATAAAGAAATTCCTGAGAGTGCATGTGTTAATATTGACGGCGAATGTCACCATACCATCGACCCAAAATCAGTACTCCTTTGATATAACCAACTAAAATAAAGTCTGCTGTAACCAGAGAGAAGTATAGTTCAGGTGAGGATCGTACCGTTGTGCTTGTGTTTGTATATTAAACTTTCGATCTCTAGGGTCATTGCCTACACCTGCAATGTACAACCAATTGCCATAATTACTATGCACATCATAATCGACTAATAAAGATTCAAAATAAGCGGCACCGATTCGCCAATCCAAAGTTAATTCTTTAGCAAAAAAAGACGCTACGTTTTGTCGGCCACGATTACTCATAAAACCTGTTTTATTGAGTTCAAGCATATTGGCATTAATAAAAGCTTCTCTTGTCTCTCCTGAAATCCATTGTTGTATGCGTTTTTTATCAGTCGACCATTCATAATCTTTATCTAGAATACCACCAATTTTAAACAGGTTATCACCATGTTTAATCGAAATATATTTAAAAAAGTCTCGCCAAATTAATTCAAATATCAGCCAGTAGGTGCTTTCGTTTTTTTCTACGTCTTGTTCATATTTCATTAATTCAAAATAGATGGTACGCGGTGAAATACTACCATTAGCTAACCAAGCAGATAATTTAGAACTATAATCTATACCGACAAGCCCGTTTCTGGTTGTTTTATAGCGAGAGATATTTTTAGTGTTCCAAAAATAATCTTGAACACGAGCAAGCCCTTGCTGCTCTCCACCCTTAAAAGGAAAAGCGCTTCGAGAGTCAATGGCAAAATCCTCAAAGCCTAGGTCCTGCAGCGTAGGAATACAATTAACATCGGTACCAGAGTCAGTTTTAGAAATAATACTAGGAGTAGTATCAAAAAGAAGGTTGGTCGGTGACAATAAACCTAATAATGCTAAAGGTCTAACCGTTGCAGATTTCTCACACAGTTTCCTAAATTGAGTGAAGACCTTAGGAATACCTTGCCATGTAAACGGAATGTCATCGGGATGAAAAAGGAATTGATCGTAAGATTCAACCAAATTTAACTTCAAATCGCTTATCTTATCCTTAACACTAACAGCAACAGTTAACTCTTCTGGGGTCCATTCGCTTTGACTATAAACATTGTCAACTGCGAATTCATGAACCAGACCAGGAAGGATTGCTTCGGGCTTTTGATGATAGATAAATAGTGTGATATTAAGCTTTGCTAAATTTGTTTTTAATTCGGTTACTGTCTCAAGCAAAAATTTTGCACGATATTTTTCTGTTTTCTTAAAACCATATTGACCGACCGAAAAAGAACGTGGATCAAAACAATATAATGCAATGACCCTGTCATTTTCTAACGTAGCTTTAGACAAAGAATAATTATCAGCAACGCGTAAGTCATTTCTAAACCATACAAGACCTGTCTTTATCATGATATTTGTGTACTCATCCAATGACTCTAATCGTCTATTAAAGTTTTTATCGATAACTATTTTATGTTTAATGATGAAACGATAAGCCGCTCCAACGAGCTGTCGAGTGGCTGAATGGCTGAACTAAAATGCTGAATAGATTTATGGTCTTTACTGATCAAATATTTATTAAAGTTCCAGCTTGGCTCTTCTCCTGTCCGCTCTACCAGCATTTTGTAAAAGGCATTTTTAGAGGCTCCTTTTACTGAACTAGGAGCGAGCATTGTAAAATTCACACCAAAGTTTACAAAACAAACATTGGCTGTTTCAGATTCTGAATCATGTTCCTGTCTAAAGTCATTAGACGAAAAACCAACAATTTCTAGATCTTGGTCTTTATATTTTTGATACAAAACTTCTAAATCTTTAAATTGTGGAGTAAAACCACATTGACTGGCGGTGTTGACTACTAACAAAACTTTATCATCAAATTTATCACAAAAATTCACCATTTTTTTGGAATGTAATTTTTTACTTTCAAATTCTAATGAAGGGTCACAGCTGGCATAAGCTGATACTGGGAAAATAAATAAACTAACAATCGTTAGTAATAATTTAGCGTTACGTTGCATTATGGTCTCTCTCAAATTTTAGGATTATTAAGGCTATACAGCTGATCAATAGACAGCAACATTGTTCTACTACGCTAAATTAGCTAAATTGGATCACCACAGGTGATAAAAATTGTTTGAAGAAGTTAACGTACAGTGCCCTAAAATTAAGCTAAATCAGTGCGAACATTAATACTTACAGTGTGTCAGCTTTCCTTAATTGTGAAGCAGTGATACGGGTTAGGTCTTTATCTTTGTAATTTTTATGAATAGAAATCCGATAATTATAGAAAGAAAGGGCTGATAGTTATTCTAAAACACATTATTTATTAGTACACGGTATTGTAGCTGCTAGCAAAGAAGTAAGATTTTCCGGAGGAGCAAAAAGCGGGGTGGACCATTAACCAAGTCGATTTGTTTGAATTTATGAATATTGATTTTTGTTTAATTACAGAGGTAAAATTGTCATTTTAACTCTTTAAGCCAACCAATAAATTAGACTAGTAATTCGTATTGTCACTTCGAATAAAAGCAAAATAGTGTAAAAAACATGCTGAGCAGCATTGGTATGTAACAGCAAATAACACCATCTTTTGCTGTTTTAAAAGAATAATGACGACAGCACATAAATATGCGTAATTGCTTTATAAAACTGACAGAGTTTAGTGACTAATTGAGTAGATAAGCACCACTGTGTTGGCTATTACTTGTATTATTTATAAATTAGAAGCTTAATTTATATTTAAAAAATGGGATAGGGCTCAGCTTAACAGCTATGCCGAACTGTGGCTCATCCAATTGCCATACAAATTTCTGATAAACAAGGGGATAATGTAATATTGGGACACATTTAAAGAAGATAGGTGTTACGACTTTTGTGTACAGTGAGGCCTATAAAACTGTTTAATGTCAATTATATTACGAAGTAGTAATTGACAGAGTCCAAGGGTAATATTGTTAGCACTCTCATTGGGTTGTCTTTTAAAGAAACTGATAATAACCTCCTATAGTACTTCCGTGGTTATGGCAACACAAAATATTGCGGCAATTGGTAAGCATTGGGATTTTTCAAGTGAAACTGTTTTAAGCGATTGCTATGGTTTTTCAATTCATTAAAAATGATTACGGTCTTGATGAGATTAAGTGTAAATCTGCGGTTAAAGATTCTAAATATAGTGCCGTAAACTTGATATTCAAATAACGCATGCCTTTACAAAGGTGCTTATCAATCGATCTAAAATAGCTGGCTGTTTCCGTTCCTCAATATTCTAGTCTCTGAGCGGGGGCATTAGGTGAATTTAGGTTTTGGTCTAAATATTATGAATAAAATTGAAATTAGATATTGTTCTAAATGTCGTTGGTTATTGCGTTCAACATGGATGGCACACGAAATTCTATCAACGTTTGAACAAGAAGTTGATGAGTTATCATTACTACCAGGATCAGGTGGTTTTTTTGAAATAATGGCTAATGGCTAATGGCTAATGGCAATGTTATTTGGTCACGTAAAGATATGGGCCGTTTTCCAGAAATCACTAAACTTAAACAGTGTGTTAGGGATGCTATTGCACCCAATAAAGATTTAGGTTGTATGGACCGTAAAAAAATAAAGTTTGATATTTACCCAACCATTTATTAAACCAGGACCGAGCCCAGTGGGCCGTTCGCTTCGCTCCATTTTAACCCAATTTTCTTAGCCTGTTATTTGGGCGTTGACTTCTATACTACATTGCGAGTTTTACATGAAAAGAGTACTAATGAGCGCATGCCTGTTAGGGAATAAAGTACGTTACGATGGTCAGTCTTTATTTATTTCCAGCATTATTCTTGAAGAATGGATAGATGAAGGCAGAGTGGTCTCCATTTGCCCAGAGATAAGTTCTGGAATGAGCATTCCCAGAGCACCAGCGGAAATAAATGATGGTGATGGGTACGATGTACTTTTAGGTGTAATTGCGGTGGTAGAAGATAATGGCAATATTGTCACTGAAAATTTTCTACGTGGTGAAAATAACGCATTAGCTTTGTGTCGAGCAAATGAAATTGAGGTTGCAGTACTCGCTGAGTTTAGTCCTTCATGTGGAAGTTCTTCGGTATGTAGTGGCAATTTTTTGGGAACAAAAATCAATGGAGCTGGAGTCACTGCTGCATTATTAACAAGTAATGGTATTAAAGTTTTTAGTCAACACCAGTTAAACGAAGCTAATAAGGCAATTAAACAGGACTAAAAATAGTTGGCCGTGCTCGTCCCTCGCTAATTTTGGCAAATAATCTTTAGTCTATTAATTGGCCGTTAGTTTACTGCATTCAGTTAAGGGTTTTAGCGTTGATATTTAAGAATAAATTACTCTTGAATATAATTGTAATCACATTGATATTTATTAGTTCAGGTATAGCTTATGAACAATTCTCACGAGTAAGCACTTTACAAAAGTACAAACCTAAAGGCTCTTTAGTAGATATTGGCTTACGCATGCTTCACCTTGATTGTCGTGGTAGTGGCCCCCTATTGTCATACTTTAATCAGGGCTAGATACTTTGGGTTCTTCAAGTTGGTGTGTTGTCCAAGACAGGTTAGCTAAATTAACACGAACGTGCGCACATGATCGCGCGGGTATCATGTGGAGTCACCAAGACCTTATAAAAGTAATCTCATGGAAGCTATCGCAAATGACCTAAATAAAGCTATTGTTTTAACGAATGAGAAACCATCTTATATTTTAGTTAGTCACTCATTTGGCGGTCCATATATAACAAAGTTTACAGAGCTTTATGGTGATAAAGTTGCAGGTATTGTGTTTGTAGATTCACCTCACCCAGAACAAATGGATTTAGTTCGAGAAATTGAAATGCCATTAATTTCATCTATAACAAATAAAGCCTCTCAAGTACTTAGCCACT
>NZ_JACGVZ010000045.1:0-9801 GCF_014077465.1 Colwellia sp. BRX10-4
TCTGAGTTTTTCGATGAATCGATATCGGCTTGATGCTCCTCGGCAAGAAACCGTTGCCACTTTTTTAGAATAAACAGCTCCTCCTTAAGCTCTTTATTTTCACGTGCTAGTTCCTGCTCTTTGGTAAGTACTTTTTGGGCTTTTGATTGGCCAGCCACTTTTTTTCGTTTATCAGCCACAATTATTCCTTCACGATATTCTTTTCGCCATCGTGACAGCATAAATGGGTGTATGTCGATTTTTTCAGCGACTGATTTTATTGTGACACCAACAACATAACTTAATTGAATAGCGTTAACTTTGAAGTCGTTTGAATACTTCCAAGTTCGTCTTGGATTGTTGTACTTAGGCATAAGACACCTCATCTTTAATTAGATTTTGGTGTCCGTTTTATCGGGGGAAGATCAATTTTCGCGTCGTGTCAGGCTATGTAAACTTATTGATTGTTGCTGTTGATTTACAGGGAGTTGATTTAATTTACTCACGTTAACAAGTAACTCACTGAGCGCACTATTCATAGTTTTTCGTTTAAATCAACGCTCATTTTTTTGTAATCTTGTAATACCACGTAAAATAATGTCAATGCGTTCACCTTGATAAAAAATCCCAGCAATGCTCGATATCAACAGTTTTTTTTCATCACATAAATTATTGGTAGCATTAAAAAATACAATACGTGTTCTAGAGGTAAGTTGCTGTATTTCAATTGGAATATTTTCTGTCAAAATATAGAATTGTAAATCAATAGAAATCAAATCAAAAACTTTAATTAGTTCATTATTAGGTAAGGTTTCTGCTAATGTGATATCAATACCACAGGTTTTAACTAGGTCGGTAAACTGGAGGGTAGAGTGGTGAACTTCATTTTTTGCAATATTACTTACTGCACTATTTGTTAAAAAGAAAGCTTTGAGCTTAAGTCCATTTATTGGATCCATAGTTAACTAATTCCCTATCCATGTAATATTCAATCCTTTTTATGCTTATTTAACCGATAATAAATTACACAGACATCTTGTGTTTAATTAACAATAATTTTGCATTTGTTACATTAAAATAACAAATAAAAAGCGCAATGTCGTTATAAAAGAATAAACATTTATAATTAAAAAATCACCCTTGAAAAGTATCCAATTACCGTCATCTAATTTCATTATCTAAATACTTTATTTAGCTAAAATAGCCAGTGCAAGCTGAATGACTTTTGGTTAGAATACCTCGTCTATTTTTACCTATATGCCAGAATATAAAAATGCCAGAACCCTACCAAGATTTAATTCAAATCTTTAATGACACATTTAGTTCCAGCACCAATACTCGTTTGATTAAAGGCGACGACGAGCCTTTGTATAGTCCAGCAAATGATACCTGTGACTATCATCAAATTATTTTTGCTCATGGTTTTTATGCCAGTGCTTTACATGAAATATCACATTGGTGTGTGGCTGGTAAAGCACGTCGGTTATTAGAAGACTTTGGTTATTGGTATATGCCAGATGGTAGAGATGCGGAGCAACAAAAAACATTTGAACGAGTTGAAATTAAACCACAAGCAATTGAGTGGGCTTTTTGTGTGGCAGCAGGGAAAAAATTTAATGTTTCAGCTGACAACCTCAATGGTGCCGCTGGCGATACTATTACTTTTAAAGAAAATGTTTTTCAGCAAGTGCAACAATATTTACATCATGGGTTTCCTGTTCGCGCTCAAGCATTTATTGACGTACTGGCTAATTTTTATAACGTATCGTTGCCTTTGAATATCACCCAATTTTCTGCCAACACAACATTTAATCACTCAGAGACTGTTACTCATGTTTAAACTTGGTTTTATTATCAATCCTATTGCTGGTATTGGCGGCAGTGTTGCCTTGAAAGGAAGCGATGGAGATGGTATTGCAGAACAAGCTCTAGCGCTTGGCGCTACCGCAAAAGCAAATCAGCGAGCAAGCTTAGCACTGTCAATACTTCTACCTTATCGAGATGACATTATCGTTTATTGTGCTAATGATCTTATGGGAGAGATGACCGCTCAGGCACTTGGTTTTAAAACCCAAGTTGTTTTTCAAACCGATAAGCCTGAACATACCACGGCTGAAGACACCGAAAATACGGTAAAAGCCTTGTTAGCAGAGCACGTAGATATATTATTATTTGCTGGTGGTGATGGCACTGCACGCAATGTCTGTAAAATTGTTGGCGATAAATTTCCTGTACTAGGTATTCCTGCGGGCTGTAAAATTCACTCAGGTGTCTATGCTGTTACGCCAAAAGCTGCGGGGCGGGTAGTAGAGATGATGCTAACTAATCAGTTAGTTACCCTTATCGAAGCTGATGTTATGGATATCGATGAATCGTTATTTCGAGAAGGTATTGTTAAAGCAAAACGCTATGGTGAGATGCAAATTCCTGCTGAGTTACGTTATGTTCAAGCGGTAAAGTCTGGTGGCAAAGAACTTGATGAGCTAGTGCTGCAAGATATTGCTGCTCATGTAATTAATGAAATGGATGATGAGCTTTTTGTGATTGGCTCAGGCTCAACCACCGCTTTTTTAATGGAAGAGTTGGCGCTAGATAATACTTTACTGGGCGTTGATCTAGTTGAACAGCAACATTTAATTGCCAGTGATGTAACCGAGCCGCAATTATGGCAAGCGATAACCTTAGCGAAAGCCGATAATAAAACAATTAAGTTGGTGATCACGTTAATTGGTGGACAAGGTCATATATTTGGTCGAGGTAATCAACAGCTCAGTCCACGAGTGATCCGCGCCATCGGCAAAGATAATATTTTAATTATAGCGACAAAAGCGAAATTAACAGCATTAGCATCTAGACCCTTAATTGCTGACACCGGTGATAGTGATTTAGATATCGAGCTTTCGGGGTATTTACCGGTAATAACAGGATACAATGATCAAGTATTATACCCGGTAGCAAGTCCACAATAATGGCCTTTCAATCTATGTTTACAACTAATCATAAATTTTTTTAAAACTTAACAGTAAGTAGAATTATGTCAATTGAAGAAAAAAAATCGTTTGAAAATATTGCTGCCCTTTATCTGTATTTAGATAATTTATTTGATCAAGATAACAGTGATGACCAATTATTTGCCAGCAGCTATTTACGCGGCTTTATCAGCTTATCTGTTATTGAATTTGGTGATGAGTCGCAAGCACTCTCTCAAGGACTTGCGGAAAGTATTGATGAAAAACTGCAAGCAGCCCGTACCGAATTGAGCCCGCAAGATAGAAAAATAGTACAAGACTATTGGCTAAACCTTAAACAATCATTTGTATCGGTTTAGTAATAACAGCCTTTATTAAATACTATAAATATTTACGACGAATAATATCGCGAATAACAAACCTGTTGGGTGATAAGTTAAAAAGTTCTTGTTTGCCAACAGGATATTCGCCACCCGTTAAATCAGCAGTCAAAATATCGGCTAATAGCGGCGCAGTACATAAGCCCCTAGCACCTAAGCCGGTAAGTACGTATAGATTTTTAATCACAGGTGCAGGTTCTTGATAACGCCAGTTTTTATCTTTTGCTAAATGTGCGTAGCTGCTTTTATGCTGGGCTATATCAGGCATAGCGCCCACTACCGGTAAGTGATCGGGTGTCATACAGCGTAAACGAGCTTTACTCGAGGTAACGTCTTGTTCGCGCCATGAAACTAATTTAGGCAGGCACTTTTCTAACATAGTTAAATTATATTGATCTCCAGCGTCTGTTGCCACAATATCGAAACTGTCTTTTTCAAATGTCGCGCCGATGCAATGTTGTTGCTGGTGTGCAGGTGTTAGATAACCTTTGTGGCAAATAACGGTAGATAGGTTTTTAATCTGCTCGTTCGTTGCCATATTCGTTATTTGACCACGCACAGAACTCAGTGGTAATTCATTAATAATATTGAGTTTAATAGATTCAGCACCGCCACAAAAAATAACAACTTTTTCATTTATTATGCCTTTGCTTGTTGTTAGCTGCCAACTCTTGTCGTCTTGCTGCTTAAGTGCGGTAATGTTTACTTGATTTTTTATCGACAAATGCTGAGTTTGCTTTGCTGCATTAAATAGTTGTTGAACTAATTCACCAGGTGCTATCCAGCCAGCGCTGGGCATAAACAACCCCCCGTGTTCAAGTGTAATACCGGCTAATAGTGATGCTTGCTCTGCATTTATACTGGTAATTAATTCTTTTGACCAAGGGTTGGTTTGCTCGAAAATCTTTTGTCTTTTTTCTAAAGCTGTTTTGTAGGAAATCTCAAGTAAGCCACACCAATCATGACTAAAAATAAAACCTTTGCTGTGTAAGTCTTTATAGCATTTTAGTGCATGCCAAAATGCCTGTTGGTAAAACAAGCTAATATCATCAACTTGTTGATGAATAAGTGGAAATAATGCACCGACATGATTACTCGAAGCGCCTTGGGCAATTTCTTTATCTTTACAATAAAGTGTTACTTTTATATTTTTTTGAGTCAATGCATAAGCAACACAGGCAGCAGCAATGCCACCCCCAATAATAGCAACACTGTCGGGTTGCTTAATAATGGGTCTAATTTGATAACCTTTTCTTTCAAGCGGCGTATTTAAATTTTTTTGTTGTTTAATCACAAGTTTTTATTAAATCCATTGGTTTTCATGCGCTAAAGATAGTATTTTAACGTGAATTATATGTGTCTGTCATAAAATTGTAAAAACCAGTGTACACGTGTACACTGAGCAGACCAGTTTGTGGGCAAATTTCTGTATGATATGCCTGATTTTTCAATTTTTAAATGGTTATTCAAATGAAACGTGTAGTGATCACCGGATTAGGCATTGTATCGAGTATCGGTAACAATGCGGAAGAAGTTTTATCATCTCTTAAAGCAGGCCGTTCAGGTATTAGTAAATCTGAAAGCTTTGCAGAAGCTGGTTTAAAAAGTCATGTTTGGGGTAAGCCCACGATTGAGCCTAAAGATCATATTGATCGTAAAGCATTTCGTTTTATGGGTGATGCAGCAGGTTATGCTTACATCGCTATGGAACAAGCCATTAATGATGCCAAACTAACTGAAGAACAAGTATCAAATGTTCGTACCGGTATTGTTGCTGGCTCAGGTGGCGCGTCTTCAGAAAATATTGTTATTACCACGGATACACTCCGTAATCGAGGTATTCGCCGCGTTGGCCCTTATGCTGTGCCTAAAACTATGGGTAGTACCGTTTCAGCTTGTTTAGCAACACCTTTTAAAATTAAAGGTGTTAACTATTCAATTAGCTCTGCGTGTGCAACGAGTGCACACTGTATTGGTAATGCCATGGAGCTTATTCAACTGGGCAAGCAAGACATTGTTTTTGCTGGCGGTGGTGAAGAAGTTCATTGGTCTCTAGCGATGATGTTTGATGGTATGGGCGCTTTATCTGCGGGTCGTAATGATACGCCAGAACTTGCTTCACGTACTTATGACGCTGACCGTGACGGTTTCGTTATTTCAGGCGGCGGCGGTATGGTTGTTGTTGAAGAACTTGAACACGCTTTGGCTCGTGGTGCACATATCTATGCTGAAATTGTTGGCTACGGCGCAACTTCTGACGGTTACGATATGGTCGCTCCAAGTGGTGAAGGCGCAGTACGTTGTATGCAACAAGCCATGCAAGGTGTTGAAGGTAAAGTTGATTATTTAAATACTCACGGTACTTCTACACCGGTTGGCGATGTTAAAGAGCTTGGCGCAATTCAAGAATTGTTTGGTAAAGATTCACCAGCAATTAGTGCAACCAAAGCAATGACGGGTCATGCACTCGGCGCGGCGGGTGTTCATGAAGCTATTTATTCATTACTGATGATGGAAAACAGTTTTGTTGCTCCGTCTATCAATGTTGATAACTTAGATGAAAAAGCGCAAGGCTTAGATATAGTTACTGAAAAACGTGATGTTGAACTTAACTTGATTATGTCTAACAGCTTTGGCTTTGGTGGCACTAACGCTACTTTAGTGATGAAAAAATATAAATAATGATAAACAACGATACCTTGTCATTTAGTGTTTAACGCCATCAGAAATACGCATTGAATATAATTAACCGCGTTTTTCTGTTTGGTTATATCTAAAAGACTCAGTATTGTTTGTCATTTAAAAAAGCCACTTTATAGTGGCTTTTTTGCATTTAAGATACAATAACCCTCATTAGATCAATAATTATTTTAGGTTTATAAACCATGAAGATTTTTTACGATGAAAACATGCCTTTTGCTCAAGAGTTCTTTGGCGACCTAGGTGAATTGCACGCATTTGTTGGTCGTGAGTTAACCGCTCAACAGGTGAAAAGTGCGGATGTTTTATTAGTGCGCTCGATTACTAAGGTTAACCAAGCGCTATTAGCAAGCAATTCAACTTGTCAGTTTGTTGGTACGGCAACCATAGGCGTTGACCATATTGATCAGACCTATTTAAGTGAACGGGGCATTACCTTTACCGCTGCGCCAGGCTGTAACGCTATTTCTGTGGCAGAATATGTGATCAGTGCCTTGGTTGTCTTAGCCGAGCGTTACTTAATTGATTTGTTCTCGTTAACTGTCGGTATTGTTGGTGGCGGTAATACCGGCACTCGTTTAAGTGAAAAATTATCGGCACTGGGTATTAAGTATTTAATTTGCGATCCACTACTCGCCGCAAAACAGAAAAATAATACTAAAGACCAACGCCATTACTCATCACTTGATGATGTTTTAGCTTGTGATGTTATTTCACTGCATGTTCCCATCATTGATAATGGCGAACAGCCAACTTTTCACTTACTCAATGAAAAACGTTTAAAGCAATTGCACGAAAAGCAAATCCTTATTAACGCCTGTCGCGGTGAAGTTATCGATAATAAATCGTTACTGGCGCTTAAAAAACAAGGGCATGGTTTGAGAGTTGTTTTAGATGTTTGGGAAAATGAACCAGATATATTGCATGAACTTATTGCTTATACTGAAATATCTTCTGCGCACATTGCAGGCTATAGCTTAGAAGGAAAAGCACGTGGTACAGAAATGCTCTATCAGGCATTGTGCCAACAACTTAACATACCGATAGAAAAGCACCTAGGTGATTTTTTACCACGAGCTTCAATAACCGAAGTTGAAATTAATCAACCGTTTGAGCAAATACTACTAAACCAGCTCGTAAAAATGGTTTACGATGTACGCCGTGATGATGGAATTTTCAGAGAAACAATTTTAAGTCATGGCTTTGACCACATTCGGAAAACTTATCCAGCTCGCAGGGAGTTTTCTGCGGTTAAAGTAAGCATGACAAATCAAGCCAAGAGTGATGTGCCACATCATCTTGGTTTTCTTAAAAAGTAACTTATTTAACGTATATAAAGTACTAATCTTCAAAGCAAAGAGAGAGTGACATGGCACAGAAATTTGATGTCTGCGTATTAGGCGCTACAGGTTTGGTGGGTAAAACCATCATTGAAATATTAGAAGAACGAGATTTTCCAATTAATAAATTATACCCGCTGGCGAGTGCTCGTTCAGCAGGTGAATTTATTGACTTTAATGGTCAAAGTATTGAAGTACTCGATGCTGACCATTTTGATTTTAGTCAAGCGCAAATTGGCTTTTTCTCTGCGGGTGGTTCAATTTCAGCCAAGTTTGCTCCTATTGCAGGTGAAGCAGGGTGTATTGTTATAGACAACACTTCTGAGTTTAGATACGACGCAGATATTCCGTTAATCGTTCCTGAAGTTAACCCAAGTGCATTAGCTGATTATAGAAACCGTAATATTATTGCTAACCCTAATTGTTCAACTATTCAAATGATGGTCGCGCTAAAACCTATCTATGATGCTGTTGGTATTAATCGTATTAATGTTTCCACTTATCAATCAGTTTCTGGTGGTGGTAAGGCAGCAATGGACGAATTAGCTAAGCAGACTGCAGACTTGTTAAGCGGAAAGCCTGTTGAGACTAAACATTTTCCTCGTCAAATCGCTTTTAATGTTATTCCGCAAATTGATGTCTTTATGGATAATGGTTATACCAAAGAAGAAATGAAAATGGTCTGGGAAACGAAAAAGATTCTAGGTGATGAAAACGTTCTTGTTAATCCTACAGCGGTTCGTGTGCCGGTATTCTTTGGTCATGGTGAAGCTTTACATATTGAAACGGGATCACCAATTTCAGCAGAAGAAGTTAAAGATTTACTTGAGCAAGCTGAAGGTATTGTTGTTTGTCGTAATGACGAAGACTTTCCAACACAGATAGGTGATGCAAGTGGAAAAGATGCTACTTATGTTGGTCGTATTCGTGAAGATATTAGTCATAGTTGTGGAATAAATATGTGGGTTGTTGCTGACAATGTACGTAAAGGTGCGGCAACAAACAGTGTACAAATTGCTGAGTTATTAGTTAAAGACTACCTTTCATAACATCCCTTTAATAAATGAGTTAGTGTTAAAATTGAGTTAACTTTAAGATTTATTAAAGAAAAATCAAAACTCGTCGTTATAGTTAACGACGAGTTTTTTGTTTCATTATTACTAAAAAAATTTGTATTAACTTGCTATGATATAAATAGCAGGTATAGGGTTGGAATAAAATTTGCTTTACTTTCTCTAGGCTTGAAGTGCCAAACAATTGGCAGTAAATAAAAATAATTAGGAAAACTTGATGCATCGATTATTACGCCTGTGCCTGTGGCAGGTAATATTTATAAGCATTACCACGTATAGTGTTTCTTTGTTCGCCTTTGAAGAAGAGGGTATTCGCATTCGGGGCCCCAAAGCGACGGATATGTTTCCGTACGATCAATACGGGCCTATTACTTCAAAAGATACCCTGTGGAATATTGCTTTAAAAGTTCGTCCAGACCCTACTTTGTCTGTTTATCAAGTGATGCAGGCGTTATACCAAAAAAATCCGCAAGCATTTAAAGAAAATAACTTAAACCATCTTAACAATGGCCAGTACTTAAAATTGCCGTCTGTTAGAGAGATGCGTGCGATAAATCCTCTTGAGGCAAAAAGTAAGTCAACCTCTGATGATAAAATATGGCAAAAGAAAGTTGCTAAAACAGTTAAGAAAAAAATTGTTCCTCCTTCTGAACTTGCCATTAAAAAGGAAGATTTAGACGCGACTAAAAAAGAAATCAATGCACAGCTTGAAGAAATAAACTCTAAGCAAACTGTTCGTTTAGAAACTATCCAAAATGATGTTTTAGATTCAATTGATGGTTTGCAGGCTATTCTTAAAGAAAATGCCGTTGTTGATGAAAAAATATCAACAGTAAATCAGCAGTTGAATGTTTTTAAAGAAGCCTCGACTATAGAAGATGAAAAGCAAAACGCACAATTAGCACTGATAATGTCACTTCAGCAAGAATTATTAAAAATGGCAGAAGCGAGTGAGCAAGCGTTATTATTAGAGAAACAAAAAGCTGAACTTGAAAATGAAGGCATAACCTCGCAGCTTTGGTTTCAGATATTAATGTCAACGCTACCTGCATTTTTTGTCTTGAGTCTTTTGTTTTGGTTCTTGCGCCGTCAAAAAGGTGGAGAAACTGAAGCTGTAGCTAAGCCTAAAAAATCAAAAGCTGTTGCTGAAGAAAAAGCCAAGCCAGCAGACACAACTGAAGAACCTCTTGCTGCGTTAGATAACGAACCTTCACTTGATGATGAATTATCGCTTGATGATGAATTATCCCTCGATGATGAACTTTCGATGGACCTAGGTGAGGATGAACTTAATTTAGATGATTCGTTGTTTGCTGACGACGCAGATGATGGATTAGGTTCATTAGATGATGAAGATGAT
>NZ_JACGVZ010000130.1:0-319 GCF_014077465.1 Colwellia sp. BRX10-4
CGGCAAAAAATTGTTGGCTATAATGTTGAACGAAGTGAAAACAGCCAACTGTTTTTTGTCCGTTTGAATGCCTTGTTAGGTTAATCTAGCTTCTTTAGTCGCATAGATAATAAAACAAGTAATCCACCCATAATACCTGTAGAAACACCTCCAGTGAGACCAAGGGATATGATGAATGGCTTTAAAATAAATAGTGATAATACAAGAGCAGGTATAAATAAAATAGCGGCCACTTTAAAATTTATAAATGATTTAAATTGTTCAGAGCAATGAGGGCATACTTTAACTTTGCCAAATTTATTCAAAGTTTTAGAAAATA
>NZ_JACGVZ010000037.1:0-22079 GCF_014077465.1 Colwellia sp. BRX10-4
TGCTAAATGCTAAATGCTAAATGCTAAATGCTAATGGCGACAATAAGGCTGATCATCACTGCTGCAGATCCTAAGTCTTTTGCAAGCCCCGACAATGGATGAATCTCTAAACCTACCCTATCAACAACAGCCTTTATGGCGGTATTTATTATTTCTGTAAATATAATAAAGAGAATCGCCAAGACTAATATCACTTGTTCTTTGAAGCTTATATCAAATAGAAAAGACAGTGGTATGGCAATAATAAGCAGTAAAAGCACTCGTCTAAACGCTGACTCATTGGCGTAAAGCCATTTAAATGCGCGTAGTGAATTTAAAGCTGCTAAATAGACTCTATACAACCCTTTGGGTTTATTTATATTGTCAAACATTAGTCTTGAATCTCCATTGATTTGTCTTGGGTTATAGTGGTGCGTGCTATAGCACCTTGTGATTTACACGTCAGAAAAGGGTCATTATCAATATAATATGCTTTTGTTCGCACTGACATAATACTAAGCAAAGTGTCAAAAACATTGTCATGAGTAACAGGTGATTTTACTAAGTTTTTCAAGCAATTAAGGTTGAAGTTATTTTGCATTGGGTCATTCCAATAGATCATAGGTACATGGGTTTGCTCCTCTGGAGCGAAGGTGTAGGGCAAGCCATGTAAATAAAGCCCATTCTCACCAAATGATTCGCCATGGTCTGAAATATAAAGCAAAGAAGTTTCAATATCATTTTTCTCAGCCACATGATTTAACTCATTAATAATTTTTGAGAGTACCAAATCGGTATAAGCGATAGTGTTGTCATAACTGTTAATAAGTTGCTCTTGTGTACAGTTTTTAATATCGCTGCGTTGACAATCTTGAGTGAAAATACGTTTGTTTTTAGGATAGCGTTTAAAATAAGTGGGTCCGTGAGAGCCAATCATATGCAGTATGATCATGGTGTTTTTATGGGTTAGTCCATTGAGCTTACTTTTTAAGGGCGCTAAAAGTGCTTCGTCGTAGCAGACCTCACCATCACACAAAGGGTTTGATTGGTTAGAGTCTATCTGTTTCGTTTTTACCCGCGTACAAACGCCTTTACAACTACCGTTATTATTACTTATCCATAAAACGTCAGCCCCCGCTAAGTGGATAATATCTACAACATTTTGTTGTGCCATCGCAACACGTTTGTCATAACCCGCTTTATTTAATCTTGAATACATACAGGGGACAGAAACAGCCGTTGCCGTTCCACATGAACTCATATTTGAGAATGAGACAACACCTTGTTTTTCGGTATATGGGTTAGTCCGTTTACTATAGCCATTTAGTGAAAAACTTTGCGCACGAGCTGTTTCTCCTAACACCATTACGGTGACACGCTTTTTCTGACTATTACGCACTATTGATGGTGTTGTATCTAAGACCTTAAATTCTAATGGTGGGTAAAAATAGTGATTTCGGACAATTTGAATGACAAAACCATCATTTTATAAGAGATGATGTAGGTAATAAGGTCTTTATTATTTCTGCCAACAGCCGCGTAATTTGAATAGAAAAAAACGCCTATTAAAAAGACAGAGATAAGACTTAAGCTAATGATTTTTAGTCGACTTAACAGTTCTTTTAACAAGGGCTTATAAATTAATTGTACCGAATAAATAATGAAAGAGGGGAGTAATCCAAAAAATATAAAAAATATAATAGCGTGAAAATTTATGTAGGACCACGCTTCAGCCGTGTCGGTTTCTATAGTATTTTTTACCATACCGTAATCAAAAACGATCTCGTATGAAATGGTGCCATAAAATACTAAAGCAGAACAAATGACCGTAGCGATTAACAAAGGTTTAGTTAACCATCTAAAAGAAAAAAGCCCTTGGATGATAATGGTCAAGGCTAATAGAAATATCGGCAATGGCACCAGAAAGAATAAATTATAGTTATCGAGCGCGGTAATAATCGTTGTGGATTTGATCAAAAAAGGCAAATTCAAGATCAGTGCTATGTAGCAACTGGTAAATAACAATAATTGATTCGTTGTTAATTTTATATTATTGAAATAAGAGATATATTTAATTCTTAAATTCATAAAAATACCTATGGGTTAGTGTCTTCATAGTAATTATACAAACTTAAGTTTCGCTTAGGCTAAACTGAAAATAGCCTTTAAGATAAAAATCAATTTACCTTGGACGTGATTTACGCTAAAAAGAGAACGTTTTACAGGTAATTTTTCTGCATCACCACAACAAGGTACTATTTTGATGTTTCTCTACTCTTATTTTTTACGCTCAACTTATATTCGAACTTATATATTGTCCTGTTTAGTTATGGTCAGTTGTTATGCACAAAGCACAGAAAAATCCACCGCAGCGAATAATGCGACTTTGGCAGAATATACTGCGCATTATACCGTTTATCGACAGGGTGATAAATATGGAACGGCAGAGCGGATGTTATCAAAAACTGCTGATAACCAGTATAAATTGACGTTTAAAACCGAGGCTTCAAAATATTTTTATGTGATTAATACCGAAGAGTCTAGTGAGTTTTCATATGATGACCAACAGATAGAGCCAATAAAATATATCAGCAAAGATCAGCGAACATTTAAGAAAACAAAAAATCAAACGATTGAATTCGATCATGCTAACCATCTTGTTTTAGGGAGCGATACCGCTGAACAATGGTCGCTTGCTTTAAAAGCTAATATACTCGACCCTTTATTAGTTATCGAAAAATTGAGCCATGACTTACAAAAAAAAGAACAGCATTTAGAATATTTTGTTTATGATGATAATTCAGTTAAAAGTTATATATTTGAATATTCAGGTAGAGAAAAAATTAAGACACCAATGGGGCTGGTTGATACGGTAAAGGTTTCTCGAGTAAAAACCAATAGCTCAAGAAAAACCCATTTTTGGTTAAGTGTCGAGCATAACTTTATTCCTTTTAGAGTAGAGCAAGAAAAAGAAGGTAAAGAAGTAGCAACACTCAAATTAAAAAAATTGATAATACCTGCCGTAATCTAGAAGCATCTTAAATAGGTGATTTTAGTGTTTACCTATTCGGTTAAAGTGTGACTAGATTAAAATTCAAGCCTCATTTTAGTCAAAAAGCGAAGAGCGTTTTGTTTTAAGCGGGCCTTATAAAAAGTAAGATTTGTAAATTGAGTCATATCATCTTGGCATTCGCCACTAAATCGATAACTTAGATAAAAGGTGGTCAGTGTTAAAAACATATTTATAACGAAACTGAACGACATTAGCATTTATTTCAATAATCGGTATTTCTGCTGATCCATTACTTTTTTGAATAATAACATCGGTTATGTCACCCAATTACATTAACACTTTCGATTATTACCATTTACTTCTGCGACTAAATAACATTGACCAGCTAATATTATTTAGGTTAACCAGCAACTTTCAGAAATAAATCATAATCATTTCAGAAAAAGAGCCATTAAGACTCATTATTATAATAGCAACTGTTCCGATTAAGCGACGTTAGCATCAATATATTTTTAGGCCATTGAGAATAATCATAAGTCATAGATCTCGATTTATCTTAACTGGCAACTAAACCACGAAAGGCGTCGTTCACATTTGAAATATTAACGATCACGTTGTGCGCATTGAAGACATTAGCTTTAAAATATTTGCTATAGATTTTCTAATGAATAATTACAACTTAGCAACACATTTTTTATGGAAATTTTGGTTTTAATAGTTTCTAATTTATTGACTTTATCGGTTATTAATGACACTTAAATATAAATTAAGGAATTACTGTTACGTATACATAGTAATATATTGAACTCACATGTATGACACTCCCAATTGAGATTTATGTAAGCTTCGAATTAGGAGGAAAGCAATTTGACTACAGTAGTGCTCTTAAAGTAGCATTAACCCTTAACTCTTAACTCTTAACTCTTAACTATTTAATAAAAAAGGATTTTCCATTAAAACATCTCATCTAATTTTCCCTTTCTCGGTTTTATTGTCAGTGCCAGTTTTTGCAGAATCAGAAAACAAGGCCATTCAACATGAATTACAATACGGTATTATCAATTTGGCTAGCCTTGCATTTATAGATGGGGATTGGTCTGAATTTCCAGTTGTCGGTGCCAGTTATAAATACTATTTTTCTCCTGTTGCCGATAATGAACAGCCTTATGATTTGCAATCCCACTTAGGCCGGTTCAGCTGGTTAAAAGTGAATTTAAATGCTCTGAACTATAATCCTAATTTGGCTGGCAAGTTATATTTCAGCCAACGTTGGAGCTTCGAAGCTGATTTTAGTTACCAACGCCATACCAATAAATACAGTTATACTGACCATAGTGGGGAATTTAGGACGAGGAAGTATGATGAAGATGAGTTACTCACAGACCTTGCTCTTAACTATACGGTTAACCAACAATTGACGCTAGGGTTTGGAATCCATAACTACTCTGAAAATAGTGAATATACTGATATTATTGATGATTATGTCAAATCCAAAAATTCTCAATATGACAGTGAGACTTTTGTTGCTATTAAAGCTAGATACACCAATGTTAATGAAGGCAAAGGTTTGGACATTACTTCCTCAATTTCGCATCATGAAGAACGAAATACGGCAAAAGTATTTGCTACCTTTTACACTGCTAAGCATAACGCTTATAAAGTTGGCTTAGTTTACTCAGATTTCACTGACGACTGGAATGATGAAACTTTATTTACTGTTTCGTTGGCACATCACTATTGGTTTTCGCAAACAACAGCGATTAAATACGGTGTATCTTGGATAAAAGTTGATGGTGATAATTTTGGCCTGTTTGATATAAACGGTACTTGGCGTTTTTAGCACTATCGCATTGTTAAAATACGCAGAAAGAGAAATTGAAGATTCTGGCTTCGTAATAATTGACTGAGTTGAAAGCGAAAACTGAGTCAATTGTATCGATTTTATATGATTTCTAGGCCTGACATCTAAATTTTTAGTAAGACCGTCCTCTTTTTTGAACGGAAAATATTATCAATACAAAATCTAATCCAACTTGTCCAATTAGATGTAATAACTAATGTATATTTTGTGGCATAAGTTATCGTACAGAGACAACATTTCATTGGCAGCAATGAGCTTGCAGGAGTCATAGCTCTAAATATATACAAGACCGGATTTAACAACACTGTTACTGGCTTTTGAGCGACCACAGTGGTCATTCACATAATTACATGACTATTACTGCGCACTAATTGAAACCCTTGATACTCTCTAGATCAAATGGATAGCATCATTTAAGGTACCATCAGGTCAATCTAACTTTCAATTTGAAATTTATTTAGGGTAGTTAAGTAACCATTAGTGACATATTATTATGTTTCTAATTACTTATCGGATAAAACAATGGTCTTAAGATTTCGTTTTTTGTTTTTATTATTTATTCATTTTTTCAAACGAACTATTGGTATCATGGATGCAAATATGCTGGAATTTCGTGTTTTATTTAATGATGTTGATATCAAGAGAATGAGCAGTGACAGATACCTACCCATTATGGAATTAACATTATTCTTCAAGCAGGCCTTCTGATGCATATTATTATACATCAGAAGGCCGAAACCATCTAAGCCGATCATCTAATACTATCGATCGCAATCACCCCATACTATCTATTCCGATCACTTTTTGGTCAAAATAGTATTGAGTAATCAACTTGAGTAGTATCGGTCCATTTTTGTACTTTTTGTCTAGGCAGTTGGTGTTTATAACCATTGTTATTTTCATTTTTTCTGATGAGAATGGCCATCCCAACGGCACCTATTTTAATTCGTAAACTTAAAGAAATTTTAATACTAAAATACGGATGTAAAATCAGTCATCTATTAGGCGACAATTAGCTTGGCTAGATCGCGACAAGCTTATCTTTTTCACCCCAATCGCGTCTAAATATGCCTGTAAATCAGCAGAAATAGATATTATTTGTTGGCCGCTTGATGAGAAGTGGGATGATCACTCTCTGCAACAAGCGTTTTTCAAAAAAGCCTCAATTAAAAGGCTTTACTATTCCTGATTGGTCGTTAGTTCAGCAAGAGCTTCGGCCTAAAACCATGACGTTGTTGCTGCTTCTGGAAAAATACAAAGAGCGACACGCGGAAGGTTTTTACAGTTACACTCACTTCTGCCATTATTATAAGGCATGGCTTAAATGCTAAAAACCTTTCATGCGACAAAATCATAAAGCAGGTGAAAAACTGTTTGTGGATTATTGTGGCCCAACCATGAGTATCGTTGATGGAAGTACAGGCGTTCGTTGCGGTCATGGTGGCATCAAATTATACCTATGCCGAAACGACTTATAGCCAGAAACTCGAAGATTTGGTGATGAGTCACGCCTATTTTTTTGAGTTCTTGGTGGTGTTCCTCAGCTGATCATTCCTGACAATCTTAAAAGTGCCGTCACCAAAGCCTGCCAATATGAGCCTGATTTAAACCCAACCTACCAACAACTAGCGACACATTACGATACAGTCATTTTGCCCGCTAGGCCCTTGTAAAACAAGGGATAAATCTAAGGCTGAAGTGGATGTGAAAATTTTTGAACGTTGGATGATGTCACACCTTCGCAATGAAACGTTAGAACACAAGCTGCCCATTGTAATAGCAACATCACATCACAAATAAATTCATCGCTAATGTAGCCGTCACAATGGTCACGCCAGACTGAACAAAAAAAATCGTGAGAAGCGGAAGAATAAGGAATAGATAAAATGCCCAACTACCTACATTTTGATAATCGTGAAGAAAAATTTTACCTATTAGACTCCCATATTTTGGACCAAATAAGAAAAAAAGATACTTAACAACGTGATAAAGAATGATAAGCCTAATAACGCAAAACCAAAATCAGCGCCCGCTCGCGTTGCTTGAACAATATGGGAAACACCAATACTCGTCGCAGTTCAAACAATGCTGAGCCCTAAAAGAGCGAAGTTCTTAGTTAATTCAATCGTATATGCGCTTTAATGCAACTTGTTTCTATATAGTCAAATAAGGCAATATTATTTTTGGTAGTTCAATAGAAAATTCGGCATCATCAATCTCACAGGCAATTGCGGGGGTTAGAGTTGGATAAAGAACCTTGTCTAAAAGACCGCTAATAATCATAAAAATAGCCACTTCAGCAACTTTTGATTGATCTTCTGCTGTAATTTCTTGTCTAAATCTTAATAAAATTTCGACCAAACGTCGGTAAATTACTTTGCGGTCCACTGATTTATCTGAATCAAGTAATTCTGAGTGGAGCCTTGAATTTAAGTGGAGTGTTCGAAATACACTTTTGCGTGTCGAAAGAAATTGATAGGTTTCAACGGATACCTTTTCTAAAGCTTCCTTTAAATTTGTAAATTCGATAAGTTCGAGGTTAGTGACCCATTGAGAGAGATCGTTACCAAAGTCTTGATAGAGTAGTGGCAATAATGATTCTTTGTCTTTAAATCGTCGGTAAAAGGTGCCTACGGATACGCCAGCACGCGCGGATAATTCTTTAATAGTGATGTGCTCGAAAAACTTGTCTTGGAGACAAAAATGTAAAGCGTTTAATAGTTTACGTTGTGTATCTTGGCTTCTTTGCTGTTTTGGCAAGAAAACATTTTTTGTTGGCATAGTTATCGCTATATATCCATTTAAGGTGAAACTAGTTGAATGATGCGATTTTTTAAGGAAAACAGCAATACCAAAATTCATTTGGGTAACTACTAGGGGTAATAATCCCAAATAATATTTTCATATTGCCATACACTTTACGGGCAAATACTATTTAGCTTGGGCCATATAGTCAAGGGTCAGTTGAGTCAATGTAGCAGTGCCCGTTTTAAATGAGGACTCGTCAGCAAAAAAATAAGGGGAATGGTTACTTGGTGCTGTTTTTTCGTCTTTATCACTTGGAGTTCCCCCTAAAAAAACGAATAAACCTGGTACCTCAAGGGCGTAAAATGAAAAATCTTCTGCACCGGTGATCTTAGGTATAATCATTACATTTTGCTTTCCGGCTGCTTTTTCCAAACTCGGTAACATTTGTGTGGTTAATTCTGGGTTGTTAATTCTGGGTTGTTTATCGTAACAGGGTAACCTTTGAAAATATTAACATCGGCCTTTGCTCCTGACGAGGCAGCAATATGCGTTGCCGTTGTTTTAATTTTTTCAAAAATTTGTTGCCTATTATCCATGTCAAAGTTACGAATAGTACCTATCATTTCGACATTTTCAGGAATAATATTATTACGCACACCACCCGAAATTTTACCAAAAGAAACGACAGCAGGTTCTTTGGTAATATCAATATGACGACTAACAATGAGGTTCACACCATTAACAATTTGAGCCGCCGCTGCAATGGGATCGACGCCGTTCCAAGGTGTAGAACCATGTGTTTGTTCACCATGGACATTAATTTCAAACCTATCTGCACTAGCCATAAATGGGCCACTTCGATAACCTATAGTTCCGGAAGGCAGGCTAGATGTTATATGTAAACCAAAAGCAGCATCAGGTTTATAACGTTTAAATATTCCTTGCTTTAACATCAGTTCAGCGCCACCTTCTTCACCTTTAGGTGCACCTTCTTCTGCGGGTTGGAATACAAACATGACATTACCATTGAGTTGATCTTTCATGCCAGCTAGTACTGAAGCTGTTCCCATCAACATGGCAACATGGGTGTCATGGCCACAGGCGTGCATAATACCGACATCGACACCGCGGTAGTTAGTTGTTTTAGTTGACTTAAAAGGTAAATCGACCTTTTCTGTTACCGGTAAAGCATCCATATCGGCACGAAGCATTACCGTAGGGCCTGGCTTTGAACCTTTCAAAATCCCAACAACACCGGTATAGGCAATATTGGTTTCCACTTCCATGCCAAGGCTTCTCAAATGCTCTGCAACTATGCCAGCGGTGCGAAATTCACGGTTTCCTAGCTCAGGATTTTGGTGAAAATCACGGCGCCATTCAATAACTTTATGTTCAACATTTTTAAGTAGTTCTTTCGGGCCTGTCGCAGCCTTAGCACCAAATGAAGACATTAATCCTAAAGCAACACAACAAGATATTACTGATTTTTTCATGTTTATTCCTTTTAATTTATTATTAGTATTATGATTTATTTTAAGTGATATTAACCGTTTTTGGATTAATGTGAGCCAACAATCGACTTAGTCGTTGCCGGTATTTTTTCTATGTTATAGCCTATGCCGCCTTTAAAAACGACTGACCTATCACGAATAGCCGATGGATCTTTTGATAAGTCACCATCAACCAAAACTAAATCAGCACGTTTTCCTGTTTCATAGAGCCAATTAGATTTTCACAATGTAAATATTTAGCGGTATTAAGCGTAGATATTTCAATGGATTCTTCCACGCTAAAACCTGCTTATACAAGCAATTCAACAACCCGTTGATTAGAAAAACCAGCAATAACAACACTAAAAACTGTTGGATCCGTTCCTACCATTAATTTTCTGTCAGCTTCAATAAATATCTTTCAAGCTTCATCATCTTTTTAAAGATAATAGACCAAGTAGCATGTTCTTGGTTGGCTATTTTTTCCAAAATTGCTTCGTATTGATAGCGTACTTGTGGAATAAGGACATCAAGTGCTTTAGGCTAAGCTTTTGGGCGGCCTTTAGTATAGATTTCAAAGACAGTTAATATTGAGGTTAACGCAACCTCTTTTTTATCAAAAATTCAATAAGGTCGTTAACTTCTTTAGAGTCTATATCAAGATCTACTAGCGATTGGTGTGATACTTTATAACTTGGGCATTCATCTTTAACTTTTCCTTTAACAACATCTGTTGAGGCAAAAAAGCCATGTTCTAAATTATCAATACCAAGTTCAGCTGCTTCTCTGTAGGTGATAGAACATAAGTCACTGTCATTTGCATACAACTGTAACTAAGTAAAAGTGGCTAACAAGCATATGGCTTGAGCTGCTGATAAATTCTTTGTGAAGATATTTTTTTTCATTCTGAACTGCTCATTATAAATTCACTAATCGCTTTTTATACTAACGAGTAATTATCAAAATGTTCGATAAATTAAGATTCACATTTTGATAGATGCACCCGTCATTGGTTATTTAATTGTGAACTACTCTGCACTAAAGTACCCAGTTTTCTCGACGGTGCTGATAAATGTAAATCTAAATTCACATAATTTTGTAATTTAAATAAATTATGTTAATTTAGCTTAGAGTTCAATCATGAATAATAGGGTTAAAGCTACCCGTTTAAGGAATAATAATGAAGGAAAACATTTGGGTAGCAGTAATAATTGCGCCGCTATTTTCAACAATGACCTTTGCTAAAGTCGAGCCTGTATTACAACTAGAAGATGTTTTTACACTGGAGTATGCTTCTGGACTTGCTATAAATGCTGGCGGTGATGAAGTCTATTTTGTTCGTAACTATATGGATATTCATAGTGATAAAAAACTTGGCAACATTTGGAAAGTTGACAAGAAAAAAAACTTAACTCCGGTAACTAATGGTCTTCATGTTGATTATTCGCCAAAGCTTTCTCCTGATAATACAAAACTAGCTTATATTTCTACGGCGAGTGGTAAATCTCAAATACATATGAAGTGGTTGCAAACAGGTAACGCTGGACAATTGAGTCACTTCACTAACGCACCTTCAAATCTAAGTTGGTCGCCTGATGGAAAACATTTAGCTTTCTCAATGTTTGTTGATAGTGAAACAAAGAGTGTTGTATCACTGCCAGGTATGCCTAAAGGAGCAAAATGGGCTAAGCCAGCGGTGTATATTGATGACATGTATTATCGCTTTGATGGTGCAGGTTATAATAAAGCAGGTAATAGCCATATTTTTGTTATGTCAACTGATGGGGGAAATGCACGTCAACTTACAGAGGGTGAGTTCAATCATAATGAAAAAGTTAGTTGGAGCAAAGATGGAAGCAAATTATATTACTCAACCAACAAACGTTTAGATAAAGATCTAGAATGGACAGATAGTAATATTTACTCTGTGGATATTGAAACGCAAGAAGTTAACGTATTAACAGATCGTAATGGACCTGATTCAAGCCCTATTATCTCGCCTAATGGTAAGTTGATTGCGTATTTAGGCTCTGATCAGCACTATAAAAATTACGAAAACACTGAACTTTATATCATGAATATTGATGGTTCAAATAAACATTCTATTACTGAAAATTTAGACCGTTCAATTAATAACATTCAATGGGCTAAGAACAGCAAATCCGTTTTAATGAGTTATCAAGATAAAGGAGAAACTTATGTTGCTTCTCAATCGTTGAGTGGCAAACGAAAAATTGTTGCGAGACAGTTAGGCGGACTCTCTTACGGTAGACCATATAATGGCGGTGAATTTGTTGTTTCAGAAGATGGAACTGTTGCTTTTACTTTTTCGAATCCTCAACGCCCTGCGGATATAGCAATAATGAAAAAGGGTAAAACAACCCTACTAACTACACTTAATGAAGATGCATTAGGTTATAAAACTCTAGCTAGTATAAAAGAAATTAATACCAAATCTTCATTTGATAAACGCAATATTCAAGCTTGGATTGCTTACCCTCCAGGGTATGATACGGCTAAAAAAGCGGGTAAAAAGTTTCCTTTGATCCTAGAAATTCATGGTGGTCCAGTCACAAATTATGGACCTCATTTTTCTGCAGAAATTCAACTTATGGCAGCGAAAGGCTATGTCGTAGTTTATGCTAACCCAAGAGGAAGTGATAGCTACGGTAAAGAATTCTCTCAAACCATTCATAATAATTATCCAAGCCAAGATTATGATGATTTAATGTCCGTTGTTGATAATGTTATTAAGCAAGAAGCTATTGATGATGAGGCATTATTTGTAACAGGTGGTTCTGGTGGTGGTGTTTTAACGGCGTGGATTATTGGCCACACTGACAGATTTAAAGCTGCTGTGGTCGCTAAACCTGTAATCAATTGGATTAGCTTCGTACTGACCACTGATATTTATCCTTTTGTTATTAAAAATTGGTTTAACAAAATGCCATGGGAAGACAGCGAGCACTATATGAAGTTATCACCTATTAGTTATGTTGGTAATGTCAGTACACCTACCATGCTACTAACAGGGGAAGCAGATCAACGAACACCCATTGCTGAAACTGAACAGTTTTATCAAGCGCTTAAATTACGTGATGTTGATACAGCCATGGTAAGAATACCAGACGCTTATCATGGTATTTATAAACGCCCTAGCAATTTAATGTCTAAAGTTGCTCATATATTATGGTGGTTTGAGCAATATAAAACGACTCCGAAATCAAAGGGAGGTTATTGATTACTAATATAAAGTAGAGGTGATGAACTAAATGCAAAATAGTAATCTCTTAGTTCTTTAATCATCATAGTTGTGTCGCCATTGGTTATTGAGATAGTGATTTCCTTTAATCAATGATGATATTTTTCAATCAGTTGTCAGGTGAAAATATACATTTTTTCCTTTGTAATAAGCGAGTTTAAAATATGCGGAATTTATACCCTATAGCGGCGTGTAGCTTAATCGTCTCAGCATTAACGATTACTTCGGCGTTAGCTGAAGTTAAATACACGGATCAAGTAAAGCTACATCAAATAGCTGAGCAGGTATCAGCTGATAATATCGAAAAAGACATTAGGAAACTCGTCGGCTTTGGCACCAGACATACTTTATCAGAAACTCAATCTGAATCACGCGGTATCGGCGCTGCAAGACGTTGGATTAAATCTGAATTTGAAGCTATTTCGAAGGCTTGCGGAGAGTGTCTTGAGGTGTATTTTCAACGTGATGTGATATCGGGTGAAAAACGTATACCAGAGCCTACCGAAGTGGTGAGTGTCATCGCGATATTGAAAGGTAAAACGGATGATAATCGCTATGTAATTATGTCAGGCGATATTGATTCTCGTGTTAGTGATCCTATGAATGCTACCTCAGACTCTCCGGGCGCCAATGATAATGCTTCAGGTGTTGCAGGCGTTTTGGAAGCGGCAAGAGTACTATCAAAACATGAATTCAATGGCTCAATTGTGTTTGCTGCCTTAGCTGGTGAAGAGCAAGGGCTCTTTGGCGGTAAAATTATGGCTAAGCAAGCGCAAAAAGATGGTTGGCGAATTAAAGCGGTACTAAATAATGATATGATCGGCAATATTGAAGGGATTAATGGCGTTATTAATAATACAACCGCAAGAATATTTGCTGAAGGCACTCGCCAAAAAGAAACACAAAAGCAGGCAACTAAAAGACGTTTTACAGGGGGAGAAGTCGATTCACCTACTCGTAACTTAGCTCGTTATATTGACTGGATGGCAGATAGGTATATTCCTAATTTAGACACTATGATGGTTTACCGTTTAGATAGATTTGGACGTGGTGGACACCACCGTCCGTTTAACGACCTTGGTTATCCTGCGGTTCGAATTATGGAAACGAATGAGAACTACAACCGACAACATCAAGACCTTAGAACAGAAAATGGTGTCAACTATGGCGATACTATCGACGGTATCAACTTTAACTATGCGGCAAAACTTACGGCACTCAATGCAGTTTCTTTAGCTGGCATGGCATGGGCTCCTAATCCACCCGTTAACGTTGAAATAAGCGGAGCAGTGCAACCCAGTACTAAACTTGCTTGGGCAAAGGCAAATAAAAATGAAAAAAGTATTATTGCAGGCTATAAGATTTACTGGCGATTAACGGATGCTTCACAATGGCAAAACAGCCGTTTTGTTGGTAATGTAACAGAATACACTTTGGAAAATATTGTTATAGATAATTACTTTTTTGGCGTGGTTAGTGTCAGTAAAGATGGCTTTGAAAGCCCTGTTGTTTTTCCTGGTGATGCGGGTTCATTTGGTAACTAGAACATCCATAGTTACTATATATTCAGCGAAAGAAAATACGTTAACCTATAAGTTAAACTCAATAGTGTCGACTATTTTGAAAAGTGGTGAATAATATCGCCCACCATTTTTTGCTGTTTTTTATCACAATCCAGGTGATTTTAACGCTAGTTCATCTTTATAAACATAAAAAAGCCTTGTTTTTTATTAAAACAAGGCTTTCACATTCATATTAAATTATCTATTATTTTTCGAAATAAAACTTATTACGTTTATTATCGTAGTTACCAATTTCATTCATAGTATTAGCATCGTATAGACGACCATTTACCATGGTATGGGTAATACGGTCACTTAAACGGATGTCTTTTGTTACATCACCATCAACTACGATGATATCAGCTAATTTACCGACTTTAAGTGAACCTAACTGATTGTCTAAACCTAAAGTTTCAGCAGACGAGATAGTTGCGGTTCTAATCGCTTCTAGTGGTGACATACCACCTTGCGCCATCATCCACATTTCCCAATGCATCCCTAAACCTTCACGTTGACCATGACCACCAGCATTAACCTTAATACCTAAATCTTGCATTTCTTTCGCTACTGTTGCCACATTTTTATGGTTGTAATGATGCTCTGGTGCCGTAGTGCGTCGCATGGTGCGCGGGTCTAATATTTCACTGGGTACATATTTACTTAACAGTGGATGTTTCCACACTTCTGTTTTGTCGTACCAGTAATGCTCTCCCCAAATACCACCGTAGGCGACAATAAGTGTTGGCGTGTATGCCATTTCGGATTGTGACCAAAGTTGCTTCACATCGTCATACACCTTTTCCGTCGGAATTGAATGCTCTAAGGTTGTGTGACCATCAACAATCATTGATAAGTTATGTTGTAAAAGTGAACCACCTTCTGGCACGACCATCATTTTCAATTCACGTGATGCTTGGATGAATTGTTGACGTTGGTCACGACGAGGTTGGTTATAACTTTTAACACTAAATGCACCTGCTGATTTTAAACGCTCAACGTGGAATTTAGCATCATCAAGGCTATCAACATGCGAGGTATAACCAGCAACTGTTGCACCGTACAAAATTGTACCGGTTGAAAATAAACGTGCTGAGGTGATTTTACCCGCTTTTTGCATTTCACTTGCGGCAAAAAACTCCGTGGTATCATTTGACGGGTCATGAATTGTTGTCACACCTAGTGCCAAACCTGCGTAGTTTTTCCAGTTTTGCTGTGGAATAATTTCACTGCTCGCCTGTGGGCCATGAGCATGTGCATCAATTAAGCCTGGCATTATGGTTTTACCAGCAACATCAATAACTTTAGCACCACTTGGAACATTAACCTGCTCTTTGGTGCCAACGGCTTTAATGGTATTGCCTTCAACGATAACAATACCGTTTTCAATAACTTGTTCACCTTCCATTGTGACCACGGTTCCACCAACAAAAGCAACAATACCTGATGGTTTATCTGCTTTTTTCTTGTAGCTTAAGTTAGTCACTTTAGGCTTGGTTTTATCTACTTTGGTGTCAGTATTTTTACTCTTTTCAGTTTTTTTATCTTCAACCTTGGCAACAATATCAAACGCACCAATAACGGGGGCTTGATATAAATTCGCGCCTAAACTCCAATGAAGTTCGTCTGATTTACCGTTCCAACTAATGCCTTCACCTGCACGCATAGAAAGTTGTTTAACAGGTAAGTTTTTAGCTTTTGGGCCAATATCGATCACATCACCACGTTCTACCATAGGGGTAACAAACACTTTAAACCGCTCTGTAAACGCTAAATTCTTGCCGTCTGGTGATACTTTATACTCGGTGGAAAATTTACCTTGGTATAGTTTTTTCTCATTCTGTCCGTCTAAATCAATACGCGTTAAGCTTGGCTTTTCACTATCACGAATAACGTAAATACGGTCATTTTTACTACCAAAGTGTGGTTGTAAGCCTGATTCAGTAATTAATGTAGCTTTGCCACCTTTAGCAGATACGTGATAAATACCTGGGTTTAAACCCCATTTAGGATCGGTAATATAACCGCCTGACACTTTACGGAACACAACCGTTTTACCATCAGGAGAAAAGCTCGGTTCAATATATTTACCAGGCTCTTTTGTTAAAGCTTTACCTTTACCACCACGTGCTGAAACAACACGCAATTGGCCTTGGCTTTTGTCATTCCATGTGGCGTAAACAATTTTTTTGCCGTCACGTGAATAACTAGGGTTCAGTTCAAAATGATTTTTTTGACGAGTTAAACGCTTTGGCTTTCCGTCCGGTAAGCTACGAGTATAGATATGACCCATAGATTCAAACACGACACTTTTCCCGTTAGGCGATACTTCAACGTCACGCAACATTTTCACGTCAAATATGTCTTGGTTAACATCTTGTTGAAAACGTAAAGCAGTTTGAATTTTCTTTGTTGTTTTTACATGGAATTCAATGTTTTCAGATTTTTTACTGGCAACATTTAATTTATTAATTTTACCGCCAGCCCAGAAAATCATTTCTTCACTGTCAGGTGTCCAAGCAATGGTTGGGTAAACACCATGAATCGCCCATGTTTCTTGCATATCACGTTCTAACTTTCCGTATATTTCGGTCTGTTCACCGCTTTCAAGGTTATATAGATAAAGTTTTGATTGGAAATCATCACGGCTAATAAACGCTAAATGCTTGCCATCTGGTGATGGAGTAGGACGAATAGCACCACCCGTACCAGAAATAACCACTTTAATTTCACCGCTTTCTAAGTCAAGGCGCTTAATTTTGTAAAAGCCTTTGGTGGAATCTTTACTGTAATGAAAGGTTTTGCCTGGGGAAGTGTCTTGTGAAAAATATACATATTTACCGTCGTGTGAAAATGCTGGCTCGCCTAAATCTTTTTGTTGATCTGGGCGTTTAGTGAGCATTACACCACTACCGCCAGTTTTGTGGTACATCCATACTTCACCTGCACCTAGCGAGCGACTACCTGTAAAGTGTTTGCGACCGACAATATAATTACTGTCTGGTGACCAAGCCGGACTATTAAGTAATCGGAATGTTTCTGAACTTACCGCTTTAGCATTACTACCATCTGCATTCATCACCCATAGGTTATCGCCACCATCTTCATCTGATGTAAAAGCAATATATCTTCCGTCAGGGCTAAACGTAGGTTGCATTTGCCATGCAATATCGGTCATGAAAGGCTTAGCTTCGCCGCCGGTAATAGGCATGCTATAAATATCACCTAATAGGTCAAATATAATTGTTTTACCATCAGGACTAATATCTACGTTCATCCATGTCCCCGTACGAACATCAATGTTCGCCGTTTTGAACTCTCCTTGCGGGGCGTTAACTGACCAGCTAGGTTTTTCATCTTTTTTACCCGATGTTTCTTTTTCAAATGCGCTACTTTGAGACGCTGGAAATAGCATCATCATCGATAGTGCAAGAGAAGATAGTTTTGGTGTTTTAATTAACATTTAACTTATTTTCCTTTTATACGAAATGTTGTCTTTTTTTAAATTAAGTACGTTATAAATTTATTTAAAAGATAATTATTTAAAGTTAAGTAACCGCTGTACTATGATGGAGTTTATCCAGCACTACAATTAAGCATTAGATTATCGTTTTAATAATAATGATTTAGTAACTATATTTACCTCTCGCCTTATGGTTGACAACACATTAAGGCAAGAAAAAATCTCGTTATTATTGTTTGTAGATAACGCCGTCTTTCATTACAAAGGTTACATTTTCCATCAAGGAAATGTTATTAATCGGGTTGCCGTCAACCGCAACAATATCGGCTAAATAACCTGATTTAATTTGTCCCAAAGAACCCTGTTGCTGAAGTAAAGTAGCGCTGTTGATAGTTGCTGCTTGAATGGCTTGCATTGGTGTCATGCCATAAGTCACCATACGTGAGAATTGCCTTCCGTTGTCACCATGTGGGTAAATAGCAGCGTCTGATCCAAATACCATTTTCACACCCGCTTTTGTTGCCCTGCGGAAGCTTTCACGTTGTGCTTTTGAAACCATTTTTTCTTTATTAATATTTTCTTCAGGCACACCATTGGCCGCACCAAACTCTAATGTGTATTCTGTGTTGTAAATATCGCATGACATGTAAGTCCCATGTTTTAATGCCAACTTAATTGCTTCATCATCTAAGAAACTACAATGCTCTATTGAGTCTATACCCGCGCGAATGGCTGCTTTTATACCGCTAGTACCATGTGCATGTGCCGCGGTGATTAAACCACGTAAATGCGCTTCATCAACGGCCGCTTTCATTTCTTCTTCGGTTAACTGTTGAATACCAACTTTAGTACCTTTAGAAAAAACACCACCTGTAGCACAAACTTTAATGGTATTTGCGCCATACTTAATGTTTTCTCTTACTTTCGCTCTTACCGCCCAAGGGCCGTTTGCTACTCCACCGGAAATGCTTTTTGCCTCAGGAGGAGAAAAATTATCATCACAATGGCCACCAGTAATGCTAATCGAATGACCCGCAGCCCAAATACGAGGACCAGGTACTTCACCAGCATTAATACCATCACGAACTCCAATAACAGAATATCCTGAAGCACCTAAATTTCGTACCGTAGTAAAGCCAGCCAGCAAGGTCTTTTTTGCATTTTTTACTGCTTTTACCGTTTGACGCGGTACTGAGTTGCCTTTTGCGGCTAAAAAATTATCTTCGGCATCACTATTTAAATGTACGTGCATATCCATCAAGCCCGGCATTAATGTTTTGCCTTTTAGGTTAATAATGCTAGCACCTTGTTCGGTTTTCACTTTTCCTTGTTTACCCACTTGGACAATTTTATTGCCGTCTATTAAGACCGCGACATTTTTTATTATTTCACCATTTTTTACATCAAGATAAGCGCTGGCATTAATTAATGTTTGTTGAGCATAAGTATTCGAAACTGCGAGTAGTACAGTAGCGACACCAAGTAATTGAAACAATTTCACGATATATTCCTATTTATTGTCGTTATTAATATTAACCAGACTGTAGGTTAACTCTGTTAAGTTCGTAATTCTTTATTATTGTTGCTTATAAACTTTACCGCCTTTCATAACAAAACTTACATCAAGTAACGCTTTAATATTTTTTAATGGACTAGTATTAGTCGCGATGATATCTGCAAATTTTCCGGGTTCTATTGTGCCTAATTTATCACTCATTCCGATAAGATCTGCACTATTAACAGTGGCAGATTTTAAGATTTCTGACGTAGACATTCCCGCTTGGTGCATTAGAACAGCTTCTTGAGCATTGATGCCGTGTTTTGACACGTCACTGTCAGTACCAAAAGCGATTTTCACACCAGCTTTGTAAGATATCTCAAAATTTGCCAGCATATCAGCACCAACACGAATGGCTTTTGCCCTAATAGGCAAAGACATAAAGTCAGATGTTTCCGCCATATTTACAACCGTTGCTCCAGCAAGTAGCGTAGGTACTAAGTAGGCACCTGATTGTTTAAATAGTTTGATGGTTTCTTTATCAGCGTAGCTACCATGTTCAATACTATCTACACCCGCTCTTAATGCTGCATTAATGCCTGCTGTAGCGTGTGCATGGCTTGCAACTTTACGGCCTAAGTCATGGGCTGTATCGACAATTTCTTTTAATTCATCATCGGTCATTTGTTGACCCGTACCTGTATTTGTATCTGATAATACCCCACCAGTTGAGGCCACTTTAATGGCATCTGCTCCATATTTAATCGCTTGACGGGTCATTTTTCGACATTCAAAAGGTCCATCACAAAGTGTTTTTGGTGATTTCATTGCCAATAAGTCAGGTGCCATACCATCAGTATCTAAATGCCCACCGGTAATCGATATTCCTGCTGCTGCAATTATACGTGGACCTTCAATCCATCCTTTATTGACACCATCTCTCAATGCATACATTTGCTCTGATTCACTCAATAAATCGCGCACAGTAGTAAAACCGGCCATCAACGTTTTTTTTGCGTAATGTACACTTTTCATAGCAATATCGGCATTAGATAACTTGACTGTATCTTTGATATTGTCAGGACCAAGCTCCATTTGTAAATGAACATGCATATCCATTAATCCGGGCATAACAAAGCTATTAGATAAATCGATAAAAATTGCATTTTTATCAACTGTTTTTGCGTCAACAAAGCCTTTTTTTACAGCGAAAATTTCTCCATCTTTAACAATAATGGTTTGCTTTTTTAAAGGATACATACCAGGCACAGAAAGGAGTTCGCCAGCATGTATTACTTGAGTAGAAGCTATAGCTGACTGATTTAACAGTGATGATAAAACTAGAGCAAGCAGAGTTGGGAGTGGTTTTATTGTTATTTGTAATCCATATTTAGTGCTTTTTATTTGGTTCACCATGTTCATTATTCAACAGTTTTTTTCTTTTGATTTGTTTAAAAATAGAGACGCATTAGTGTGATAAAACGGATTGTCTTAGTTACTAATATACCTAATACAAATAAAATGTAAATTCACATCAACTTGTAATTTAAATAAATATTTAATAACTGTTTTAAAAGTGAAAAAGTTACAGAATAATGAAATACTGTAGTCTGTTAGTTACTTGCAGGAATGGATATACGTTTTATTCGTTTTTTTCATTATAAGTGACTAATTAAAAGTTCCAGAGCAGTAGAGTTTTTAAAAAATCATCGCACCAACGTTTAAAGACTGTCTCTTATCCATCACAATTACCTCACTAGAGTTCTATGATATATTCCCAATGCAATCCCTGCTAATACATAGGTGCTAGGAGCTGAAGGTCTTGAAAAAAGTAAATAGGTGTCGTTGTTTTTTTAATAATTAATATCAGCCAGCATTAATGTACATTTGGCAATATGATCCAATGCAAAAACGGAATTTATTTTAACACCTAAACCAAGCGCCATATTTTTAGCTTTTTGTTTAGCTTTTTTCGATGCCTCTTTAATTAATTCAACTTCGATTTCATCTTTCTTTGAAAAATCAAAATAACTCTCGATATCTTCAACATTATTGCTATCCATCAACTCATTAGTTAACTTAGAATAAATTTTCAAATCATTAATGGTAACTTTAAATTTTTGAATAAATTCATAACCTAAAATAGCTAAACCATGATACTCATTGCCTGTTTATTAATTTCAAATGATTTTATCTCTGTTTCTAAAATGCCATTAGATTTTAAGATGATTACTACATCATTTGATGTTTTGTTTAATAATGATTTAGCCAAAGTAGCTTGTTTGTTAAATGTCACGACATAAAACTCTAAGGTTGTTATGTCAGGTTCAACTTTTATGACACTTTTATCTGTGACAGTAACAAATGGAAAATCAGGCATCGTAGATGCATTATTAAATCCTGAGAATATAAAAATAAAAATTATGACTGTAAGTTTCACCAAACTCTCCTTAAAAATATAGACACAATGACTCCCCACGAGGTGCTAGCCTCTGAACGTGGGTTAGTTTTACAAACCAGAGCCATACTATATGTGTCAACAATATAAAAAAGAGGCTAGCATGATAAAACATAACATACTTTTCATTGGCTTAGATACCCATAAAACATTTACTAAAGTCGCTTATATTGAAGACCAGCGCGGCGCTAAGTCAGTTCATTTAGGTAAAATACTCAGCAATAAAGCCGCCTTTAAAAAACTCGTACGACAATTACAGTCAAAATATCCTGACGCTACGCTCCATTTTTTTTACGAAGCCGGTCCTTGTGGCTATTGGATTTATCGCTTTTTCACCAGCCTTAATCATTGTTGCTATGTCATCGCTCCTTCGCTTATCCCTAAAAAACCAGGAGATAAAATCAAAACCGATAAACGTGATGCGCTCAAACTTGCAAAGCTGCTCAAGTCTGAAGACTTAACATCTATCTATGTCCCTGAGCCCGAAGATGAAGCCGTACGTGATTTATCCAGAGCCCGTGAAACAGGCATGAAAGACTTAAAAGAGGCTAAATATCAACTTAAAGCATTGTTGTTACGTAGCAACATTAACAGCAAAATAAAAGATAACTGGTCATTACAGTATTTGCGTTGGCTCGCTGAATTAGTGCTACCTCATCCTTGTCAGCAAATTGTTTTGCAAGAAGCCGTTTCAACCATTACCGAAAGGTTAAAACGTTTAAAAAGGCTGGATAATGAATTAACCCAT
>NZ_JACGVZ010000046.1:0-9625 GCF_014077465.1 Colwellia sp. BRX10-4
GGCTATTGAACCGCTAACATAGACTGAAGACAGGTGCCACGACGAAATGAGTAAGGTAGGCGCTGCTAACTAATCAGTGAGTAATCGACGAATATCAGCATGATAACCGACAAAATTACTTGCTTCATTCTATGCGTTAAATCACTTAACACTAAAAGTGAAAACAATGGTTCTGAAATTAATGAACAAGGTTCAGTGTATTTAACTTGGCGTGGGGATTCATACCAACGCCTAAATAATAGGCTAAAAATAATAGGCTAAAAATAATAGGCTAAAATAGAGCGAAGCGAACAGCCCGCTGTTTTTAGTCCTTGTTGATTTTCTTGTTAGGTGAATGTAACTCAGAAAGTTCAGACATTCTTTGGTTAAAGTTAACTTTATATTTTAAACCTGTATCCCAAAAGGTTCTAAATACATCATTATTATATTTCCAACCAGCAGTCTCTTTATGTAAAGGATCTTTTGCCATAAGAACCTGCAAAGAATTTAAATCAACATTATTAGAAATGGTAAGCTGATTTTCTTTGTAATTAGAATTTTCCATTTCATATTTTAATCCAGGATAAATACCATTTGAAGGGACTGAAGGAAAAAAAGCTACATGACCTTTCCTATAAAGTGATTCAGCATCAAATTCAGGGTTTCTAATATTGATTAAGTCTGTTCTTGCTATATAAACTGGATCAAATTGAGCTTCCCAGATCTCACGTTGCTCTTTTGCTTTACCATCCGTATCGTTAATCACATGGTAAGCTTCTGCAAATGGAATCAATGGTACTGAAACTAATAAAGCAGTGACTGTAGCTACACCACCTAGCTGCTGTTTAGTACACCCTTGACTTAAAAATAAAATAAACATCCAAACTATCAGTTTTCTCATAATTTCCTTATTCACCTAACGCCCTATTAAGAGGCAAATTGTAGTTGGCTAAAATGTGTAGCGAAAGCGGAACTAGCCAACTGTAATTTGTCCCACTTGAATAGCTTGTTATGACTGAGTGCGCGCCAAACCAAGCCTTTTAATTATTTGAACAATACAACCAATTAAAAAGTAATCTAAAAACTGACCTGAAAGAAAAAGAATCATTTTAGGAGCAAAATCAGTTTGTTCACTGAAAAAACTTAGAATGAACATTGCTGGAGCAGCCAATATCCTATATCCAGGTAATAACACAGGAACCATGAAGTAATTAAATAGAAAAGAACACAGTCCAATTTCAACACCAATAGCTCAGAATATAGAGGAAAATTTATAATTTAACAACAAAAAATATCGACTCATCATAACGCCTAAATAACGGGCTAAAACTGTTTGCTAAAATGTTAACAAACAGCAAACTGTTTTTAGTCCTTGTTGATTTTCTTGTTAAGTAGACTTTCATCAAAGTCTATTTCCATATATTTCATTAGGCTATCAGTAAACTTTTGACTTTCTTCGTCATTAACATAACTATCGAGTCCCTGAATATTAGCAACTAATTGATCGGTAATTTCCCCGTAAACTACTCCTAACCTAGACTCTAATTCAATGATATTTTCATTCGCCATTGAAGTATTCAACTTAAAAGGTTTGTTTGTACTCATTGGCCCATAGTTTCCTTCCCAAAGAGCTTTACCTGTTTCAGATTTTAGTGTTGCTTTAAGTTGAGGAAGAAATATTAAACCTTTTTCGTTAGTGATAATAATACACCAAGGTTCAAGTGTTATAACCTGTTTTTTTAAATTAGAATTTAGATGAATAGATTTAATTTCTTTTTTTAAATCTTGATTATTATTTAGTGAGTTCAGTAGAATCTTAGCTAAATCAAAATTGTCTTTAAGCTCTATTTCTAAGTTACCCTGTAAGTTTTTTTCATTTAAAAGATCGGATGCAAGAACTCCCAGAACTCCAAGGTATTGCCCTACATCATCTGAAGAATTAGACCAATTAGCAACAACAAAGCCTGTACCTTTAATTCTACGATCACCGGGAGCTAAGCTAAGATCGCTCCAATCAATGTTTAGTACATCTAATTTCAATTCTTTATTTGATTCGACAGGGATAGCTCCTCCCTTTTTGGTCGATTGGCAACCTAGAGATAGGAAAATAAAAACTATGATAATGAAATATTTGAAATACACTCTAAAGTATCCTTGTCTACTTAACGCCACATTAAGCGGCTAAAAATTGTTGGCTAAAATGTTGAACGAATTGAAAACAGCCACTTGTTTTTTGTCCGTTTGAATGCCTTGTTAGTTGCCAATTACGGCCTCACCTTGCTTTAATTTGAAATCAACATAACTGTCCATCGCATGAAAGAAAGTTGAATCTCGATTGTTTTTACAATATTCAGTCAAATAAGGGACTAAAACATCTTTATATTCAGCTTTAGAAGCTGGGCTTTTATCCTTTTTGAATTGGATATTTTTACCATAGGTATAGCCAAAAATCCAAGCTGTGATGTTATTTAAACCTCTCGACTTTTTATTCAAACTATCTAACACAACATTACAATTCCACCCGCCATATATTGCAGGACTTTGATGAAAAACATCATTTTGAGCTAGAACAGATGTTGAAGTAAACAAGATGAATAACAATGATACTTTAAAATTACGCATGACAATTCCTTTTGGCAACTAACGCCCTGTTAAGAGGCAAAATTTAGTTGGCTAAAATGTTGAGGAACGAAAACAGCCAACTGAATTTTGTCATGCTTTAACAGCTTGTTAGTGTAATTTACACCTTAAAGTCTAATTGAATTGATTGGCAAATACTGTCAATAGATAAACCATTTTCTTTATACGGATTAAATCGCCACTTTTTAAGTGCTTCAGTTGCTGGCTTTATGAAAAGACCAGACTGAGAAGATTCTATAACACCAATATTAAAGGGCTTACCTTCAGAAGAAATATCGAACTCAAATTTGACATAGCCATTTATTTTATTTCTTGCTGCTGATTTTGGATACTTCGGAGAAACTCTTTTTATGGGAAAACCTTCTTGAGTCGTATCGCTAAAATTTTCAATTTTTCTTGGGAATACCGTACAACGTGGTTCATTTTTTACAATGTCATTTATACTAGAGCTATTATCTCGATTCTCGCTTGTAGTCTGACAACCACAAATGAAAACAGCCAAAAATAGACTTAAATTTTTCAAGTTCACCTAAAACCTCCTTATTACACTAACGCTTACATAAGCGGAAAATTATAGTTGGCTAAAATTTTGATGAACGAAAAAGAGCCAACTGTAAATTTTCCGTTTGATGTTCTTGTTAGTTGAACTTTAATTAAAAGCACAAACTTTACAATAAGTTACCATGTTTGTGGGATATTAGGAAGAATCTGAAAAAAACCCAGTACCACGACGCACCAAACAGTGAACTCTGAGCCAAACACTACGGTTAATTTAGATAATGACTTTACAGCAAAAGTGTCTTAAAAATGCGTAAAGTCTATTAGCGAACATAACCAAAATTCTGAGGCGAAAACTTAAGCGTAACCCACCAAATTAATTTAGAAAATACCGCTTTTACACATAAATATTAATCTGATTTCGTGGTGCCAACTAACGCCCAATTAACGGGCTAAAAATAGCGGGCTAAAATGGTAGCGAAGCGAATAGCCCGCTGTTTTTAGTCCTGTTGAATTTCTTGTTAGCTGTATTTTACTCTTTGACCTTTTACTTGGAATAACAAAAACAAAGGAAGTAAAACCAACGATGTAGATATTATATCCGTAACGGTATGATATTGCTGGTATACCATTAAAATAAAGTAAGCAATAAGTGATGTTACTGCTATACACATTTGAACCTTGCTTCTTAGTAAAAAGTAACTAACAAAAACCAATGACAAGGCTGTATGCGTACTATAGTCAGACTCAAAAGCAGGCCAAATATTAAACCTTATATCTAAAAACATTACGCCGTATGCGATAACAATAGAAGATAAAGTTGCCGTAATATGACCATACATCTGACTTAAACCATTATCCGCGATACCCTTAACCATGGCGATTGAGGTCACAATAAATAAAAGAGGTATATAAGAATCTGCAATGAAATCTAATTGTTCGTATGTCACCTAACCTCCTGTACAGCTAACGCCCCACTAAGAGGCTTTTAATTGTTGGTTAAAATGTGAAGCGAAGCGGAACCTAACCAACTATTAAAAGTCCTGCTTTAGTGGTTTGTTAGGCAAATGTTGATTCACACTATAAGCAAAATATATAAACCACAAATATATCATTAAATCTAGAGAGCGTTGATAAACACCAACAACGAGTGAATTAGGATCTAGATTTAATAATGCGTAAATGCAAATGACTCCGATGGTAAAGCTTACAAATTTATAAACTTTATATTGCGAAATGAATGAAGAGCCGGATGACAAAATAAATATTGATATTATCCCACATAAATAACCAGGAAAAGCTGACAACATATGAATGTTATGGGAAATCGTAGGTTCAACTGGCCTACATTCAAAGTCACATGGATATAAAGCAGAAATACCAAGAGTCACAGCATAAACAACAATAAAGCTAAGTCCTGTTATGTTTTTCTTTGTTTTAGGAACAGCTAAAAAGGAAGTAAATACAAATGCAAGTATAAAAAGCTCTGTAGGGATGAAGCCTAAATAATTAACATATTCACCATGTGGTGAACCTGTTGCTCCTAATTCACTGATAAACTGAGTTATATGGCTATATTCAGGATAATATAAGCCTGCAACAATAATTGTTCCAGCGAACCAAACTAAGCTCAATATTGGAAAAGCCAAGAGTAAATTTTGTCTATTCAGCATCCGTACCTCTGATAGTTTGCCTAACGCCCTATTAAGGGGCAAATTGTAGTTGGCTAAAATGTGAAGCGGAGCGAAACCAGCCAACTGTAATTTGTCCCACTTGAATAGCTTGTTATGTGTACTTACCAAGCTATTGATGTTATTGAATAATTTACCATAAAACCAAACACGTAAAAATTAAAGAGCGAATGAATTTACCACGATACTTTATACCTTCTTCGTTAAGATTATCTGAATCGCCAAACAAATTAATAAAGAAACCAAAACCATTAGAAATAGAATTTGAATGCTCAGTATTGCCACATGCTTTAAAGTAAAAATAAAATGTGAAACTAAATCCAATTATGCAGGTACATAATAGAAGTATGAAAATAATAAACGAAATGTTCTCCGTAACCTGACCCTATCCTTGTACACATAACGCCCTGTTAACAGGCAATAATAAAGTTGGCTAAAATAAGTGAACGGAGTGAACAAAAGCCAACTGTATTTTATCCTTTTTTAACAGCTTGTTATGTGTATTTTACATCCATGTATTTCTTCGCATAATAACACGACCATATACCAAAAATTATAACAGAAACCCAATACAGTTTTGGGTGGGCTTGTTGTGTAATCCAATCTAATCCTCGCATTGGGACATATTCAGCGTATAAAATGGATAACATAATTGAAAATAGTAAAAAGAAACCTAGAGCATTTTTTTTAATGGGGCTCATTTTTTTAATTGGGCGTTCATAATCTTTCTCATCTTCGACAACTCTTGACTGAAGCTCAGAGTTAATTTTTTCTAGTCGTTCAGGAAACTTATCTCCATCAATATTATCCAAAACATCGTAAAGTTCGGAAACAGTATATTTTGAGTAATTAGGTTCAAATGCCATAGTATTCCCGATACACATAACGCCCAATTAAGGGGCAAAATAGAGTTGGCTAAAATAGGTGAACGGAGTGAACAAAACAGCCAACTTTATTTTGTCCCTCTTGAAGTTCTTGTTATGTGTTTGATACACCGTCTATCTTTTTATATAAGTAATAAACCAAGAATGCATTTATACCACCAAAAATAGCTATTAATTTAATTAGCACTCCAGTTTGAGGTACATTTGCATAAATAAACCCTACTGCAAAAAATGAAATAGCCACTAAAACAAATGCCAAAACCATCGTTAGTTTAAAGTCGCTTTTATTATCTCTAATTTTAATTGTATCCATTACATTTGACATATTCATCATTAGTTTGAAAAACACATAACGCCTCATTAAGAGGCAATAAAATAGTTGGTTAAAATAAGCGAGGCACGAGCAAAAACCAACTGTTTTTTGTCCTGCTTTAATGACTTGTTATACCTCAATTTCTTCGGTATAGCGACACTTAGGAAAACTACTACAAGCTAAAAAATCATTCCCCTTATTCTTTCCTTTTTGTGCGGTTTTAACAGTTAATTCTGACGAACATTTAGGACATATTTTATTATCATTTTTTTCAGGTGCAGTTACATCTGCTAAAACTTCTGTAGCAGGAAATAATTCCTTTTTAATTTCATCAACAGCGTAACTAGTAGAAGCTTTGAATCTATGTAGTTTTAAACCTGCTGTTTCACATGCAGATTCAACGAATTCATCACGTTTAATTTGTTTTTCCTGAGAGTGGCTTTTATCATCAAGTTCTATGACTGCTAGAACAGTAAGATTTTTAGGGTTGCATAAAACAAAATCAAAGTGTTTTGCGGATATTTTATTAAATGCAATTTGCCATTGGCTTCGGTTAAGTCCTTTTTTTGGTTTAAGGATATCAGCGATTCTTACTTTACCAAATACAACTGCTTTATCTTCACAAGTAAGTTTTAATACCCCATAAAAAGATCGTTCGGCTGGTGTAAATAGTGGTCCACATAATTCATATGGTGCTACCGTCTGTTTAGAACTCTTGTTCTTAAATAGGAATATGAATAATAAAACGATAACAATGAGAAAGAGTGCAATAAATTCCATTTGATCACCTTGAGGTATAACGCTTTGCTAAGCGGCTAAAAATAGTTTGGCTACAATAACGAACGAAGTGAGGGAAGCCAACTGTTTTTTGTCCGTTTAAGCAACTTGTTAGTTGCCTTGGATTAATTGCAGTGCTAACATTTGTGAGTACAACACTAATTTAAGGTAACATATTATGGACACTCGCATTCAATTTAGAGTTGATGAAGAAACGAAACGTTTAGCGCAACAAATGGCGGAAAGCCAAGGCCGTACTCTTAGCGACGCATGCCGAGAACTTGCAGAAGGTTTAGCAGAAGAACAAAGAAAAACTATAAGCCATGATGCATGGTTATCGGAACAAATAAATGCAGCATTTGACAAGTTTGATAATGGAAAAGCTAATTTTATTTTGCATGATGAAGCAAAAAAATTAATGGAAGCAAGAAAACAGAAAATCCGTAATAGAGACAAATCATGATCTTTTGGGAAGAAGAATCATTAAATGATCGTGAAAAAATATTTGAATTTCTTTTTGATTTTAATCCAAGTGCAGCAGAAAAAACTGATCAAACTATTGAAGCTAAAGTTGAAAACTTACTAGAACACCCCCTAATGGGTGTTAAAAGAGACATTTTTCTTGGAAGAGTGTTAATCATTCCAGAAATATCAATGATTGTTTCTTATTGGGTCGATGGTGATACGATTAGAATAATGCGAGTTTTACACCAAAAGCAGAATTTCCCACCAGAATAAAGGCAACTAACGCCCAATTAACAGGCAAAAAATGGTTGGCTATAATAGGTGAACGTAGTGAACAAAAAGCCAACTGTTTTTTGTCCTTGTTTAATTTCTTGTTATATTGCGATATTACGCTGAACGTAGAACCACGCTGTGATTGAAGCCAAAAAGCCAGTAAAACCATACTGCAAGATAAATACAATACTTTCAGAATCTATTGTAAGCCAAGGAAATATAAATAATGGGATCCCCGCACCTAAAATAAAGCCTGTTAAAACAAATAAGATTACACTTTGTAATTTTTTTAATTTGAATTGAGAACGAATATAAATTAGTGGATATGCAAGAACAATACAGCAAACAAAAATAATAGGTATTAAAAGTAAGCCACCTACAATTGATATACCAGGACTTTCTTGCATATCAATAAGCATCAAGATAACTACTGAAACTAAACTTGCATAAAAGCTAGCTAATAAATGATGCTTCAATTAAACCTTTTTAGCAATATAACGCCACATTAAGCGACAAAAAATAGTTGGCTAAAATAGTGAGGCACGAACGACAGCCAACTGTTATTTGTCCGTTTGAATGCCTTGTTATATTGCGATCACACCAACAACAAAGTAATTAAATCAGAATCAACTTGATTTAAAGTCTTGATTTAAAACATCTAATTCTTTTAACCTTTTTTCAAGTTTATCTATTTTACTCATTGAAATCGTGGCAAAGACAAAAGCAGGAACGCCCATTGACATACCGATAATTCCAAACACAAATCCTAAATCTTCCATAATGTAATTCCCTTTAAAATAATGGATATTGACGATGATAAAACTACTAAACTTAACTAGCAATATAACGCTTTGCTAAGTGGAAAATAATGGTTGGCTATAATCGCGAAGCGATGGCCAACTGTTATTTTTCCGTTTGATTAACTTGTTAGCTGCGTTATTGATGATAATTATGCTATGACAAGCTGTTATTTACATTCAAGTTGACCATAACAGACTAAATTTTGTGTACCTTCCCATCGGCATCTTGTTTCTACGGTGCACCCAGAAGACTTAAACTGAGACCTCTGAAAATCATTCATCCACTTCGCATTCTCGTACCAAAGATGATTTTCCATTGCTTTTAAATTCTCTAAATTGGTAAACTTAAAGCCAGTCGCCATCTCTCTTTTTGTCTCGGGGATTAAGTTACAGTCCGCATCAAGTCCACTGCTAACTTTATACGTTAGACCACCTAGTAAAGGTTCTATATATGTTTCTATTGATGTTCCATCATGAAATTTAAGAATCATATTTAGATCTTTAAAGTTTAAAACAGTATTGCTGTTTACTGCGTCTTTGATATGATTCATTGTAGATACAACTCTAGTTGCTGTTGTAGAGTCTAGCATCAACTCATTGAATACATCGTTTCTTTCTTGATTTGATCTTATAAATGAAAAAGCATTCACACCACTATTTATAATTCTCTTTTCGGGGAGTAGTTGGTGTTTAGTGCAATCTTTACTGTCGGACATTGAAGAACGTTGAGATTTAGTAGCTGATCCTAACCCTAAATCATTTAAAAATTCCTTTCGTGCTATAAGGTACTCTTGATAGTAGCCATCAAGCTCTGGGGAGATTGGTTTTTCTATTACTTGTACGTGCTCAATAAAGTCATCAATAATCACTTTACTAACTTCGTATAGTTTGACCAACTCATTCGTTGAGTTAAAAACATAAACATAATCTCTCAAAGACGTTGGTCTGTGTAATTCTGCTTGTCGCTTCATTTGAAATTCAGTGCATCCATGGCAATTTTTTGTGACCGTTTGAGACTGAGCAAAAAAAGAACCTGTAAGTAAGATTGCAATTGTTAAATATTTAAACATAATATTTTCCTTAATATTTTCCTTAATATTTTACTTAATATTTTTCCCTATTTATTTTATTGTAACAATATCGAGATAGGGAAACACGATATTGTTAACTTTGTAGCAGCTAACGCTTACATAAGCGGAAAATTATAGTTGGCTGAAATTTTGAGGAACGAAAAAGAGCCAACTGTAATTTTTCCGTTTGATGTTCTTGTTAGCTGCGGTTTGCAAACAGCTTTTCAAATAATAC